>NZ_JBEXMD010000047.1:0-81830 GCF_040610315.1 Amycolatopsis sp. NPDC004169
GCACCCCCCACCACCAACTGGGGTGGCGGTCTGCCCAAAGACCCCCCCCCACCCCGGCTTCGTGGTGACCGCTCAGCCCGACTGCGGGTCGCTGTCGTCGTGCTCGTCGCCGCTCGAGGTGCCCTGCTCGCCGCGGAGGGTCTCGCGCTGGGCCTCCGGGGTGTCGCCGTGCGGGTCGTCGCCGCGGGCGCCCTCGGCGGGCTCGGTCGGGTGCTGCGTGCGCTCTTCGGACGTCATTCCTGTCCCTCCTTCACATCTCTTTCCGTTGCGGATACCCGGCTCGGCCCGGCTCAACCGCCGGCGTTTGCGGCCAAGATCACCGGGTAGCCCAGGGCGACGCGGTTGTCGACCGGCGATCGTGCCGGGGCCGCGGCGAGGTGAAGGAGACCCAGATGACCACGTCGGCGGAACCCGTCCGCCCGGGCCCCTTGGCCGCCCGGTCCGTCGTCCACCGGCCCGTACCGCCCGCCCCGCGGATGCTGCGCCTGCCCGGTGTCTACCGCCCGCAGGAGGACACCGCCCTGCTCGCGTCGGCGATCGCGGAACTGGCGATCCCGGCCGGCGCGCGTGCCCTCGACCTGTGCACCGGCACCGGCGCGCAGGCGATTACCCTGGCCCGCCGCGGTGCGGGAACCGTGTTCGCACTGGACCTTTCGCGCCGGGCACTGGCCTCGGTGCGGCTCAACGCGCTGGCCCGGCAGCTCACCGTGCGCCCGTGCCGGGGCGGCCTCGGCAGAGCACTGCGCGAAGGCCCGTTCGACGTCGTCGTCGCGAACCCGCCGTACGTGCCGTCCCCGGCGCCGGCCGTTCGGTCCACCCGCGGCTGGGACGCGGGCCCGGACGGCCGTGCGCTGCTGGACCCGCTGTGCGCTGCCGCCGGCCGGCTGCTGCGCCCGGGCGGGACGATGCTGCTCGTGCAGTCCGCCATGTCCGATGTGGACAAGTCGGCCGCGCTGCTGGCTTCGCGCGGGTTGCGGGTTTCGGTGGCCCGGCGCGCTTGGATCCCGTTCGGACCGGTCCTTTCCGGACGGACGGAGTTCCTCGAGGCGGCCGGGTTGATCGAACCGGGGCAGCGGGTGGAAGAGCTGGTGGTGCTCCGTGCCGACCGCTGACCGGGGACCTCGGCGGGTGACCGTCGTGCCGGGCGGCCCGGTGCTGGTGGAGGGGCCGGTCGAAATGAGCACGCCGGACGGGGAGCTGGTGCGCTCCGATCGCTTCGTGGTCGCGGTGTGCGCGTGCCGTCGGAGCAAGCGGTTCCCGTTCTGCGACACCAGCCACCGCAAACGCGTCCGCGTCCAGGACGGCGACTGACGAAGACGGCCTCCCGGCACGCGCCGGGAGGCCGTCGGCGGGTCAGGCCCGCAGCGAGGACTTCCCGGCCTTCCAGCGGCTCAGCAGCAGCTCGCCGAAGCGGCCTTCGAGGAACTCGGTCGCCTGGATGCCGAACACGACGTCGGCGGCCAGTTCCGGCTCCTGGTCCAGCAGGTCGCCGAGCACGTCGTGCCGCATCACCTGTTCGTGGACCGCGTCCGCTTCGATGTGCTCGGTGTAGAACAGCCGGCACGCGTCGGGGGCGCCGAGGCGCCGCAGGGCCTGGTCCATCCGCTGCGCCGAGGGTGCGGTGGTGATCTCCGCGGCGGCGAAGTGGCCGCACAGCGCGCCCCGCAGCGACCGGTGCAGGCCGAACAGCGACATCATGTTGACCACCGCCAGCATGGCGCCCGGCACCTGGTCGATGAGCTCCAGGTAGCCGTCGGGCAGCCCCGCGGCGCGCAGGAGGTCGGCGTAGAGGCGGGAGTGCGCGAGCTCCGCGCGGCCACCGCCGAACTCGTCGAACTCCACCGCCACCAGGGCGGCCTTGGCGCGGCCGCGCAGCCGGGGGATCACCCACGCGTGCGGGTCGGCTTCCTTGTGGTGGTAGATCGAGCGGTGGGTGAAGTACTCCCGCACCTGCGTCCAGTCGCCGTGGTCGCGGAGGTGGTGGGACACCCCTTCCCCGTCGATCGGCTCGACCAGCAGGGCGTCGAGTTCGGCGGTGACGTCGTCGCCGCCCGCCACGTTCTCGTGCAGCGCGGCGAGGAAGCGGGCCTCCAGCGCGCCGCGCAGGCGCAGCAGCTCCGGGTCCCATTCCCAGTCGGGGGACACCCCGGGCAGGCCCTGGTAGTGCAGTTCGTAGCACAGGTGCAGGGCCAGCTGGAGGTCGTCGCCGAGCGGGTCGGCGTCGGCGAGACCGTCGAAGTCCAGGTCCGCCCGCGGGTGCGCGCGCAGGAGAATCCCCAGCACGGACTCCGAGAGCGGGCCCCGGGCGGCCGGCAGGGTGGCCGCCCGGGCAGTGGTGGAAGTCGTCATGAGTCCGGCTACCCGGTGAGCAGCGTTCCATGCGCCGCGGGCACGGTCGCTGCGGCGAGCCACCGCACCGCGGCCGCCGTCTCGCCACCGGCGGCGGCGCGCTGCTGCGCGGCCCCGGTGCCCTCCATCCGCACGATTTCCAGCAGCTGCTGGACCTCCGGCAGGTCGCCGCTCTCCGCCAGGGGCGCCCGGACGTGCTCCAGGAGCTCGCCGACGAGGCTCCAGGCGGGCCGCCGGGTCGCGGTCACGACGTCCACGAGCTGCCCGCCGAGGCCGTGCCGCGCGGCGGCCCAGACCCCGGCCGCGGCGACCTGCGGGGACAGCGGCGGGGCTTCCCGGCCCGCGGCGAGCTCGGCCAGGGCCCGCTGCACCAGCGCCCGGCTCAGCAGGGCCTGCAGCACCGCGTGGTCGACGGTGAGCGCGGTGTCGGCGACCCGGAACTCGACCGTCGGGAACCGGCCGGACGGGCGGGCCAGCCAGAACGTCTGGTCCGGGTCGACCAGCGCCCCGCAGTCGACCAGCGCGTCCACCGCCCGGCGGTGGTCGTCGTGACTGCGGAGGTGGGGCGCGATGCCGGAGCCGGGGAAGCGGGACTGCAGGACCATCCGCCAGCTGCCGTAGCCGGTGTCGCGGCCGTGGTCGAACGGGGAGTTGGCGGAGAGGGCGAGCAGCGTGGGCAGCCACCGCCCGAGGTGGTTGACGACGGCGACCGCGGTGTCGGGGTCGGGCACGGCCACGTGGACGTGGCACCCGCAGGCCTCGTAGTCGGCGACCAGAGCGCCGTAGACGGCGTCGATCTCGGCGTAGCGTCCGGCGCTTTCGGGAGCTGGCGCGGCCGGCCCGGGCCCGACGGGCGTACCGGTGGCGAGCAGCGCGCAGTCCTCGGCCGCGGCGGCACCGGCGAGCACCCGCCGGGCGGCGGTCAGCTGGTGCCGCAGCTCCGCGGCGGTGGTGCAGACCCCGCTGACGGCCTCGAGCTGCGTCAGCCGCAGTTCCCGGTGCACGCCGACACCGTCGGGCAGCGGGCCGTGGTGCCGGTACCGCGCCAGGACGAGTTCCGCACCCGGCGACACGTGCCCGGTGCGCGGGTTCACGAGGAGGAACTCCTCTTCGACACCCATCGTGGGCGGGCCGTCGGACATGGGCGGGCTCCTTCCGGACGGGCGTGCGACGCGGTTACCCGTTCCGGTGGTGGAAATGCGCGGGGACCCTTCGCTTGTTTCGCCGTTCACACCGCGCGGGTACCTCGCACCCATGACGACTCACGAGCGGTTGCGCGTGGTGGGGGCGGACGCCCCGCCGGAGCACCGCCTGCCTTCACCCCGCGCACCGTCCGAAGGGGACCTGGGAAGCCGCATCCGCTGGAAGACCCCCGACGCGGTGGTCGTGGAGGTCACCGGGGAGATCGACCTGAACACGGTGCCCGACCTGGCGGCGCTGCTGGACGAGCACATCCGCGGCCGGCCGGGGGTGTTGCGCGTGGACCTCGGGAACGTGTGTTTCCTCGGGGCGGCGGGGATCCGGGTGCTTTTGCGCGCCCACCGCCATGCCGAGGAGGCTGGGGTTCACCTGGTGGTGGATCCGGGCGAGTCGCGGGCTGCGGTTCGGGCTTTGGAGTTGCTTGATCGCCTTTACGGGGTCGTGAGTTAGTCGAGATGGGGTACGTTTTCCGGCTAACCTCTGTGCAGCGGGACGCAGGGAGGCAGCATGCCGGAAGACGACCTGATCGGCCGATTGCAGGCCGGTGACGCAGCCGCATCGGCGGCCTTGCTGGAACTGTGCCAGGGCAAGGTCCGCAAATATCTCACCGCACGATTGCCGAATGCGGCGGACGTCGACGACTGCGTCAGCGAAATCGTCACCCGGGCCCTGGAAGCGATTCGAGCGAACCGACCGCCGAGGTCCCTCGATCCGTGGCTGATCGGAATCGCGAGCAACGTCCTCAAGGAGCGGTATCGCGAAAACGATCGCGTACGCCCGTTCGACGACCTGGGTGAGCTCTCCTACGTACCTGACGAACCCTACCTTGAGCTGGCGCACGCCAAGATCGACATCGAGGACCTGGTTTCGGTTCCCGCCGACCTGGAAACCATCATCAGCAAACGTGACCTCTGGGCGATCCTTCCTCCGGCCATCGAAAGCCTCGGCGGCGAATTGCAGCGGCTGATGAAGGAACACGTCCGGCTCAGCATCGAGCGCGACACCCTGGTGACCGGTGCGGAGCTTGCCGCCGCGCTGGATCTGCCGGTCTCCATCGTGAAAGTTCAGCTGCAGCGCGCTCGACAGCTCACCCGGGATGCGATCGTCGCGCTGGTTCTTGCCCATTCCGGCCGGGCGGACTGCCCAGTGCTGGACAGCCTGCTCGCCAACATCCTGTCTCCGGAGCAGCAAAATCTTCACCAGGGGCTGGTTCTCACCGCCGACCAGTGTGTGGTCATTTTCAGGCACGCCTTTTCGTGCCCGGTTTGCGTTCACCGCGCTCAGGAGACCGACTTCTCAGGCTTCTCGATCCCCAGCTCGACCGGTTCGCCGCACCGTGAGCCCGCACCATCGGACCTGCCGATCAGCATCTACCTCTCGGACGAAGCGATCCACGAGGAGGTCCAAAACGCCGTCGAGGACCTCGTGACCCAGGTCGGCGGCTGGATAGCCGACGCCGACGAGCCGATCCTCGGCTCGTGGTTCCGCCGCCTGCGAGCCAAGGTCCGTCTCGCCGCGCGCACGCCGAAAGGCCGCGAACTCGCGCATGTCGCCGCCCACGCGGCAGAAGCCCGGCTCGTTCTCAGCCAGGACGCGACGATCACCGCGACCATGCTGCAGAACCTCGGCCCGGTCCTCACCGCCCTGCAGCCGACGAAGGAGGCGGTCATCCGGGTGGGTGCGCTCCTGATCGTGAAGGTGGACGGCGTCGTCGGCGTCCACCAGCTCACCTCGGCCCAGCAGTTCCAGCTGGACCACCAACCCGGGCTGGCGATGGCACCCCACGAGATCCTGACCGCCCTCCAGCTCGGCCCCGGCGATCCGCCCCCGGAGTGCCCCTAGTCGCCCGTCAGCAGGTCCACCACGTCCTCGGCCCGCTTCCGCTCCGCGAACCGCCTCCGTTGCCGGTCCGCCCCGCCGCCCTCCGTGGCGAGGTGGTCCGTTCGCTCGCGGGCGAACTCCAGGTCCCCGGCCGCCTCCAGCGCCGGGGCCACCAACGCGATCAAGTCGTCCAGCACCACCTTCGTCGGCTCCAGCCCGCCGCTCTTCGGGTGCGGGCAGCAGCCCGTGACACCCTCCCTCGACGCCCGCCACAACTGCGCGCGCAGCACCTCGTTCGACAACTCCGGTGCGGCACCGTCGTCGGCGAGCGCCGTGGCCACCAGGCCGCGGGCCAGCACGCCCAACAACACTGCGTCCTCCGGGGTCGCCGCCACGTCGGCGATGCGGAACTCCAGGGTCGGCTGCTTGTCCGACAACCGGACGTCCCAGTAGATCATCCCGCGGTCGAGGATCGAGCCTGCGCGCAGCCAGCCGTCCACGATGCTCTCGTACTCGTCCAGGGACGCGAACCGCGGCGGGGGACCGGCCGACGGCCAGCGGCTCCACTGTTGATAACGCCAGCTGCAGTAGCCCGTGTCGTAGCCGTCGGAGATCGCCGAGTTCGCCGTCACCGTGAGCAGGGCCGGCAGCCACGGGCGGATCCGGTTGAGGACCTGGACGCCGCTCTCCTTGTCCGGGATCGCCACGTGCACGTGACAGCCGCACGTCAGCGATGTCCGCGCGGTGGCGCCGAAGTGCTCGGCCATCCGCTCGTAGCGCGGGTTCGGCGTGATGACCGGCGGGTCCGCCTCGAACAGCAGCGGGGACGCCGCCGGCAGCACCCGGTACCCGCGGCGCCGGGCGGCCGAGGCGAGGTCGCCGCGCAGGCCGCGCAGCTGGCGCAGGGCTTCGGTGTGGGTG
This sequence comes from Amycolatopsis sp. NPDC004169, assembly GCF_040610315.1. Taxonomy (NCBI): domain Bacteria; kingdom Bacillati; phylum Actinomycetota; class Actinomycetes; order Pseudonocardiales; family Pseudonocardiaceae; genus Amycolatopsis; species Amycolatopsis sp. NPDC004169. The sequence goes on from NZ_JBEXMD010000047.1 coordinate 6,292, forward strand.
CGGCAGACGTCGGTGGCCGCTTCGGCCTGGGAGCGCGTGAGTTCGTGCTGCAGTTCGCCCTGGTCGTCGCCGGCCGCCTCGGCCGCGTCGACCACGTCGTCGCCGGCGTGGGACAGCTGACCGCGGCGGTCGACGACGAAGAACTCCTCTTCGATGCCGAAAGTCAGCACATCGCGCGTGGGTTCGTTCACCGATGTTCTCCTGGGGGTCGCGGGAGTCGCATGAATACCCGTCCGGCGGTTCCGGCAAACGGGTTTTCCCGGGCGGGGAGCGGGTATCCGGGCGCCATGTCGACCGACGCGATCGTGCTGCTCAAGAACGACCACAAGACCGTGGAGAAGCTCTTCAAGCAATTCGAGAAGGCGGAGGAGGACGCGTACGACGAGAAGCGCCGGATCGCGGACTCGATCATCGAAGAGCTGACCGTCCACGCCTACATCGAGGAGGAGATCTTCTACCCGGCGGCGCGGGAAGCCGTGCCGGAGACCAAGGACCACGTCCTGGAAAGCGTCGAGGAGCACCACGTCGTGGTGTGGATGCTGTCCGAGCTGCTCGGCATGGACCCGAAGGACGAGACCTTCGATGCCAAGGTCACCGTGCTGACCGAGAACGTCCGCCACCACGTCGAAGAGGAAGAGGACGAGTGGTTCCCCGAGGTCCGCTCGGCGATGGGCCGCAAGCAGCTGCAGGAACTGGGCCAGCGGATGATCGACGCCCGCCCGAAGGCGCCGAAGAACCCGCTGGAGCTCAAGAGCGCCAAGGCCTGAGCACCGCGAAAGGGGCGGCACCTTCCCGGGAAGGTGCCGCCCCTTCCGGTGTCACTGCTTCGCGACGACGCGGATCGTCTCGAGCTCGGAGTCGGCCGGGTCCGGCAGCTGCATCCCCGCGCCGAGGCCGCTGCGGAGGTAGTCGAGCATCGGCCGGGTGAGCACCTCGCCGGGCAGCACCCCGGGCGACCCCGGCGGGTACGGCGTGATCATCTCGGCCGCGATCCGGCCCGCCGCCTCGGCCGCCGGCACCTGCTCGGCCGGGCCGAAGAACGCGTCACGCGGCAGCATCGCCGTCTCCAGCTCCATCTCCCGCGGCGACGGCAGGTCGACCTTCGGCGGCTTCTCGAACGAAGGGGCGGCCTTCAGCAGCGCGTCGAGCGCGTCGATCAGCGTTCCGGCGGTCCCGTCGTCGTCGGAGTGGTTGAACTGGGCCACCATCCGGCGGTGGTCGGCCAGGCCGACGGTGACGCGCTGGTGCTCGCGCAGCCAGTCCGCCGCCTGGTAGCCGCTGATGCCCAGCGGGTCCAGGTCGAGCACGACCTTCAGCGGGTCGACCGAGTCGGCCAGGTCCGGGCCGAGGAATTCGTCGTGCAGCACGGTGAAGCCCAGCTCGCCCAGCCGGCCGCGCACCGACTTCACCAGTGTCAGGGCGCCGTCCAGCAGCTCCTTGCCCTGTTCGGCCATTTGCCGCCGCCAGCCGTCGAGGGCGGCGTACACCAGCGAGCTCGGGCTGGTGGTGCCGAGCAGGTCCTCGCGCGCCTTCAGCACGTTCGGGTCGACGCGGTCGCCCTGCAGGTGGAAGACCGAGCTCTGCTCCACCGCGGCCCCCATCTTGTGCACGCTCGTGACGCAGACGTCGGCGCCGGCGTCCATGCCCCACGGCGGCAGGCCGTCGTGGAACGGCAGGTGCGCGCCCCACGCCTCGTCGACGATCAGCGGCAGCCCGTGCCGGTGGCACCACTCGGCGATCGCCCGGAGGTCGCCGCACGTGCCGTAGTCGGTCGGCGTCACCACCAGGGCGCCCTTGACCTCGGGGTCGCGCTCGTAGGCCTCGGCGAACTCCCGGACGCCCGGCGGGTGGCTCAGGTGCCGCTCGGCGTCCCAGTGCGGGTGCACCCACACCGGCCGGACGCCGCTGACGATCAGCCCGGAGATCACGGACTTGTGGACGTGCCGCGGTACCAGCAGCTTCTCGTGCGGGCCGGCGACGGCGAGCATCGCGCTCTTCACCGACAACGAGCTGCCGCACGTCGAGAAGAACGTGTGCTCGGCGCCGACCGCGTCGGCCATCAGCTGCTGCGCTTCCTGGAGGACGCCCTTGCGCATCAGCCGGTCGTCGAGGCCGTTGAGCGCGATGACGTCGGACTTGAACACGTCGGCCCCGACGACCTCGAGCACCCGCGGGTCGATGCCGCGGCCCTGCTTGTGCCCGGGCGCGTTGAACGGGACGTAGCCGGCGCTGTGGTAGTCGCGCAGCGCCTCGAGTACCGGTGCCTTGCTGTGGTCCATTCCGCCGGAGTAGCCGGAGCGGGCCCGCGGGAAACACCCCCGGTGGCATGAGGGTCGGTGGTTGGGGTATTCCGGAGGGCATGGAGTGGCACGAGGAGCTGCACGAGCGGGCCGACGAATGCATCGAGCACCTGGAGGAGCGCCTGTGGGCCGTCGCGACCGCGCTGCACGAGCGGCCGGAACTGTCCTATGAGGAGCACGCTGCCGCCGAACGGCTCACCACGGAACTGGCCGCGGACGGCTTCGCGGTGGAAACCGGGGTCGCCGGGCTCCCCACCGCGTTCGTCGCCCGCGTCGGCGAGGGGCGCCCGTGCGTCGCGCTGCTGCTCGAATACGACGCCCTGCCCGGCCTCGGGCACGCCTGCGGGCACAACCTGATCGCCGCGGCGGGCCTCGGTGCCGCACTGGCCGCCAAGGACGTCCTGGGGGACACCGCCGGCTCGCTGCTCGCGGTGGGCACGCCGGCCGAGGAACGCGGCGGCGGCAAGGTCGCCATGGCCGAGGCGGGCGTCTTCGACGACGTCGACGCGGCCCTGATGGTCCACCCCGGGGTCCACTCGTGGTCGTGGGCGCCGCTGACCGCCCAGGTGGAGGTGAAGGTGACCTTCCACGGCCGGGCCGCCCACCCGACCGGCGACCCGGAGCACGGCGTCGACGCCCTCGCCGCGCTGATCCAGGCCTTCGGTGCGGTCTCGGCCCTGCGCCAGCGGCTGCCGGCCGGGTCGCACGTCCAGGGGATCATCACCCACGGCGGCGAGGCGACGAACATCGTCCCCGACCGGGCCGAAGGCCGGTTCGGGCTGCGCGCGCTGACCACCGACGCGCTGGACCGCCTGGTGGAGGACGTCACGACGTGCGCGGAGGGCGCGGCGCTGGCGACCGGGACGAAGGCCGAAGTCGAACGCCTCGGCCGCGGGTACGCCCACTTCCGCGACAACGCGGTGCTCTCGGAGCGGTTCACCGAGCACCTGGCGGCGTGCGGGATCCACGCGACCCCGCCGGCGCCGGGGGTCTTCCTCGGGTCGTCGGACATCGGTGACGTCAGCGTCCGCGTCCCGGCGATCCACCCGTTCGTGGCGATCACGGCGGAGGAGATGTCGGACCACACGCCCGAGTTCGCCGCGGCCGCGGCGAGCCCCCGCGGCCGGGCGGCGATGCTGGCCTCGGCGGCGGCGCTGGCCCGCACGGTGATCGACCTGCGGACGCACCCGGCGCTGGTCAGCCGCGCGTGGGACTGCTTCCGGGACCTGGCCCGGAACGGGCGGTGACCGGGCGCCGCAGGAGCCGCTCCCCGTGGTTCATCGCCTCGACGCCCTCCGGGATCGCCTGCATGAGCCAGTTGGGGAACAGGCCCGGGTATTCACGGTGGTCCAGCTCGCCTCCCGCGCGCTCGGCGAACCGGCGGGCGTCCGGGAGCAGCGCGATCGCCGGCGCGAGTGCCCCGCCCGCGCCCGGTCACCCGGGCGCGGACGGGGCCTGACTAGGCCACCGAGGTGTAGTGCGAAGCGTCCCCTTCGAGCGACTCACTGCGGCGCCCGTCGATGCCGGCCGGGATGTCGCCCGCCACCGTGACGCGGTTGAGCCGGCGGGGCAGGCCGTCGTAGTTGTCGATCGCGTAGTGCTGGGTGATCCGGTTGTCGAACAGCACCAGCTGGTCCGGCTCCCACGCCACCCGCACGACGTTCTCCGGCCGCGTGACGTAGGACTGCAGCAGCCGCAGCAGGTCGCGTGACTCGCTCACCGACAGGCCCTCGATCCGCTGGGCGAACCCGCCGATGAACAGGCCGCGCTCGCCGGTCACCGGGTGCACCCGGACCACCGGGTGCACGGTCCGGTACTTGCGCGAGACGAACTGCGCCCGCCGGGCCTGCTCCTTCTCGTCCACCGTCTCCGGCGGCTGGACGTAGTCGTAGTCGTTGGTGTGCACCGCCCGCAGGGTGTCGGCGAAGGCGCGCAACGGCTCCGGCAGGTCCCGGTAGGCCGCCGCGGCGTTCGCGATCAGCGTCTCCCCGCCGTAGGGCGGCACCACCAGGCTGCGCAGCGTGCTGGCCTTCGGCGGGTTGAGCACGAAGGTGACGTCGGTGTGCCAGTGGTTGGCGCGGCCCTGCTCGCTGTCGACGGGCAGGATCGTCGGCGCACCCTCGACGGCGGGCACCGTCGGGTGCGCCTTGGTCAACTCGCCGAAGTGCGCGGCGAACCGCTGCTGGCCCTCGTCGTCGAGCCGGACGTTCCGGAACACCAGCGCCTTGTGCTCGTGCAGGGCGTCGGTCAGGAACGCCACCTGCGCGGCGTCGAGGTCGCCGGAGGGGTCGAAGCCGACGATCTCGGCGCCGATCCTCCCGGTCAGCTTGCGGACGTCGGTACCGATGGTGGTCATGCGGGCTCCTTCACTCGGTTGCGGTTGACGGGCCGCGGGAGGCCGTAGTGCTCGCGCAGGGTGGTGCCGGAGTACTCGGTGCGGAACAGGCCGCGCCGCTGCAGTTCCGGGACGACGAGGTCGACGAAGTCGTCGAGCCCGCCGGGCAGGGTGGGCGGCATGACGTTGAAGCCGTCGGCGGCGCCGCCGCGGAACCACGCCTCGAGCTCGTCGGCGACCTGGACCGGGGTGCCGGCGAAGACGCGGTGCCCGCGCCCGCCTGCCAGCCGTTCCAGCAGCTGCCGGATGGTGAGGTCTTCGCGCCGGGCCAGGCCGACGACCAGGTCGAACCGGCTCTGGCCGCCTTCGGTGAAGGCGCCGACCTCCGGCAGCGGGCCGTCCAGCGGGTAGCCGGTGATGTCGTGGTCGAGCATCTTCGACAGCTGCTGCAGCCCGTAGTCCGGGGTGATCAGCGCGTTCAGCTCGGCCTCGCGTGCACGGGCCTCGGCTTCGGTGCGCCCGAGGATCGGCGAGATGCCGGGCAGGATCTTGATCTCGTCCGGCGTGCGGCCGTACTTGGCGAGCCGGCCCTTGACGTCGTCGTAGAAGGCCTTGCCCTCGGGATAAGTCTGCTGCGCGGTGAACACCGCCTCGGCGTGCCGGGCCGCGTACTCCTTGCCGGTTTCCGACGACCCGGCCTGGACGAGCAGCGGGTGGCCCTGCACCGGCCGTTCGATGTTGAGGGGTCCCTGGACCTGGAAGTGCGGGCCGTCGTGGGCGATCGCGTGGATCCGGGCGGTGTCGGCGTAGACCCCGGTCGCCCGGTCGACGACCGCCGCGTCGTCGTCCCAGCTGTCCCACAGCTTCTTGACGACCTCGACGAACTCCTCGGCCCGGTCGTACCGCGCGTCGTGCGGCGGGCGCTTGGCCAGGTTGAAGTTGCGGGCCTCGTCGATGCCCGCCGAGGTGACGATGTTCCAGCCCGCGCGGCCGCCGGAGAGGTGGTCGAGCGAGGCGAACTTCCTGGCCAGGTGGTAGGGCTCGTTGTAGGTCGTCGACGCCGTCGCGATCAGTCCGATGTGGACCGTGGAGGCGGCGAGCGCCGAAAGCAGCGTCAGCGGTTCGAAGTGGCTGTGGGAGTTGTGCTTGACGTTGCCCCACAGCGCGACGCCGTCGGCGAGGAACAGCGAGTCGAGCTTGCCGCGCTCGGCGGTGCGCGCGATGTCCACGTAGTGCCGCAGCGTACGCGCCCGGTGCGGGTCGGTCGAGGGGTGCCGCCATGCGGCTTCGTGGTGGCCGTTCGGCATCACGAACGCGTTGAGGTGCATCATGCCTGCTCCTTGGGACGCCAGGTGGAAAACCGCCGTTCGAGGCCGACGAAACCGGCGTTGACGAGTACGCCGAGCAGCGAGACCGCGATGATCCCGGCGTACATCTGCTGGATCTGGAAGTTGACCTGGCTCGTGTTGATCAGGTAGCCGAGCCCGGCCTTCGCGCCGACCATCTCGGCGGCGACGAGCACGAGGATCGAATAGGACGCCGCCATCCGGATGCCGGTGAACACCGTCGGCACGGCCGAGGGCAGGATCACCTTCCGGAACAGCCGCGGGCTGGACAACCCCAGCGAGCGGGCCGCCTTGACCAGCAGCGGGTCGACCGAGTTGACCCCGGCGATCGTGTTGAGCAGCACCGGCCACACGCAGGCGTAGACCACCAGGCTGACCTTCGACAGCTCGCCGATGCCCAGCAGCAGCGTGAACACCGGCAGCAGCGCCAGCGCGGCGGTGTTGCGGGCCAGCTCCAGCAGGGGTTGCAGGAACCGCGCGACCGGCCGGTACCAGCCGATCAGCAGCCCGAGCGGGACCGCGGCGGCCACGGCCACGGCGAACCCGGCCGCGGACCGGCCGACGCTGGCCAGCAGGTGGTCGGCGAGCTCGCCGTCGAGCACGAGCTGCCAGAGGGCCGCCACGTCCTCCGACAGCGGCGGCAGGAACGTCCGGGTGCCCTCGTCGAGGACGAACCGGGGGACCAGCTCCCAGAGCAGCGCGAACAGCACGACCGCGGCGGAGGCGTGCACCGCGCGGATGAGCTTCTTCGTGAACCGGCGCGGTCCCGGCGGGGTGCCGGTGAGTCCGGTGTGGACGGTGGGAGCCTCCAGGGTGGTGGTCATCGGGCCGCGCTCCGTTCGTGTTCGGCCGCCTTGCGGACCTCGTCGTGGAGCAGCTCCCAGAGCCGGTGGCGCTGCCGGCCGAACTCGGTCCCGGAGCGCACGTCGCCGGTGCGGTCGCCGAGGTCGACGTCGACGACGGCCTTCAGCCTGCCGGGCCGCGAGGTCAGCACCGCGACGCGCTGTCCCAGGTAGACGGCTTCGTCGATGCCGTGGGTGATGAACACGATCGTCTTGCCGGTGCGGCGCCAGATCCGCAGCAGCTCCTCCTGCAGCTGCTCGCGGGTCTGCGCGTCGAGCGCGGCGAACGGCTCGTCCATCAGCAGCACGGCCGGGTCGTAGGCCAGGCTGCGGGCGATCGCGACGCGCTGCTTCATCCCACCGGACAGCTCGTGCGGGTAGCGGTCCTCGAAGCCGGACAGCCCGACCAGGGCGAGGTGCTCACGCGCCCGCTCCGCCCGCTGCCGCTTCCCGAGCGGGCCGCCTTCGAGTCCGAACTCGACGTTGGCCTGCGCGGTCCGCCACGGGAACAGCGCGTACTGCTGGAAGACGACCCCGCGGTCGAGGCCGGGACCGCGCACCGGCTCGCCGTCGATCAGCACCTCGCCCGACGTCGGGGTGGTCAGCCCGCCCAGCAGGTCCAGCAGCGTCGACTTGCCCGAGCCGCTGGGACCGACCAGGGAGATGAACGTGCCGTCGGCGATGTCGAGGGAGACGTCGTCGAGGGCGGTGAGTGCGCCGAAGGTCTTGGTCACCGAGCGGATGCCGATCACTTGGTCACCGCCGGCGCGCCGTCGCGGTAGGGGTTGAACTCGTTGGTGTAGAGCTTGGCGGTGTCGATCCTGTCGTGCTTGAGGTAGCCCTCCTGCTTGAGCCACGGCTCCCAGCGGGTGTAGTCGGTGTCGGAGATGAGGCCGCCGCGGGTGATGCCGACGCTCTTCCAGAACTTCAGCGTGTCGGTGCTTTCCTTGCGGCCACGGGCTTTGATGATCTTCGTGAAGCGGGCGATCACCTCGTCGCGCGGGGTGGTGCGCTCCCACTCGATGGCCCGTGCCACCGCGGAGACGAAGATCTTCGTGGTCTCCGGGTACTTCTTGATGAAGTCGGTGCGCAGCACGTACGGCCCGCCGTTGTACGGGCCGAACGCGCCGACGTCGGTGAACAGCGGGTGCACCCCGCCGGCCGCGACGGCGTGGTCCTGCAGGATGCCCTGCAGCGCGGCGACGTCGAGCTGGCCGTTGCGCAGCGCCTGCTCGGCGTTCACCGGCGGGATGACGACGAGCTGCACCTGCTTGATCTCGGCGTCGGAGAGGCCCTGTCCCTTCAGCCAGGTGTCGAGCACGGCCTCGAGGTTCGCCCCGGCCGTGTTGACGCCGACCTTCTTGCCGATCAGGTCGCGCGGGGTCCGGATCGGGCTGTTCACTCCTGTGTAGAAGCCGAGGAAGGTCTTGTCGTCGGAGCCGTAGTAGTTGACGACCGCCTTGACCGGCGCACCCGCCTCGACGAGCTTGACGACCGCGCCGGTGAAGGCGCCGCCGAAGTCGGTCTGGTCGGTGGCCGCCGACTGGATGTCCTGCGGGCCGCTGATCGTGTTGCCGACCCACTTCAGCTTGACCGGGCCGAAGTAGCCGAGGTCTTCGGCGAGCTCGGGCAGGGTCACGGCGTTCGCGCTGCCTTGGTAGCGCAGTTCCAGCTTCTCCGGTTGCCCGGGCGCACCGGTGGCCGTCGCCGAAGCGCAGCCGGCCAGCAGGAGCAGGGCGGCGGCGAACAGGGGCAGGGTTTTCTTCACGGTTTCGTCCGTTCCGGGAGTCGGTGGGGATGCGAGCAATTGTTCGCAAGCTCCGGACGGGCGGTCAATTTTGCGAGTTCGTGAAATAACTCCGGCGGTTCACGAGGCGCGGGGCCACCGTGTGAGAAGCGGACCGAGCGGGTCTTCGTAGAGGACGTCCAAGAGCACCGCGCCGCCGGCGGTGGCCAGCTCGGCGCCCGGGAAGCTCGTGCCCACAACGGTTTCCGCCGAGGCGGGGCCGCGTGACCGGTCGTGGACCTCGTCCCGGATGATGGGAAGGCAGTTCGGCACCCGGGCTACACTCCGATCGACCACCACGAGCACGGCCGGGTTCAGGACATCGAGCAGAAGGGCGGCCGCCTGGCCGATCAGCCGCGCGCGTTCGCGGAACATCCGCAGGGCCGTGGAATCGCCGGCCACGGCCAGTGCGAGCAATTCCGGAAAGTCCGGCCGCTCGAGCAATCCGATTTCCGCGGCCCGGCGCGCGAGCGTCGCTTCCGAAACGGCGGCCTCGAGGCAGCCGGTGCGCCCGCACCGGCACGGCTCACTGCTGTCGTCGACGCGCAGGTGCGCCACGGCCCCGGCGGCCGAGCGCGGCCCGTGGTGCACGGTCGCCCCGGTGGCGAACGCGGCGTCGACGACGTTGCCGGTGAACAGCTGCACGACGCTGTCCCGGGCCCGCGGGTGCCCGAAGAGCCGTTCGGCGTGCACCAGGGCGCGCGCGTGCCCGTCGACCTCGACGGCGAGCCCGGTGCTGCCGGCCAGCAGGTCGCGGACCGGCACGTTCCGCCAGCCGAGCAGCGGGTGCTCGACCACGGTGCCGGACGCCCGGTCGACCCAGCCGCCGGTGGCGACGCCGAGACCGAGCGGCTCGCGGTCCGGGGCGTGCCCGAGCAGCAGGTCGTCGAAGATCTCGGCGGCCCGGGCGAGCAGGTCCTCCGCGGCCAGGCCGTCGTGCGGTTCTTCGTGCTGGACCAGGACGTTCCCGCGCAGGTCGAGCAGCGCGACCGTGGCGTGGTGCACGGCCAGGTGCAGAGCGCCGGCGACGTGCCGCCCGGTGTCGAGGTCGACCGGCACGTGCGGCCGCCCGACGCCCTTGCGCGACTCCGCTTCCGGCAGCTCGCGCAGCAGTCCCAGCCGGGCCAGCTCGGCGGTGTGCCCGGTGACCGCGGCGGCGGACAGCCCGGTGCGCCGCGCGATGGTGCTGCGCGCGATCGGGCCGTCGTCGAGCACCGCCCGCAGGACGGCGCTCGCACTGGCACTGCGCCGGACCCCGCGCGCGTCCGTCCTTTGTGGACTTTCCGCCCGGCTGGTCATCGCCCGATCGTGGCAGACGACGCGGCGCGGGCCCAGTGTGCCCAGGATGCGGGCTTGACGCATACCCATATGGGAATATGATGGGTCGCGTGGCACGAGCAGCGACGACGGCCGACACCTTCAACGCGGTCGCCGAACCCCGGAGGCGGCAGATCCTCGACGTCCTCATGGACGGGGAGCGGTCGGTCGGCGACCTCGTCGACCTGCTCGGCCTGGCCCAGCCCCAGGTGTCGAAGCACCTGCGGGTGCTGCGCGAGGTGGGCGCGGTGGACGTGCGCGGCGACGGCCGCCAGCGGCTGTACCGGCTCAACGGTGCCGCGCTCAAACCCATCCACGACTGGGTCAAGCGCTACGAACGGACGTGGGCGGCACGGTTCGGCCTGATGGACGAGGTCCTCGAAGAACTCAAGGAACAGGAGCAGTGACGTGCAGATCACCACCCCGGCCGACGACCGGATCCTCATCACGCGCGAATTCGACGCACCGAGACACCTGGTCTACCGCGTGTGGACCTCCCCGGAGCTGGTGAGCCGCTGGTGGAGCGGGCACCGCGGGACCACCACCGAGGTCGAGCTGGACCTGCGGCCCGGCGGCCGCTGGCGGTACGTGGTGAAGACGAACGACGGCGCCGAGGTCGGGTTCCACGGCGAGTACCGCGAGATCGTGCCGGACGAGCGGATTGTCTACACCGAAGTGTACGAACTGCCCGGCGTCGGCCCGGACGACGTGGACGGCCCGCTCATCACCGTCACCTTCACCGCGCTCGACGGCGACCGCACGCGCCTGGAACTGCTCACCGTGACCGGCAGCCGGGAACTGCGCGACACGATCCTGCAGTCCGGCATGGAGGTCGGCGCGCAGGGGCAGATGGAGCTCATCCAGGAGCTGGCGGATTCCCTGCGTTAGCCGCGCGCAGGAACCGCTCACCCGTCTTCACCAGTGCCTCGGCGAGTTCCGGCGCGTCGAGCACCTCGAAGTCCACGTCGAGCAGGCCCAGGTACAGCGCGAGCATCTGCGCGTGGTCCGACCCGAACTCGGCGAGGCAGCGGTCCGGGCCCTCGGGCGTGAGGTCGACCGCGACCGGCAGCCGGGCCCGGACGTACTCGGCCGAGGCGTGCAGCCGCACCCGGGCGTGGAACCGCCAGGTCGCCGTGCCGACGCTGCGCCGGACGAACTGCGCCACGTCGCCTTCCGGCGGCTCGCGCGGCGTGAACCGCGGGCCGTTCGGCACCTTCGGCGTCATCCGGTCGACGCGGAAGGTGCGCCAGTCGTCGCGGGCGGTGTCCCAGGCGACCAGGTACCAGCGGCGCCCCCAGCTGACCAGCCGGTGCGGCTCCACCTCGCGGCGGCTCGGCGTGCGCTGGTGGCTCGTGTAGTCGAAGCGCAGCCGCTCGTTCGCGCGGATGGCCGCGGCAACGGCGGTCAGCACGTCGGCGTCGACGGCGGGGCCGGTGCCGGGCACCGCGACCGTCGCGGTCTGCAGGGCCCGCACCCGGTGCCGCAGCCGCGACGGCAGCACCTGCTCCAGCTTGGCCAGCGCGCGCACCGACGTCTCGCCGATGCCGGCGACGCCCGTCGCCGTCCGCAGGCCGACCGCGACGGCCACCGCTTCGTCGTCGTCCAGCAGCAGCGGCGGGAGCTGCGCGCCCGGGCCGAGCCGGTAACCGCCCTGGACACCGGGGGCGGCTTCGACCGGGTACCCGAGTTCCCGCAGCTTGCCGATGTCGCTGCGGACGGTGCGCGCGGTGACGCCGAGCCGGTCGGCCAGGTCGGCGCCGGTCCAGTCGCGCCGCGTCTCGAGCAGCGACAGCAGCCGCAGGAGACGAGCGGAGGTCTGCAACATCTTCCAAGGTTCGCACGAAACGCGGAAGGAAGTCTTCCGCAATGGCTCATAACGTGCTGCCCATGACGAACGAAATCCGCCCCTTCCGCATCGACGTCCCGCAGGCCGAGCTGGACGACCTGCACCGGCGCCTGGCTTCGGCCCGGTTCGCCGATCCCGTTCCCGGCGACGAGCCGGACTGGTCCCGCGGTATGCCCACCGCCGCCGTCCGCGAGCTGGCCGAGCACTGGCGCGCGGGCTTCGACTGGCGGGCCCACGAAGCAGCCCTGAACGCGTTCCCGCAGTTCACCACCGAAATCGACGGCCAGACGATCCACTTCCTGCACGTCCGCTCGAGCGAGGCCGACGCCGTGCCGCTGCTGCTCACCCACGGCTACCCGGGGTCGGTCGCCGAGTTCCTCGACGTCATCGGCCCGCTGACCGAGCCGGGCCCGGACGCGTTCCACGTCGTCGTCCCGTCGGTGCCCGGCTTCGGGTTCTCGACGCCGCTGAGCGGTCCGGGCTGGGAGCTGGCCCGCACGACCGACGCGTTCGCCGAGCTGATGACCCGGCTCGGCTACCACCGGTTCGCCGCGCAGGGCGGCGACCTCGGCGCGGGGGTCACCGGCCGGCTCGCGGCGGTGTACCCGAACCGCGTCATCGGCACCCACGTCAACAGCGACCGCGGCACGATCGCGCTCGCCGGTGAGCAGTTGCCGCTGCCGGAGGGCCTGTCCGAGGCCGAACAGGCCGAACTGGACGCCGCCCGCGCGAGCTGGCGGGCCGGCCGCGGCTACCTCGACCTGCAGTCGCACAAGCCGGAGACGATCGCGGCCGCGCTCACCGACTCCCCGGTCGGGCAGCTGGCCTGGATCGCGGAGAAGTTCCAGGCGTGGGCCGGCGCGGACGGCGTCGACCGCGACCGGCTGCTGACCAACGTCAGCCTCTACTGGTTCACCCGCAGCGGCGCGACCGCGGCCCGGTTCCTGTACGAGGCCGCCCACTCGGCGCACGGCTGGCTGGCGCCGTCGGACGTCCCGGCGGGCTGGGCGGTGTTCAACACCTCGCCGGTGGTCCGGCGGATCATGGACCCCGACGAGAAGATCGCGCACTGGTCCGACTTCGCCGAGGGCGGTCACTTCGCGGCGATGGAGGAGCCGGAGCTGCTGGTGGCCGACATCCGCGCGTTCTTCCGCGGCCTGCGGCCGTGAACGTCCGCGCGGCGGGTGCTGCGCCGCTGGTCCAGCGCGTGGTGGCGGGCGGCTGCACCGACCGCGCGCTGGACATCACGGCTGGTGCAGGGGATCGTGGCCCCAGTTCATCAGCGAGTGCCGCCAGGTGGTGTCCTTGACGTCGCCGGACGGGCGCTGGGCCAGGTGGCGGTGCACGTACCCGACCACCTTGCGCATGTGGGCGAGGTCGTCGCCGGTGAGGTCGTCCTTCTTCTTGTGCAGGATCTCCACGATCCGCCGGCCCGACTGGTGCCCGATCGATTCGCTGTCCTTGTGCTGCCCGGCGGCTTTCGACTCGTCGGTCCTCAGCCAGTCGTCGAGCTGCTTGGCTGTCATGTTGACGCTGTCACCGAATTCGCGGCGGGTCTCTTCGTCGTCCATCCGGGACGGGTACCCGAGGTGGCCGCGCAGCACGCAGGTCAGCATCGGAAGGGTGAACTCGCCGTCCGCGGTCTCCGGTTCGCCGGCCAGGAACGCCCGGATCCGGTCCAGAGTGTCCGCTCGTTCCCGGGGCGGCATGACCAGGACACCGGCCCGGGTGGCCAGGGCCGCCACCAGGGAATCGGCGGTGCGGCGCTGCCCGTGCGGGAACTCGGCCCGCGCCGGTGACCCGAATCGGGTGGTGTGCAACGCCTCCGCGGTTTCGGCGCGCCAGCCCGTGGGCGTGTCCCGCGGGCCGATCACCGCGCTGCCGCCGGCCCGCGCCAGCCCGGCCACCCAGCCGACCCGGTCGTCCACGACGTTCCACAGACCGGCCAGGATGCCGCCCGGCGCCAGCACCCTGGCGATCTCCGGTCCGGCGACGGCCAGGTCGAACCAGTGCAGGGCGTTGCCCGCCAGCACCGCGTCGACGGACGCGTCCGGCAGCGGGATCGCCTCGGCGCTCCCGGGCCGGGCCCGGGCGCCCGGCAGGGTCCGACGCAGCTCGGCCAGCATGGCCGGGTCGGGCTCGACCGCGGTCACGTCGAGCCCGAGGTTCACCAGGGTGGCGGTGAGCTTGCCGGTTCCGGCGCCGAGGTCGAGCACCCTCGGACCGGGCGCGGGGCCGAGCGCCCAGCGCACCGCAGCGGGCGCGTAGTCCGGGCGGTGCTCGGCATAGGCGGCGGCTGACGCGCCGAACGACGAGGCGAGCTCGTTCTTTTCCACCCGGTCACCGTAACCGCGCTTGCCTCCCGAATGAGGGGGCGGATTCGGGGTACCTGGAGCGTATGAGCAACGAATTCAAGAAGGGCGACCGCGTCAAGTGGGACGCCGGCAACCAAAGCTCCGTCGGCACCGTCGAGGAGAAGATCACCAAGGACACCCACGCCGGCAAACGCGACGTCAAAGCCTCGCCCGACAATCCCCAATACCTGGTCAAGAGCGAGAAATCCGGCAAGACCGCGGTCCACCACCCGGACAAGCTCCACAAGGCCTAACGCGCCGCGCGCACCTTCTCCGCGACCTCAGCCAGCTCGTCGCGCGACCGCACCCGCCAGTCGGCGCTCATCGTGAAGCCGTCGCCCGCGAACCGGGGGATCACGTGCAGATGGACGTGGGGGATTTCCTGGCCGGCGGCCTCCCCGTCGGCCAGGAACAGGTTGACCGCCTCGCAGCGCAGGTCCGTGCGCCGCAGGGCCGCCGCCAGTTCCTGGGCGATCGTGAACATGCGCGCCCCCGCCGACGGCGGGAGGGCGGCCAGGTCCGCGGCGTGCGCGCGGGGAAGGACCAGCAGGTGGCCGGTCGTCACCGGACGCAGGTCGACGATCGCCACGAACTCCTCGTCCTCGTGGACGAACGCCGCGGGAGCCCGGCCCGAGCCGATCGCGCAGAAAACGCATTCTCCGTCCGTGGTGGTCGCCGGCAGGCGGTGGAGTTCAGCCATGCGGGTGACCTTATCGGCCCCCGAGCCAGTGGTGCAGGGCCCACCACGAGCGCACGGCGTCGAGCACGCGGCCGCCGCTGTTCTCGGCCAGGGCCACCGGGGTGAGCTCGGCCAGCCGGTCGAGGCGGTAGCGGACGGTGTTCGGGTGCAGGTGCAGGGCATCGGCCGTGGGACGCAGGCGCTGGCCGTGGTCGAGGTAGGCCAGCGCCGTCGCGGCCAGCTCGCGGTGGAAGGAATTGCCCCGGTCGAGCGCGCCGAGCAGCCCGTCCGCGAGCAGGTCCGCCAGCCGCGGCTGGGCCGTCAACGCGACTTCGCCCGCGAGTGAAGTCAGGTCGTGGTAGCCCGGACCGGCGATCCGCGCCGCCGCTGTGCCGAGCCGGTGCACCTCGCGCAGCTCGGTGAGCGCCACGGGCGGCGCGACGACCAGCAAGGCGCCGTCGGCCAGGGCGATCCCGGCGGGCGGGCGCGCCGCCAGGCCGGTGAGCCGGCCTTCGACCAGCCCGTAGACCCCGCCGAACGCCAGCAGTGCCTGTTCGAGCGTGCGCGCCCGCGCCGGGTCGCTGACGTCGGAGACCACGCACGAGTACCGGCCTCCGGGCCGGAGCCCGGCGTGCCGGAGCTCTTCCGGCGTGGGGAAGTGGCCGTCGAGCAGCAGGGTGCGCAGCAGCTGGGTCCGGGCGTCGCGCACCGTCCGCGACAGCTGGAGCTCGGCGGCGTGGTAGCCCTTGACGATGTGCCGCTCCAGCGCGCCGGTGTAGCGCTCGGCGTCCAGCACGGTTTCGAGGATGACGTCGTCGGGCAGGCCGGCCGCCCGTGCCCGTTCGACGGCGAACCGGGCCGCCAGCGTCCGGCCGGCCTGGACCCCGCGCAGCAGATCGGTGAGCGGGACACCCTGCGCGGCGCGGTCGGCGCCCAGCGCTTCGGCGGTGGTGTAGTCCGCGCTGTCGGGGTTCGTGGTGGCCCGCAGCGCGGCCGAGAGCAGGAACCGGACGTGCCGCCGGTTCTCCGCCTCCGGTAGCCGCGCCACCTCGGGCGACTGGCTCCGCGCGGCCTTCACCAGCTCGTCGACGACGGTGTCGTCGGCGGCCATCGCGTCCAGCACCTGCCGGAGCAGCGGTGAGGCCGGCACGGCACCTCCCGTTGTGGCCGGGCCACAACGGCGTGGCCGCGATGTTGGGCGAGCGGCCCTACCGGAGCGGCTCCGGTGGCCGGTTATCGTGACAATACCGGACAGTAACCTCGTTTCTCCGCGAAATCCACCGCACCTCTTCAATGGCGAAAGGTGTTCCCCGTGTCCCGTCGTAAGCGGTCGTACCTCTCCCGACTGGCCTGCCTGACCGCGGCCGTCGCCCTGCTGGCGACCGGCGCCGCGGTGCCCGCCACCGCCGCCGCGGCGGCCCTGCGGGAGGTGATGTTCGTCGGCAACAACTGGGAGGGCACGGCGGACGTCATCCAGTCCCGCGGCTCGTTCGCCAAGGTCGGCCGGGTGAACATCATCCCCGACAAGGACCAGCGCCTGACGGAGATCTACCTCAACCCGATCAAGCTGGCCTTCTTCCTCGGCATCCGCAACGGGCCGGGCGAGGGGCACGACCAGTTCGTCGACGACATGTACACCACGCCGGACGGCTCTTCGGTGGTGGCGTCGCGGCCGAGCTTCGCCGACGTCGTCTCGATCAACCTGACGACCGGCCGGATCAACTGGCGCTTCCCGGTGTCGGGCTTCCGCTCCGACCACATGGCGGTCTCGCCGGACGGCCGCCGCGTCGCCGTTTCCGCCTCGACGTCCAACACGGTGCACGTGCTCGACATCGTCACCGGGCAGCAGCTCGGTTCCTTCGCCACGGGCGACAAGCCGCACGAGAACGTGTTCACCGACGGCGGCCGGTACCTGTGGAACATGTCGATCGGCGAGGTCAACACCGACCTCGACGACCCGGGCTGGGACTTCACCAAGGGGGACCGGCACATCACCGTGGTCGACGCCGCGACCTACCGCCAGGTCAAGGTGATCGACATGCGCCAGCGCCTCGACGCCTTCGGCCGCAGCGATCTTTCGGACGCCGTGCGCCCGGTCGCGTTCACCCCGGACGGGTCGAAGCTGTACTTCCAGGTGTCGTTCTTCAACGGGTTCGCCGAGTACGACGTGGCGACCGACAAGATCACCCGGATCAAGGAACTGCCGAAGAACCCGGCCACCAGCGACGACCGCAAGACGTTCGTCAACGACTCCCGCCACCACGGCATGTCGATGAACCCGGCGGGCACCAAGCTCTGCATCGCCGGCACGATGGACGACTACGCGACGGTGGTCGACCGGGCGACGCTGCAGCAGGCAGCGCTGGTCCCGGCGGTGAAGCCGTACTGGGCCACGGTGAGCGGCGACGGCAACGCCTGCGTGATTTCCGAGGCGGGCGCCGACCAGGTGACGGCGATCGACTTCGCGACCGGGCAGAAGCTCGTGTCGGTCCCGGTGGGGGATCACCCGCAGCGGGTGCGGATCGGCCACGTGCCGGAGGGCTGGACGGGGCCGACGGGGTCCTGATGGTCAGGCGACGGCGAAGGCCGCGGTGAGCCAGCCGCGGACTTCGTCGTCCACATCGGACACCGCGCGCAAGCTGAGCTTGTGCCCGACCCGCGGCCCGCTCGCCCAGCTCGCCGGGGCGATGCGGGCCGTCTCCACCGGCTGGGGCAGCCACAGGTACACCAGCACGTCCCGTGATCGCGGGCGCAGCTCCGCCAGCTTCCGGTCCCGCTTCAGGAACACCCCGACCCGCACCGCGTCCTCGTGGACGTCGCCGAGGGTGTGCAGGTGCTCGATGACCTGGTCGTAAACCGCGCGCTGCCACGCCGGCTTGCCGGTGAACGTCTCCTCGACCGTGCAGCCCGGGACGCACGTGTGGCCCTGGCCGGTGCGGGCGAACTCGCGGTCGCAGCGGGGGCACGTCCAGCGGGTCGGCATGCCGTCCAGGATGGCACTCGCGGCGCACTCCTTGCCAACCTCGAGGGCATCGGTCAAAATGGACAATCCCGGCGCTTGACGGCTGGGTCTGCCGCGTCGGCCGGGCTTCTCTTTTCGATGCATTCAACGCGATCTTGCTCTGTTTTCGTTGGTGCAAAGCAAAAATTCTTCGGATTTCGCTGAACCTCCGCGTGACGGCGTCCGTGTACCCCGTACCAGAACTGCCGTCTCGAAGGAGGAACCATGCCGGATCACCGTGGCATGACCGGCCGCGCCAAGGCCCGGACCGCGCTGGTCGTCGTGGCCACGCTCGCCGTGGTCGGCGTGGGCTCGGTCATGGTGCTGCAAGCCGATGCCCAGACCGCGCCGGGCTCGACGCAGGCGCAGGTCGCCGCGCACGACATGGCCGGCATGCAGCAGGGCTCGGCCGCCCAGGCCGGGACTGGGGACAACGCGGCCGGCGCCGGGCCGGTCACCGAGCTCGACCGGACCTTCCTGGTCAAGGTGCGCCAGGCCGGGCTCTGGGAGATCCCCGCCGGTGACCTCGCGCAGACCAACGCCAGCAGCGAACAGGTGAAGCGCGCCGGGCTGCACCTGCTGGACGGGCACTCGCACCTCGACCAGCTCGTCCGCGAGGACGCGAAGATGCTCGGCGTGCCGCTGCCGGACAAAGCGACCGCCGAACAGCAGGACTGGGTCCGCCGGCTGACCAACGCCCGGGGTGCGGAGTTCGACAAGCTCTTCGCGAACGTGCTGCGGGCCTCGCACGGCAAGATCTTCGCCACCATCGCCGAGGTCCGCGCCGGGACGCAGAACGACGTCATCCGGCGGCACGCAACGCAGGCGAACCAGACCGTCCTCGACCACATGACCGTGCTCGAGGACACCGGGCTGGTCGACGCCACGACGATCGAGGAGGTCGCCACGGCGGTGAACCCACCCGCGAAGTGACGTCGGCCGGCTACCGGGCCGGCGGCACGATGCCGTACTCGTGGATCTTGCGGTAGATCGTCGCCCGGGAGATGCCGAGCAGCTTCGCCGCGCGGACCTTGTTGCCGTCCGCGTCCTCCAGGCACCGCACGATGGCGTCCCGCTCGATCGACTCGAACCGGTTGAGCGGGCGCCGCGTCACCGCGTGGAACTCCGCCGGCAGGTCGCCGGGCCGGATGGTGCCGGCCCGGCGGCGCTGGGCGACCTTGCGCAGCACCTGGTGCAGCTGGCCGGTGTTGCCCGGCCACTCCGCCCGCATCAGCAGGTGCAGTGCCGCGGCCGAGCAGGTGAGCCTGCCGCCGTAGCCGAGCTTGCTCAGCATCAGCGGGACGAGTTCCGCGAGGTCTTCGACGTGGTGGCGCAGCGGCGGCACCCGCACGGTCCGGGGGAAGAACTTCAGCAGCTCGGCCAGCGCCGGTTCGGTTTCGGCCTCCGGCACGAGGGTGACCACGATCCACGGCGCGCCGGGGTCTTCGCGCAGGGCGCGCAGGACCGACGCCAGCGCCGTGGCCGCCGGGGCCGTCAGCCGGTCGGCGTGCCGGACCACCAGCGTGCGGATCGGGGCTTCGGCGTGCTCGCGCAGCAGCGCCGCCCAGTCCGTGCCGGGCGCCGCGTCGACGGTGAGCAGCCGGGCCGCCGGGTGGTGGCGCTGGTGCAGGCCCCTGGTCAGGGTCAGCTTGCCGGTCCCGGGCTCGCCCTCGAGCGCGACCCACTCGCCGCGCTGGTGGCCGGTGTCGAGGTCGTGCCCGCAGCGCAGCCACAGCGGCGCCGACCCGACCACGCCCGGCAGGTACATCGGCAGCATCGGGGCCGCCGCGGCCAGGGTCTCCTCGGCCTCGATCAGCTTCACCGACAGCACGCCGCCCGCGGTCTCCGACTCACGCCGTCCGGCCACACGGCGGCACAGCACGCGCACCCGCAGCCCGCTGGACAGCGACAGCGTCGCCGGGGTCCGGCGGCCCTCGGCCAGTGCTTCGGTGGCGTGGCCGAGCAGCACCGACTGGTCGGCCGGATCGAGCAGCTGCCGGGCCCGGTCGTTCATCATCACGATGTCCTCGTTGAACGCCAGCACGATGCCCGTCCACCGGCGGCATGTCTGCAGGTAGGCCTGGAACAGCATCATCTCCCGCAGGTCGCTGTGCCGGAGCAGGGCCTGGCGGATCTGCTCGGCCGTCGAGCGGGCCAGCGCCACCAGCAGGCCACCGGCGTCCTTGTACCAGCAGGTGAGGTCGACCGCGCCGACCTTCTTGCCCGAAATGGGGTGGTGGATCGGCACGCCCGCGCAGGCCAGGTTCTCCAGGTGCTCGGCGTAGTGCTCGTGCCCGAACACCGTCGTCGGGCGCCCGTCCTCGAGCGCGGTGCCGATGCCGTTCGTGCCGACGGACTGCTCGCCGTAGCTGAACCCGGGTACCAGCTCGACCCGTTCCAGGTGCCGGGCGAGGTCGGCGTCCCCGGTCCGCTGGGTGAGCACCACGCCACTGGCGTCGGTGAGGACGAGGCTGATCGGCTGGCCCTCGAACTGCTCGCCCAGCTTGGCCAGCACGGGTTCGGCGCCGCGCATGAGCGGGATGTCGAGGTTCTGGTCGCCCAGGTAGAGCGGGTCGATCCGGTCGGCCTCGACCTGGAACTCCCGCGACCGCCGCCACGACGCGAGGATCGTCGGCCGGACCGTGTCCGCGGGGACCGCTTCGGCGGTCAGGAACCGCACCCGGGAGCGGGCGAGCTCGTCGTCGGCGACCAGGGTCATCTCGTCCACGTGACCTCCAGTTCCCCGCGGCCCACGTGGGTGCGGGCACACCCGTTGTGCCGCCCGTTCAGCCTACGGCGACCGGCGCCGGGCCGGTGTCTCAAATTGAGACGCTCCCGGCCGCGGGGCGGCGGTGCGATGGGGACATGGCCGCCGAGACGTACAACCCCTGGACGATCGTCAACCTGGTCTTCACGCACCTGGCCGAGCAGGGCCTGCACCCGGAGCTCGGCGCGGCGGGCCACCCCGGCGAACCCGCCGCCGCCCTGCTGCGCGCGTTCGGGATCGTCCCCACCGTCGAGGGTGACGCGCGCGTGCAGGCCGGCGTCCACGACGAGCTGGCCGGGTTGCGCGCGCGGCTGCTCGACGCGGACGAAACGCCGTGAGCAGCGGTTCTGTCTCAGATTGAGACCCGCGGCGCGCGCCCGCGCCCCTTCAATGGTCAACGCAGGACGCCCCGGGCGGCGAGCTCAGGAGAGAAGGAGTTGATCCATGAGTCGCCAGAGTGTGGCGAAAGCCCACCAGAAGATCCAGGAACTGTCGTGGGAACCGGCGTACCATACCCCGGTCTCGCACTACGGCACCGACTACACCTTCCGGAAGGCCAAGAAGAAGGACCCGCTGAAGCAGGTCCTCCGCTCGTACTTCCCGATGCAGGAGGAAAAGGACCACCGGGTCTACGGCGCCGAGGACGGCGCGATCCGCGGCAACATGTTCCGCCAGGTGCAGGAACGCTGGCTGGAGTGGCAGAAGCTGTTCCTGTCGATCATCCCGCTGCCCGAGATCTCCGCCGCACGGGCGATGCCGCTGCTGTTCCGCACGGTCCCGAACCCGGAGCTGCACAACGGCCAGGCGATCCAGATGATCGACGAGGTCCGGCACTCGACGATCCAGCAGAACCTCAAGCGCCTGTACATGCAGAACTACATCGACCCCGCGGGCTTCAACTCGAGCCTGCGCAACTTCCAGAACGACTACTGCGGCACCATCGGCCGCCAGTTCGCCGAAGGTTTCATCACCGGTGACGCCATCACCGCGGCGAGCATCTACCTCACGATCGTCGCGGAAACGGCGTTCACGAACACGCTGTTCGTCGCCATGCCGGCCGAGGCCGCCGCGAACGGCGACTACCTGCTGCCCACGGTGTTCCACTCGGTGCAGTCCGACGAGTCCCGGCACATCAGCAACGGCTACGCGACGCTGCTGATGGCGCTGTCCGACGAAAGCAACCACCAGCTGCTCGAACGCGACCTGCGGTACGCGTGGTGGAACAACCACGCCGTCGTCGACGCCGCCATCGGCACGTTCATCGAATACGGCACCAAGGACCGCCGCAAGGACCGCGAAAGCTACGCGGAGATGTGGCGCCGCTGGATCTACGACGACTACTACCGCTCCTACCTCGTCCCGCTGGAGAAGTACGGGCTCGTCATCCCGCACGACCTCATCGAGGAAGCCTGGAACCGGATCTGGAACAAGGGCTACGTCCACGAGGTCGCGCAGTTCTTCGCCACCGGGTGGCTCGCCAACTACTGGCGCATCGACCCGATGACCGACGAGGACTTCGAGTGGTTCGAGTACAAGTACCCGGGCTGGTACGACAAGTACGGCAAGTGGTGGGAGAACTACAACCGCCTCGCGACGCCGAACGGGCACCACCCGATCGTCGCCGAGGACGTCGACTACGTGTACCCGCACCGCTGCTGGACCTGCATGGTGCCGTGCCTGATCCGCGAGGACATGGTGGTCGACGAAGTCGACGGCCAGCACCGGACGTACTGCTCGGAGACCTGCCGCTGGACCGACGCCGAGGCGTTCCGGCCCACCTACCAGGGCCGCAACACGCCGAACATGGGCCAGCTGGTGGGCGCCCGCGAGTGGGAGACGCTCTACCACGGCTGGAACTGGGCCGACGTCGTCTCCGACATGGGCTTCGTCCGCGACGACGGCAAGACCATGGTCGCCCAGCCGCATCTGGACCTCGACCCGAAGAAGATGTGGACGCTCGACCACCTGCGCCGGATGCCCGAGGTGCAGTCGCCGAACGTGCTGCTCAACCAGATGACCGACGAGCAGCGCGCCGCGTTCGTCGCCGACTACCACCGCCAGGGCCCGGCCGGGCGCCCGGCACCGCAGGCCTGACGGGGCGGGGTCCGGCATGGGAGAGAAGCACCGCGTCCGGTTCGAGCCGGTCGGGATCGAGATCGACGTCGCCGAGGAGCAGACCATCCTGCGGGCCGCCGCCGAGCAGGGCGTCATGCTCATGCACGGCTGCAAGGAAGGACAGTGCGCGGCCTGCAAGTCGTTCCTCCTCGACGGCGACGACGTCGAACACGACAAGTACTCGACCTTCGCGCTCCCCGACTACGAAAAGGAGGAAGGCTTCACGCTGCTGTGCCGGGCCCACGCCTACGAAGACCTGACGATCGAGCTGCTCAACTACGACGAGGAGATGATCCAGTCCGGCCTGCCGATCCAGGAGGCCACCGCGGAGGTCGTGGCGAACGATCCCGTGACCCACGACCTGCGGCACCTGGTCGTCCGGCTGGACGGGGACCTGAAGTTCTTCCCCGGCCAGTACCTGGACTTCGCGGTCCCGGGCACCGAGGAGACGCGGTCGTTCTCGATGGCCAACACCTCAGCCCGCGACGGGCTCCTGGAGTTCGTCATCAAGATCTACCCCGACGGGTTGTTCTCCCGGTTCCTGGCCGCCGAGGTCGCGGTCGGCGACCGGCTCCGGGTGACCGGCCCGTTCGGGGTGTTCACCCTCCGGGACAACCCCGGCGCGGACCTCGTCTTCGTCGGCGGCGGGGCCGGGATGGCGCCGATCCTGTCGCTGCTGCGGTCGATGGCCGAGCGCGGGATCGACCGGAAGGCGACCTTCTACTACGGCGCCCGCCGCCGCCGTGACCTCTGCTTCGAGGCGGAACTGCGGGAACTGGAAGCGAAACTGCCCGGCTTCCGGTACGTGCCCGCGCTGTCCGAGCCGGGTGACGACGACTGGACCGGCGAGACCGGCTTCGTCACCGACGTCCTGCGCCGGGCCGGCGCCGACCTCACCGGCGCCGACGCCTACGTCTGCGGGCCACCGCCGATGGTGGAGGCCGCGCTGGAGCTGCTGCCCGCGCTCGGCGTCGCGGACAAACGCGTCTTCTACGACAAGTTCACCACCACGGGCGAAGGGTAGGAAACCCATGACAGCCACCCAGGAACGCAGCGTGCCCAAGCCGGCGTTCACCGACGCCGAAGCGGGCGCGAAGGTCTTCCCCGACTCCACCGCCCGCCAGTACAACTACTTCACCCCGGCCAAGCGCAAGCAGAGCCACTACGAGGACGTCACCGTCGAGGTCCAGCCCGACCCGCGGCACTACCTGGCCCAGGGCTGGCTCTACGCCTTCGCCGACGGCCAGGGCGGCTACCCGCTGGAGTGGACCGCGCTGAAGGCGTGGGGCTCGGACCGGCCGCTGCCCCAACGCGGCCCGGGTTCCGGCGGCAAGGGCTACGACTGGCCGGCCCACGGCTGGCACGAGTTCCGTGACCCCAACGAGGAGTGGGAGCTCACCCTCTACCGCTACAACGCGAACGTCGTCCGCCAACTCAACCAGAACATCGACGCCGCCCGCCAGGCCAAGGCGTTCGAACAGTGGAACCGCAACTGGGTCGACTTCGTCGCCAAGCACGTCGGCGCCTGGATGCACGTCGACCACGGCCTGGGGTTGTACCTGTTCGCCAACGCCAACCGCCGCGCTCCGACCAACATGCACAACAACGCGATCTCGGTGAACAGCATGCACCGCATCCGCGCGGCGCAGGACCTGGCGCTGTACAACCTGACGCTCACCGAGGAGATCGAGGGCTTCGACGGCACCGCCCACCTGGCCACCTGGAACGAGGACCCGGCCTGGCAGGGCGTGCGCGAGACCGCCGAGCAGCTGACCGGGATCTGGGACTGGGGCGAGGCGATCTTCGCCGCGAACGTCGTCTTCGAACCCCTCGTCGGCGAGCTGTTCCGCAGCAACCTCGTCCAGCAGGCCGCACCCGCCAACGGCGACTTCGTCACCCCGACGCTGATCGGCGCCGAGGAGTTCGACTTCTCCGAACGCGACCTGCGCTACACGAAACCGCTGTACCACCTGCTGATCAACGACAAGGAGTTCGCCGACCACAACAAGGCGCTGCTGCAGAAGTGGCTCGAGGACTGGGTGCCGCGGTGCATCGCCGCCGCCCGCGCGCTGCAGCCGCTGTGGTCGCAGCCCGACGCCAAGCCGATCCGGTTCGAGGACGGGCTCGACCGCGTGAAGAGCCGGTTCGCCGGAATCCTGTCCGAACTGGGTCTCAAGGCACCCGAGGAGCTGGGCCAGTGACTGTCTTCAAGACCGCGGAAAGCCCGTTCAAGGCCGACAACACCGCGTCCAACATGTGCGGCTTCACCCTGATGAACAACCAGGTCGGCGCGATCATCGCGGAGGTGATGGGGACGAAGGACAACGTCACCATCACGCCGCTGCCCTCGATGATCCGGGTCGACGCGGTCGGCCGCATGGAGGTCGTCTACGCCGAGGTCGACGAAGCCGCCGGTGAGGAGGAGGGCTGGTTCACCGCGGCCGAGTTCGAGGAGAGCATGTCCACCCACTACGGGCGGATGATCCACGAGGACGACCGCACGATCATGTTCGCCAACCCCGAGGACGCCGCCGAGTACCTCGATTTCGATCTGAAGCCCATTCGCTAGCAAGGCAAGCACTCGATCCCGCTCAGGAGGATCAACCATGTACGAAAAAGACGGCGAAAAATACTTCGTGGTGGACGCCCACACCCACTTCTGGGACGCGAGCCCGGAGAACTGGGTGGAGGGGCAGGAGGAATACGCCAAGGGCTGGATCGAGTGCTTCCACGCCTACCAGGGACTCGGCCCGAAGGAGACGCACTGGCCGCTCGACCGGTTCCAGAAGTACTCCGAGGAGCTGATGATGCACGACCTGTTCGAGGTCGGGCACGTCGACACGGCCATCTTCCAGCCGACCAACCTGCGGCAGTGGTACAAGAACGGGTTCAACACGACCGAGGCCGACGCGGCGCTGGCCGAGAAGCACCCCGGCAGGTTCCTCGTCAACACGACCTTCGACCCGCGTGAAGGCGACGAAGGCCTGAAGGCCCTGGAAGAACGCGTCAAGCGGTACGGCTGCAAGGGCGTCAAGCTGTACACGGCCGAATGGCGCGGAAACTCGCGGGGCTGGAGCCTCAAGGACCCGGAAGCCGCGCGCTACCTGGAGAAGTGCGAGGAGCTCGGCGTCAAGAACGTCCACATCCACAAGGGACCGACGATCTGGCCCCTCGACAAGGACGCCTTCGACGTGTCCGATGTGGACCACGCGGCGACGAACTTCCAGGGCCTGAACTTCATCGTCGAGCACGTCGGCCTGCCGCGCATCGAGGACTTCTGCTTCATGGCCACTCAGGAGCGCAACGTCTACGCGGGGCTGGCCGTCGTGGTCGGCGGCCTGATGCACGCCCGGCCGAAGTTCTTCGCGAAGGTCATGGGCGAGCTGATGTTCTGGCTCGGCGAGGACAAGCTGATCTTCGGTGCGGACTACGCGATCTGGGAACCGAAGTGGCAGGTCGAGGGCTTCGTCGACTGGAACATGCCGTCCGACGAGGAGCTGTCGGACTTCCCGCCGCTGACCGTCGACCAGAAGAAGAAGATCCTCGGGCTGAACGCGGCCCGCCTCTACGACATCGACGTCCCCGCCGAGCTGCGGCTCGCGGACCCGGAGAACGTCGAGCCCGTCGGCGTGCCGAACTCATGACCGCCGTGGTGACCGGGGCCCGCGCCGCCGTGTGGGCGGCGCTGGGCACCGTCCGGGATCCCGAACTGGACGAACCCCTCACCGACCTCGGGTTCGTGGCCCGCTGCGAGGTGAGCGACGCAGGCCACGCCGTCGTCCGGCTGCGGCTGCCGACGTACTTCTGCGCGCCCAACTTCGCGTTCCTCATGGTGGCGGACGCCTACGACGCCGTGGCCGGCGTGCCGGGCCTGACCGGGCTCGACATCCGGCTCGACGACCACTTCGCCTCCGACGTCATCAACCGCGGGGTGGCCGCGCGGCAGGGGTTCGTCGCGTCGTTCGAGGGCGAGGCCGCCGACGAGCTCGACACGCTGCGGTACGACTTCGTCCGCAAGGCCGTGCTGGCCGGCACCGACCGCGTCTGCCGGTCACTGGGCCGGGACCCGCGATCGCTCACCCTCGGCGACGTCCCGCCGAGCCCGGACCTCGACCGGCTGCGCGCCCGCCGCCGCGAGCTCGGCCTGCCCGCCGAGGACGGCGACCCGCTGCTGCTCGACCCGGCCACCGGGACGAGCCCGGCCGACGCGAAGCGGTACCTCGCGTTCGCGCGGCTGACCCGCACGAGCATGGAGGCCAACTCGGGCGTCTGCCGCGGCATGCTGCGCGCGCGGTACGCCCTGACCAGCGAAGAGGAGGGCACGGGATGAAGGCCGTGCGGCTGCAGAAGTACCACCAGCACCCGGTGATCGAAGACGTCCCGGAGCCGCGCGCCACCGGACCCTTCGACGTCGTGGTCAAGATCGGCGGTGCCGGCGTGTGCCGCACCGACCTGCACATCATCGAGGAGCAGTGGGCCGAGAAGTCCGGCGTCGAGCTGCCGTACACGATCGGCCACGAGAACGCCGGCTGGGTGCACGAGGTCGGTTCGGCGGTGACGAACGTCGAGGTCGGCGACACGGTCATCCTGCACCCGACGCCGACCTGCGGGCTCTGCCACGCTTGCCGCGCGGGCGACGACATGCACTGCCCGAACGGGAGCTTCCCCGGCATCAGCAGCGACGGGGGGATGGCGGAGTACCTGCTGACGTCGGCGCGGGCGTGCATCAAGCTCGACCCGTCGACCCAGCCCTCCGACGTGGCCGCGCTGGCGGACGCGGGCATCACCGCCTACCACGCGGTCCGCAAGGCCGTCCCGCACCTGTACCCGGGCACCACCTGCGTCGTCAACGGCGCCGGCGGTCTCGGGCACATCGGCATCCAGTCGCTGCGCGCGCTGACCGCGGCCCGGGTCATCGTGGTCGACCGCAACGCCGACGCCCTGGAGCTCGCGGCCACGCTGGGCGCCGACGAAACGGTGCTGGCCGACGGCAAGCAGGTCGAGGCGGTGCTCGACCTGACCGGCGGCAACGGCGCCGAGGTCGTCCTCGACTTCGTCGCCGAGCAAGGCGCCCAGCAGGACGCCTTCGCGATGACCCGGCGCGCCGGATCGCACTTCGTCATCGGCTACGGCTCGAACATCGAGATCCCGACGATCGACATCATCTCCACCGAACGGAACATCATCGGCAACCTGGTGGGCACCTACAACGACCTCGCCGAGCTGATGGTGCTGGCCCAGGCCGGGAAGGTCACGCTGCACACGAAGAAGTACCCGCTGGACGCGGCGCTGGACGCGCTGGCCGACCTCGACGCCGGGCGCGTGCGCGGCCGGGCCATCCTCACCCCCTAGGAGCAGCGAACATGGCGAAGGAACTGCGGTTCGGCCCGGATGCCCGCGACCTGCTGCTGGCGGGCGTGGACAAGCTGGCCGAAGCGGTCAAGTCCACGCTGGGGCCCAAGGGCCGCAACGTGATCATCGAGAAGATCACCGGCTCGCCGGTGGTCACCAACGACGGCGTCACCATCGCGCGCGAGATCCACCTGAAGAACCAGTTCGAGAACATGGGCGCGCAGCTGGTCAAGGAAGCGGCGATCAAGACCAACGACGTCGTCGGCGACGGCACCACCACGGCCACCGTGCTGGCCCAGGCGATCGTCCGCGAAGGCATGCGGGCCATCGCCGGCGGCGGCAACCCGGTGCTCGTCAAGCGCGGCATCGACCACGCCGTCGGGCTGCTGGTGAGGCACCTGGAGAAGCAGGCGCACCCGGTGGTGTCCGAACAGGACTACGCGCGGGTCGCGGCGATCTCGGCCAACGACGACGACGCCGTCGGCGCGGTGATCGCCAAGGCCCTGCACACCGTCGGCGACGGCGGGGTGGTGACGGTCGAGGAGTCGCCGTCGATCGGGATGAGCGTCGAGTTCGTCGAAGGGTTCGAGTTCGACAACGGCTACCTTTCGCCGTACCTGGTCACCGACCCCGGCCGGCTGGAGGCGGTGCTCGACGACCCGTACATCCTGATGTGCGCGGAGAAGATCACCAAGGTGCAGCAGCTGATGCCGTTGCTGGACAAGGTGATGCGGGCACCCCGGCCCTTGGTCGTGATCGGCGAGACGGTCGAGGGCACGGCGCTGTCCATGCTGGTGCACAACCACATGAACGGCACGTTCCAGTCGGTCGCCGTCCGGGCGCCCGGCTTCGGGGACCGGCGGCTGCACAAGCTGGAGGACCTGGCCGCGATCGTCGGCGGCGCGGTGCTCTCGCGGCAGTCCGGGTTCACCATGGAGACGATGACGCTGGAGCACCTCGGCCGGGCCAAGCAGGTCCGGGTCACCGAGAACCGCACCACGATCGTCGGCGGCGCCGGTTCGTCGGAGGCGGTGGACTTCCGGGTCGGCCAGCTGCGCGCGGAGCTGGAGCGGGCGCAGTTCGGCGTCGACGAGGACGTGCTGACCGAGCGGATCGGCGCCCTGACCGGCAAGGTCGCGGTCGTCCGCGTCGGCGCGGCCACCCCGGCCGAGCTGAAGGAGCTGCAGCACCGGGTCGAGGACGCCCTGTCGGCGACCCGGGCGGCGATGGCCGAAGGCATCGTGGCGGGCGGGGGAGCGGCGCTGCTGCACGCGGAGAGGGCCCTGGAAAACCTCGGACTGGACGGTGACCAGGCGATCGGCGTCGAGATCGTCCGGCGGGCACTGGCCGAGCCGGCGTTCCTGATCGCGCACAACGCGGGCCACCCGGCCCACGAGATCGTCGCGCGCACCCGGGAACTCGGCGACGACGAGGGCTTCGACGCCCTGCACGACCGCTACGGCGACATGATCGCGCTCGGCGTGGTCGACCCGCTGCGGGTGTGCCGGTCGGCGGTGCAGAACGGCGCTTCGGTGGCGGGCCTGCTGCTCACGACGAACTCGCTGATCGCCGAGGAACAGACCCCGTGGGGCGGCAGCCCGGCCCTGATGACCGAGTTCGGGCCGCTGGACGAAGGCCTCCACCAGCCGTCGCCGGACGCCAGCACCCCGCAGTCCCTCGGGATGGGCCCCTCCGTCGGCTGAAAGCTCCACGTCCGTCAGCCGCGGAGTAGAGGAGGTCTCCCCGCCGGTGTCCTGAGCCCCGGCGGGGAGACCTCCGGCTCACCGGGCGAGCCCGTGCCGGGCCAGTTCGTGCCCGGCCAGCTTCTCGATGACGTCCCGGTCGCGCTCCCGCCAGCCGTTCGCCGGTTCGCCCACCGCGGCCAGGCGCGGCAAGGACCCGGTGGCCAGTGCCCGCAGGGCCAGGAGGTCCAGCCCGTCGTCGCCGAGGGCCCGCAGCCGTGCGGCCGCGGTGGCCCGGCGGGTGAAGTGCCACCGCAGCGGCAGCCACGACACCAGGAGCGTCAGCACGGGCAGGGCGATGATGACCGCCGCCAGCCACCAGGCCAGGTTCTCGACGGCCTCGATCTGCCAGTGGCCCGCGTCGGTGAGCTTGGTGCCGACGTCCGAGCCGCCGTGGAGGGCCTTGGCCAGTGCGGCGCCGACGAGCGGGATGCCGTCGGCGGAGTTCGCCGCGGAGTCGAAGGTGCCGCGCAGGCCGGTGCCGGCGTCGACGAGCCCGTCGCCGGGCGCCCGCAGCTTCATGACCTGGTCGTACACGGAGGTTCCCAGCCACACCGCGAAGACGACGAGCAGCACGGCCAGGAGGTCGCTGACGAGCTGGGCGGTCCGGCGGACCGGCCGTTCGGCGTAGAGCTGCATCGGAAAGGCCTTTCGCGGTGGGGGAGCGCGGCCACGGCAACGTACCCGCGTCCCGGCCGGGCGAACCGGGCGGTCTCCGCCGGGTTATGACAGCGGTCATGGCGTTTTCCGGGCGGCTGTGTTCTCATGGGTCTATGACCACTGTCATAGAGGTCGCCGACCGCGAGCGGGTCGCGGCGCTGGTCGGGGCCTGCTCGCCGGAGAGCCTGCGGAGCCGGTTCCTGATGGGCGGCCCCGCCCGCCCGGCCGACGTCTTCCGCCGTTACCAGCGGTTCCTGCTCGCCGGACCGCCGGACGGCGTGGCGCTGCTCGCCGTGTCCGGCGAGGTCCCGGTGGGGTTGCTCAACTTCGTCTCGCCGGCCCCGGGGGAGGCGGAGATCGGCATCCTCGTCGCCGACGCGTGGCAGCGGCAGGGAATCGGCAGCGCGCTGAGCCGGTGGCTGTGGGCGTCCGGGCGCTGGCCGGGCTGGACCGTGCGGGCGACCGTGCGGGCCGGCAACACCGGCGCCGAGGCGCTGCTGCTGCGGCAGGGGTTCCGGCCGGTGCCGTCCTACGAGCGGGGCGAACGCGACTTCGCGCTCGTCGTGCCGGACTGGGCTACCATGACGGACGTCATGAAGGAGGCAGCGGATGACCAGGACACCGCGCGAGCGGATGGTGCTCAGCGCCGCGCAGCTGGTGCGGATCCACGGGGTCGGGGCGACCGGCATGCGGGACGTGGTCGCCCACGCCGAAGCCCCGCGGGGGTCCCTGCAGCACTACTTCCCGGGCGGTAAGGACCAGCTGATCGCCGAAGCCGTCACCTGGGCCGGGGACTACGCGGCCCGGCGCGTGGCGCGCATCGCGGCGAAGCTCGAGGACCCGACCCCGGGGAAGCTGTTCGAGGCCATGGCCGCCCAGTGGACGGACGAGTTCACCACGGCGGGCTTCGACGCGGGCTGCCCGCTGGTGGCGACGGTCGCGGACACGGCGGCCATCAGCGAAAGCCTCCGCGAGGCGGTGGGCAAGGCGTTCGAGGGGTGGCAGCGCCCGGTCGCCGCGACCCTCGAGCAGCTGGGCGTGCCGCCGGCCCGCAGCGGGTCCCTGGCGGTGCTGATGCTCAGCGCGCTGGAGGGCGCGATCGTCCTGGCCCGGGCGCACCGGGACGTCGCCCCGCTGGAGACGGTGGTCGCGGAGCTGCGGCCGCTGCTCGACGGCGCCGTGGACCGGCGCCGCCGCCGGGCCTAGAGGTCGCGGAAGAACTCCCGGATGTCGCGGACCAGCACGTCCGGCGCCTGCAGCGACGCGAAGTGGCCACCGGTGTCGTATTCGGACCAGCGCGTCACGGTGTTCGAGAGCTCGGCCAGGCCGCGGATGGCGTGGTCGCCGCGGAAGTTCGCGACCGCGGTCGGGACGCCGGAGGGGGCCGGGCGTTCACCCCAGCCGTCCTGCGCGGCCTCGCGGTAGAGGCGCGCGGCCGAGCCGGCGGTGCCGGTGAGCCAGAAGATCGTCACGTTCGTCAGGATCGCGTCCCGGCTCACCGGGGTCTGGGCGGTGGCCGTGGGGTCCCAGTCGACGAACCACTCGAGGTTCCAGGCGAGCTGCCCGGCCGGCGAGTCGTTGAGCGCGTAGGCGAGGGTCTGCGGGCGGGTGGCCATCTGGGTGGCGTAGCCGGAGTGGGCGTACCACCAGGCCTGGTTTTCCTCCGCCTTCTTCCGGTCCTCTTCGGACAACCGGTCCGCGTCCCCGGGGGCGGTCGGCACCCCGGCGTTGGCGACGGCGTTGACGTGCACGCCCAGCACCGCTTCGGGAGCGACGCGGCCGAGTTCGGGGGAGACGATGCTGCCGAAGTCGCCGCCTTGGGCGCCGTAGCGGTCGTAGCCGAGGCGCCGCATCAGCTCGGCCCAGGCCTTCGCGGTGCGGCGGGTGTTCCAGCCCCGCTCGTGCGTCGGCCCGGAGAAGGCGAACCCGGGCACGCTCGGCGCGACGACGTGGAAGGCGTCCCGCGGGTCGCCGCCGTGGGCCTTCGGATCGGTGAGCGGGCCGAGGATGCCGAGGAAGTCGGCGACGGTGCTCGGCCAGCCGTGGGTGAGGACGAGGGGCGTGGCGTCCGGCTCGGGGGAGCGGACGTGCAGGAAGTGGATGCGCTGGCCGTCGATGGTGGTGGTGAACTGCGGGTGGGCGTTGAGCCGGGCTTCCTGGGCGCGCCAGTCGAAGCCGCTCCGCCAGTAGCCGACGAGGTCGATCAGGGAGGTCTGGTCGACGCCGTAGTCCCAGCCGGCGCCGGGGAGCTCACCGGGCCAGCGGGTGTCGGCGAGGCGGCGGTGGAGCTCGTCGAGGTCGGCTTGCGGAACGTCGAGGCGGAAGGGATCCATGGGAACGAGGGTCTCGCGGATATAGGACGGATCGAGTCCTCGTTGCCGATGGAGGCACTCATCGGCACCACCACGGCCACGACCAACGCCGCGGCCACCGCGGCGGCCTGGCTCCAGGCCGGGACCGGGGACCGGGCCTGGAGCCCCCGCAGCTCCTCCAGCGCGCGGTGCCCGGCCGCGTCGACCGCGTGCGGCGAAAGGGCGAGCGTCTCGGCGATGTCCGTCGTGCCGAGGTCGAGGCCGTAGCGCAGCACGAGGACCTCGCGGTGCCGGCGGGACAGCCCGCCGAGCGGCCGGCCGGGCCGCGAACGCCGCCGCCGCGTCAGCCGCACGACGGTCGCGTGGAGCCGCCGGGCCGCCTGGTGCTCGTCGGCCGGGAAGGTCCGGAGCCCGTACAGCCGGACGAAGGCTTCCTGCGCGACGCCCCCCGCGTCCTGGGCGCCGAGCAGGTGGGCCAGCCGCGCCAGGTCACCGAAGTGCCGGTCGAACAGGGCCCGGAAGACGATTTCCCGCTCGGCTCTCGACATGTTCGCAGTCACGGGCAGACCACGCGCGACCCGCCTCTCCGGTTTAGCCGGGCGGCTGCAGCGCGGGCACCCGCTCTTCGGCGGGCGGCGGCCCCGGCGGCGTCCCGTCGCCGAACGGGCGCCCGCCCAGCTCCTCACGGCCGTGCGGGGTCAGCCAGCCGCCGGTGTCCGGGCCCAGCGGGATGATCCCCGTCGGGTTCACGTTCTTGTGCACCACGTAGTAGTGCTCCTTGATCTGGGGGAAGTCGATCGTGTCGCCGAAGCCCGGCGTCTGGAACAGGTCGCGCGTGTACGCCCACAGCACCGGCAGCTCGGTGAGCTTCTGCCGGTTGCACTTGAAGTGGCCGTGGTAGACCGCGTCGAACCGCACCAGCGTGGTGAACAGCCGGACGTCGGCCTCGGTGATCGTGTCGCCCGCCAGGTAGCGCTGGTCCGCCAGCCGCTCCGACAGCCAGTCGAGGCGGGCGAACAGCTTGCGGTAGGAGTGCTCGTACGCCTCCTGGGACCGGGCGAACCCGCACTGGTACACCGCGTTGTTCACGTCGGTGAACACCTTCTGCGCGACGTCGTCGATCTCGTCGCGCAGCTTCTCCGGGTACAGCTCCGGCGCGCCGTCGCGGTGGTAGGCCGTCCACTCGGTCGACATGTCCAGCGTCATCTGCGCGAAGTCGTTGGTGACGACCTTCCCGCTCGGGACGTCGACGAACGCCGGCACCGTGATGCCGCGGGGGTAGTCCGGGTCGCGCTTGAAGAAGGCCTCCTGCAGGCGCTCGATGCCGAGGACGGGGTCGCGGCCACCCGGGTCGAGGTCGAAGCTCCAGCTGCGCTCGTCGTGCACCGGGCCGGCGATCCCCATCGACAGGACCGGCTCCAGGCCGAGCAGCCGGCGGACGATCACCGCTCGGTTCGCCCACGGGCACGCCCTGGCCACCACCAGCCGGTAGCGGCCGGCCTCGACCGGCCAGCCGTCGCGGCCGTCGGCGGTGATCCGGTCCGGGAGGTAGTTCTGGTCCCGCTTGTACTCGCCCTTGTCGCTCATCCGTGTCCTCTAGCAGTCGTCGGTCGGGGGAGCGGCGTCCAGTGCCGCGGCCAGCCGGGCCAGCACCGGCCCGGCCGTGCGGATGTCCTCGGCGCTCAGGTGGTCGAACACCGAGGCCCGCACGCGGGCGAGGTGGCTGGGGTAGGCCGCCTCCAGTCTGGCCAATCCGGCCGGGGTCAGCACGGCGTTGGACGCGCGGCCGTCCTCGGGGCACTTGCGCTTCTCGACCAGGCCGCGGCGGGTCAGGTCGTCGACGACCCGGCTGATCCGGCTCAGCGACAGCCCGGTCGTCGCGGCCAGGCCGGAGATGCGGAGCAGGTGGTCCGGCGCTTCGGACAGCGCCACGAGCACGCCGTAGTCGGTGATCGCGAGCCCCGTCTCGGACAGGAACTGGTCCTCGAGCGCCCGCGGCAGCGCCGTCATGATCCGCATCAGCGGCCGCCAGAAGGCGGCTTCGTCGAGGTCGAGAGCCGGAAGATCACCCATGTCGGCGACTGTACCGAAAGCTTGCTTGCGCAACCAGCAAAAGTGAGTAGGGTGTCGTTGAACCCTCAATCACCGGGGGGTGCCACCACGAGGAGAGAAGTACAACGATGACCAGCGCGACCGCCTACCCCCAGCTGACCGGCGAATACACCCTCGACCCCACGCACTCGCGGATCGGGTTCGTCGCCCGGCACGCCATGGTGACCAAGGTGCGCGGCAGCTTCAACGAGTTCACCGGCACCGCGACCATCGACGGCGACGCGCCGGAGAAGTCGAGCGCCCAGGTGACCATCCAGGCCCACAGCATCGACACCCGCAACGCCGACCGCGACGGGCACCTGAAGAGCAACGACTTCCTGTCGATGGACGAGTACCCGCAGATCACCTTCACCTCGACCGAGATCAAGCAGACGGGTGACACCAGCTTCGACGTCACCGGCGACCTGACCATCAAGGACGTCACCCGTTCGGTCACCATCCCGTTCGAGTTCGAGGGTGCGGCGAAGGACCCGTTCGGCAACGACCGGATCGGTTTCGAGGGCTCGACCACGATCAGCCGCAAGGACTACGGCATCACCTGGAACGCCGCGCTCGAGACCGGCGGCGTGCTGGTGAGCGACAAGGTCACGCTGGAGTTCGAGATCTCCGCGATCAAGTCCGCCTGATCCGGCCCGAGCGGGAACCGGGGCTCACCGGTTCCCGCTCGCCCGCAGGTTGCCGATCCCGACGTCGAGCGCCGCTTCCAGGTGGTCGATGCGGCCGGTCGAGAGCATGACCACGACACCGCCCTGGATGCCGGCCAGCAGGGCGGCGGACGTGCGTCCGGCGTCCAGCTCCGGATCGACCTCACCGGCCCGCTGCAGGTGGCGGATGCCCGCCTCGATCTCGTCCTGCCAGCGGCGCAGCAGCTCGGTCACCACGGCCTGCGCGCCCGGCGTCGCGCGGCCGAGCTGCGAGATCAGCACGTTGAGCGGGCAGTGCCGGCCGCGGCTGTCGTAGTGCGAGACGACCGTGTCCCGCCAGCGCCGCCACGCCGCCCACGACGTCAGCTCGCCCAGCTGCGGCTGCTGCACCGCCAGGACCTGGTCCGCTTCGAAGCGGGCCACCGCCAGCAGGAGCTCTTCCTTGCCGTCCGGGAAGTAGTGGAAGAGCTGGCTCTTGCTCGTTCCCGTCCGCGCCCGGACGTCGTCGAGCGTGGTGACGGCGACGCCGTGCTCGCGGATCTCCGCCGCCGCTCCCTCGATGATCCGCTGCCGCGTCGCGGCGCCCTTCGGGGTCAGTTTTGGACTCACTGGTCCAGGTTAATCCGCTGGCCACGTCCGGGAGAATGCCGGGTATGTCCACCGTCACGCCGTTCGCGGTCCTCGCGGTGATCGGCGCCGTCTCCGGCTCGGTCACCGCGTGGCTGCTCCTGCGCCGGGACCGGCCCGCCGAGGTGCTCACCCCCGCGGCGCCGCCGGAGCCGGTGCCCGGGGAAGTCGCCGCCCGGCTGCTGGCCGACGAGCGCACCGCGCGGCTGGCCGAGCTGACCACGCTCGCCGAGCGGGCCGACGGTGACCTGGAGCTGCGCCAGGAGTGCGTCGACCGGATCCTGGACCGGTTCCGGTCCGGGTGGCCGGACCCGGTGGCCTGGCAGGCCGAGCTGTGGCGGCTCCTGCTGCCGCACCTGCGCCCGGGAGCCCCGCGGTTCTGGCCCGGGATGGACGTCGAGCTGGACCACGTGGTGCTCCACGCCGTCGACCTGCGCGGCTGCGAAGTCCGCGACGCGCGCTTCCACGGCGTGCGGTTCGCCGGCGACGCCCGCTTCGGCGACGCGCGCTTCACCGGCTTGGTGAGCTTCGAAGGATCGTGCTTCGCCCGCCACGCCTTCTTCGGCGGCGCCCGGTTCGGAACGGGCGCCGACTTCGAGAACGCCACCTTCACCGGTACCGCCGACTTCGCCGGGGTGACCGCCGCGGGCCCGGTGTGGTTCGACCACGCCCGCTTCTCGGCCCGCACGGACTTCACTTCGGCCGCCTTCGGCGACGAAGTCTCGTTCGAGGCGACCGGGTTCGCCGGCCGCACGCTCTTCTCCGGCAGCCGGTTCGCCGCCGGCGTGCTCTTCACCCGGGCGCGCTTCAGCGGCCCCGCGGACTTCACGGGCGCGACCGCCGCCGGCTTCGACTTCACCGGGGCGCGGGTCCGGACGGACGCGCGCGTCGTCCGGACCTGGCCGCCGGGCTGGGCGCCCGGCGAGCCCCAGCCCCCGCGGTGGGCCGGGTTCACTCGGGCTTGATCGGCAGGTCCGCCCCGTCGCGGAGGAAGACCGGGATGCGCTCCGGCGGGGCCGGGGCCTCGACCCAGTCGCCGCCTTCGTGCTGCGTGCCGGTGATCGCGTCCGTCCACACCGCCCCGGCCGGGAGGTACACCCGGCGGGTGGTGACACCCGGTTCGAGCACCGGCGCCACCAGCACGTCCGGGCCGAGCAGGAACTGGTCGTCCACGTCCCAGGCGGCACGGTCCGCCGGGAAGTCGACGAACACCGGGCGCATCGGTGGGATCCCCTGCTCGTGGGCCACCCGCATCTGCGCCATCAGGTACGGCCGCAGCCGCTCGCGCAACCGCAGCGACGCCGTGATCGCCTCGTAGGCCGACGGACCGAACGACCAGACCTCGTTGGGGCCGCCGGTCATCTCCGGTCCGAACGCCGGGCGCGGGTCGCGGAAGCCGTGCAGGCGGAACAGCGGGCAGAACACACCGTAGGAGAACCAGCGGACCATCAGCTCGCGGTACTCCGGCGAGCCGGGATCGCCGCCGTGGAAGCCGCCGATGTCCGTGGTCCACCAGGGGATACCGGCCAGCGCCACGTTCAGCCCGGCCCGGACCTGCGTCCGCAGTGATTCCCACGTCGCGCCGATGTCGCCCGACCAGAGCGCCGCCCCGAACCGCTGGCTGCCCGCCCACGCCGAGCGGGACAGCAGCACCACTTCGTCGTCGCCCTCGGCGCGGATGCCGTCGTGGAACGTCTGCGCGTTCGCCTGCGGGTAGAGGTTGAACACCTCCGCGCCCGGACCGGCGTGGAAGCCGAGGTTGTGCGGGTGGCCGGGCTGGATCTCCGGCTCGTCGCCGTCCAGCCACCAGGCGCGCACACCCAGGTCGTAGTAGTTCTCCTTGACCTTGCTCCAGACGAACCGCCGCGCCTCGGGGTTGGTCGCGTCGTAGAAGGCCACCGGCATCTCGACGCCGAACCCCTTGTCCTTCCACGGCGCGTGCGCCGGGACGCCGCTCTCGGCGGCGACCAGCAGGCCCTGTTCGTGCAGTTCGCGGTAGTTCTCCGAGAGCGGGTTCACCGACGGCCACACCGAGACCATCAGCTTGACGCCGAGTCCGTCGAGCTCGCGCACCAGCCCGGCCGGGTCCGGCCACTCGGCCGGGTCGAACTTCCAGTCGCCCAGGTGGGTCCAGTGGAAGAAGTCCGCGACGATCACCGAAAGCGGCAGTCCCCGCGCGTGGTACTCCCGGGCGACGGACAGCAGTTCCTCCTGCGTCCGGTAGCGCAGCTTGGACTGCCAGAACCCCGCGGCCCACTCCGGCAGCATCGGCGCGTGGCCGGTCGCGTCGGCGTAGTGGCTCAGGATCCGGCGGGGGCCGTCGCCGGTGGTGACCCAGTAGTCGAGCTGGCGGGCGTCGTCGGCGACCCAGCGGGTGCCGTTGGCCGCGAGCTCGACCCGGCCGACGGCGGGGCTGTTCCACAGGAACCCGTAGCCGCGGCTGGACAGCAGGAACGGCACCGACACCTCGGCGTTGCGCTGCACCAGGTCGAGCACCAGGCCCTTCTGGTCGAGCTTGCCGTGGGTGTGCTGCCCGAGCCCGAAGAGCCGCTCGTCTTCGTAGGCGCTGAAGCGCTGTTCCAGCCGGCCGTAGCCGTTGCGCGAGGGCATGAACAGCCGCGCCCCCGGCCACCAGAAGTGTGCGCGCTGCTCGGACAGCAGCTCCTCGCCGGTGTCCGTGCGGACGAACTTCAGCTGCGCGTCGATCCCGGTGTCGGTGTCGGCGATCTCGACGATCGCCGTGAGCGCCCCGTTGACCACGCGGCCGTGCCGCCCGTCGGTCTCGGCGGTGGCGGCGGACGGCTTCGCGGGCAGCAGCGCGCCCGGGACGTCCTCGAGGATGCGGTGCCGTCCGGCCCGCACGCGCAGGCTGCCGTCCCCCCACGGCTCGATGCGCAGCACCTCGTGCCGCACGCTGACTTCGAGCGAGCGGCCGTCTTCGGTCGTGGCGATCACGCGGGTCTCCTTGGGAAGAACTAGTCTTTGACGGCGCCGCTGGTCAGCCCGGCGACGACGTAGCGCTGGGCGACGACCAGCAGGACGGCCGCGGGGATCGCGGCGAGGACGGCGGTGGCCATGATCCCGTTCCAGTCGGCGGACTGGTTGCCGACGAACCGGTAGATGCCCACGGTGATGGGTTCGAACGACTGCCCGGTGGTCAGCGTGACGGCGAACAGGAAGTCGGCCCAGGCGAACAGGAACGAAAACAGCCCGGCGGTGACGAGGGCGTTGCGGCTGACCGGCAGGATGATCGAGGAGAACGTGCGCCAGTACCCGGCACCGTCCACCCGGGACGCTTCGGTGAGCTCCTTCGGCACGGAGATCATGAACGCCCGCAGCAGGAGGACGGCGAACGGGATGGTCGCGGTCGAGTCGGCGAGCACCAGACCGAGGTAGTTGTCGATCAGGCCGAGGTTGCTGAACACGGTGTAGAGCGCGTTGGCCATCACGATGCCCGGGATCATCTGCACGATGAGCAGGACGAACACCAGCACCGGCCCGCCGCGCACCTTCAGCTGGGCCAGCGCGTACGACGCCGGGGCCGCCACGAGCAGCGACACGGCCACCGTGCCGAGCGCGACGACGACGCTGGAGAGCAGGTGCGGCCCTTGGGAGGACAAGGCCTTGCGATACCCGTCCAGGGTGCCGCCGACCGGGAAGAACGCCGGGTCCGGGCGCAGCAGGGCGCCGCTGGGCTGCAGCGAAGCGTTGACCATCCAGTACAGCGGGAACAGCAGCACCGCGACGATCAGCACGCCGAGCGCGGTCCGCGGCCAGTTCGCCGTCTTCATGCCGCCTCCGCCAGGGTCGCCTTCGCCGAGCGCAGGTAGAGCAGCCCGAAGAGCGTCGCCACCACGATGAGGACGTTGCCGACCGCCGCGCCCTGCCCGAACGCGAAGTCCTGGAAGGACAGCCGGTACGACCACGTGGTCAGCGTCTGTGTCGCGTTGGCCGGCCCGCCGCCGGTGACCACCATGATCACGTCGAACACCTTGATCGTGTAGACGAGCCCGAGCATCAGCACGATCCCGGTGACCGGCCGCAGCAGCGGCCAGGTGACGTGCCGGAACCGCTGCCACGCCCCGGCGCCGTCCAGCGCCGCGGCTTCGTAGAGCGACGCCGGGATCGCGCGCAGCCCGCCGTGCAGGATCACCAGGTTGAACGGGATGCCGATCCAGATGTTGGTCAGGATCACCGCCGGCAGCGCCCAGCTCGTGCTGCTCAGCCACGGCACCGCGTCGAAGCCCAGGAACCGCAGGCCCGCGTTGAGCACGCCGTGGTCCTGGTCGAACATCCACCGCCAGACCGCGCCGCTGACCACCAGCGGCAGCAGCCACGGCAGCAGGAGCAGCGACCGCAGCAGCGCGCTGCCGAGGAAGCGGCCGTTGAAGAACACCGCGAGCGCCAGGCCGATGCCGAACTGGAAGACGAGCGACCCGGCGGTGAACAGCACCGTGTTGAGCGCCGCCGTCGAGAACAACGGGTTGTTCAGCACGGCGGAGTAGTTCGAGAGGCCGACGAACGGTGCTTCGCCGGTGTAGAAGGACTTCACCGTGTAGTCCTGGGTGCTCATCACCAGGTTCGCGACCAGGGGGTAGCCGAAGAACACGATGACGTAGGCCAGGGCGGGCAGCAGGAACGCCCACGCGGCGAACCGGTTGTCCCGGCGGGACTTCCGGTTCGCGCGGGGGGCCGCCGAGACCGCCGGGGCGGCGGCGAGCGTCACGAGCCGCTCGCCTGCTGGGCGGCCTCGAGGGCTTGGTCGACCGGGGTCTTGCCGGTCAGCGCCGCCTGGAGCGCGTCGGCCAGCGCCTGCGAAACCTTCGGGTACTTCTCGCCGAGTTCGGCGGTGCGGGAGCGGGCGGTGCCGACCTCGTCGACGAACGCCTGCATCGCCGGCTGGTCCGCGCCGAACTTCTGCGCCACGGCCGTCTTCGACGGGATGTAGGCGTGCGCCTTGCTCCACTCGACCATCGTCGGCTCGGAGAGGATGCAGGAGAGCACCTTGCCGGCGGCCTGCTGGGCGGGCCCGGTGGTCACCGGGACGGTGCCGACCTCGCCGCCGAGGGCGACCACCGGCTTGCCGCCGTCCTGCGGCACCGGGATCGGCACGACGCCGTAGTGCAGCGACTTCTGCTCGTCGAGCCGGGCGATGTTCCACGACCCGTTGATCATCATCGCCGCGTTGCCGCCGACGAACTGGTCGGCGACGTCGTTCTGGTTCCAGGTCACCACCGACTTCGACGCCGAACCCGAGTTCACCAGGTCGGTGACGTACTGCAGCGCCTGGGCCGCCTTCGGTGAGTCCACTTGGGACAGTTCCGCGCCGTTGCTCCAGAAGAACGGGAGGAACTGCCAGGTGCCCTCCTCGGACGGGATGGCCGAGAACGCGAGCCCGTACTTGCCGTCCTTGGTCAGCTTCGCCGCGGCGGTCTTCAGCTCGTCCCACGTCTTCGGCGGCTCGACCCCCGCGGCCTGCAGCAGGTCCTTGTTGTAGATCAGCGCGAGGCCGTTGACGCCGGGGGCGACACCGTACACCTTGCCCTGGTGGGTCCCGGCCTTCACGATGCTGTCGTAGTAGCCGTCGGTGCTGATGCCGTAGTCGCTCAGCGGGGTCAGCGCGCCGGTGGCGGCGACCTGCTGCAGCGTCGGGTTGTCGGTGAAGAGCAGGTTGGGCAGTGTCTTCGAACTGGCGCTTTGCAGCACCTTCGGCAGCATCTGGTTGGTCGGCACCTTCTGGCGCTCGATCTTGATCCCGGTCTGCGCGGCGCAGGTGTCGAGGATCTTCTGCCAGGCGGCCGACCCCTGTTCGTCGGCGTAGTAGTCGAGCTCGGTGATCGACGTGGCGGCCGGGGCGTCGGCACCGCCCGGCGCGGCCGGGGCCGTCGGGCTGGGGCTGCAGCCGGCCAGCAGAGCGGCGCCCGCGGTCAGCACGAGGGCGCGACGAATCGAGGTCATGGTGATTCTCCTTCGACGGCGGAGCAGAACCGGTCGGTCTAGGCGCGCGGCGCGGCGGTGCTCTCGCGCCGGGTGAGGCGGGGCCCGAGCAGGCGGACCTCCGGGGTGGTGTGGCCGGCGAGCCGGCGCATGGTCATTTCGACGGCCTGGGTGCCGACCTCCTCGGCCGGGATGGCCACGTTGGTCAGCGCGACGGCGTGCTGCTCGGCCATGCTGTCCGGGCACACGGCGATCACCGAGATGTCCTCGGGCACCCGCAGGCCGCGGTGGCGCAGGTCCGACAGCAGCCCGGGCAGCACGGCCTCGTTGTGCACGACGAGGCCGGTCAAGCCGGGATCGGCGGCGAGCAGCTCGCCGACGCAGGCGCTCACCGCTTCGTAGGAATGCGCGCACGCCCGGGAAGCCGTACGCACGTCACGGCTCTTCGCGGCTTCGTCGAAGCCGCGCAGGAACCGCGTCGCGTAGCTCGTGCCACGCCGGTAGACGGCGGGGGACGGGCCGATCAGCGCGATCGAGCGGTGGCCCAGCTCGGCCAGGTGCGCGACGCACGTCGAAGCGGCCGAGGTGAAGTCGAGGTCCACGCAGCTGAGCCCGGCCGGGTGGTCGGGTACGCCGATCAGCACCACCGGCAGGTCGAGCGCCAGCAGCATCGGCACCCGCGGGTCGGCGGCTTCGACGTCCATCACCATCAGCGCGTCGGCGATCGCCGAGGACGCCACCCGCTGCAGTGCCGCCGGTCCTTCGTCCTTGGTGAGCAGCAGCAGGTCGTGGTCGTGCGCGCGGGCCGCGGTGACCGCCGAGGCGACGAACTCCATCACGACGGCGACGTTGAGGTCCGTGCGCAGCGGCACGACCAGGGCGAGCACGTTGGTCTTGCTGCTGGCCAGCGCCCGCGCCCCGGCGTGCGGGTGGTAGCCGAGCTTGCGGATGCTGTCCTCGACCAGCCGCCGGGTTTTCGGCGAGATCGAGCGCTTGCCGCTGATCACGTACGACACCGTGCTGGGGGCGACCCCGGCCGCGTTGGCGACGTCGTTGATCGTGACCACGGGCGGCCTCCTGGGGACGGGGCTGGCAGCTGTCGAAGCGCATCGACGATGGCACGAAGGTAAGTGACACCCGCCGGAAACACAAGCATCATTCGCCGGTTGCGGGTATTCGACGGTTATTCGACAACAAGCCTGTTCGTCGAAATCGTCGAAAGCACCTGTTGAAGGATCTTTATGCAGCTCAGAGCCACCATCGCCGCGGTCGGGCGAGAAGTCTGGGAGCGTTTTCAGCATGTCTTGACCTCCCGCTCACACGACTGTAATAGTCGTCGGGTTCCCCGCCGTTCGACGCGAATGTTCCGCGCCGCGCCGTCGAAACGATTCGACGAATCGGAGGCCGTCCGTGCGCTTGTCCTTCTTCCGCCGTGCCCTCGTCCCGGCGGTGGCCGCGACCCTGCTGGTGACGCCGTCACCGGCGTTCGCGGCCCCGCCACCCCCGTTCCGCGACCCGTCGCTGCCCCTGGCCACGCGGATCGACGACCTGCTGTCCCGGTTGACCGCGGACGAGAAGATCTCGCTGCTGCACCAGTACGAACCGGCCATCCCGCGGCTGGGCATCGGCGTGTTCAAGACCGGCACCGAAGCCCTGCACGGCGTGGCCTGGTCGACGGACTACGACAACAAGGGCGCGGTCGTGAAGGCCGACGGCACGGTGTTCCCGCAGGCGATCGGGCTGGCCAGTACGTGGGATCCGGCGCTGGTCAAGCAGGTGGGTGCGGCGGTCGGGCAGGAAGCGCGCGGCTTCAACGCCCGCAACCCGACGCTGTGGGGCCTGAACCTGTGGGC
Source organism: Amycolatopsis sp. NPDC004169 (assembly GCF_040610315.1). Classification (NCBI taxonomy): domain Bacteria; kingdom Bacillati; phylum Actinomycetota; class Actinomycetes; order Pseudonocardiales; family Pseudonocardiaceae; genus Amycolatopsis; species Amycolatopsis sp. NPDC004169. Next base: position 50,219 of record NZ_JBEXMD010000047.1, read on the forward strand.
CCCGGTGGTGAACCTGCTGCGCGACCCGCGGTGGGGCCGCAACGAAGAGGGCTACTCCGAAGACCCCTACCTGACCGGGAAGACGGCGGTGGCCTACGGCCGCGGCATGCAGGGGGACGACCCGCGGTACCTGCAGGCCGCCCCGACGCTGAAGCACTTCCTCGCCTACAACAACGAAGCCAACCGCGACACCAGCAACTCCTCGGTGCCGCCGAAGATCCTGCACGACTACGACGAGCAGGCGTTCAAGATCCCGCTGCGGGCGGGCGCGGCCAACGCCGTGATGCCGTCGTACAACCTGGTCAACGGCCGGCCCAACCACGTGAGCCCGGACCTCGACGGCGCGCTGCGCAAGTGGGCGCCGCAGGACATCGCCGTCGTCAGCGACGCCGGCGCGCCCTCCAACCTGGTCAACTCCGAGAAGTACTACGCCACCAAGGCCGAAGCGGACGCGGCGGCGATCAAGGCGGGGCTCGACAGCTTCACCGACAACGACACCGACGGCTCGATCACCGTGGCGGCGGTCAAGGAGGCACTGGCCAAGGGGTTCCTGACCATGGCCGACGTCGAGAACGCCGACCGCCACCTGCTGTCGCTGCGGTTCCGGCTCGGCGAGTTCGACCCGCCGGGCCGCAACCCCTACGCGAAGATCACCCCGGCGGTCATCGGCTCGCCCGAGCACCAGGCACTGGCGCGCAAGGCCGCCGCTGCGCAGATGGTGCTGCTGCGCAACAACGGCCCCGCGCTGCCGCTGGACGCCGCGAAGAACAAGAAGATCGCGGTCGTCGGCCCGCTTTCGAACACCCTGTACGAAGACTGGTACGCCGGCGCGATGCAGTACAAGGTCACGCCGGTGCAGGGCATCAAGGAGCGGCTCGGCTCGGCGGGCACGGTCGCCTCGTCCGAAGGCGTCGACCGGATCGCTCTGAAGGACCTTGCCACCGGCCGGTACCTCACGGCTCCCGCGACCACCGGCAAGATCACCGCCGGCGGCACCGTCGCGGGTACCGCGGAGTCCTTCGACGTCTACGACTGGGGCGCGGGCAAGAACACCCTGCGCGCGGCCGCCAACGGCAAGTTCCTCAGCTACTCCGGGGGCGCGCTGGTCAACGACGTCGACCAGCCGGCAGGCTGGTTCGTGCAGCAGCAGCTGAAGCTCGACGCCCAGCCCGACGGCAGCTATGTGCTCGAGTACGCGGGCAACGAGGTGAACGAGCCGTGGTTCGGCCCGAACAGGTTCGCCGTCGTCGGCGCCGACGGGGTCCTGACGATCTCGGCCCCGGACGCCGCGCACGCGACGAAGTTCGGCCGGGACGTGCTGACCAGTGGCGTCGGCAGCGCGGTCGCCGCGGCCGAGGGCGCGGACACGGCCGTCGTCGTGGTCGGCAGCATGCCGTTCATCAACGGCCGTGAGGCCGACGACCGCACGAGCACCGAGCTCGCCCCGGCGCAGCGCGCGCTGATCGAAGCGGTGCAGAAGGCGAACCCGCACACGGTCGTCGTGGTGGAGAACAGCTACCCGACGACCGGCTGGGACACGCTCTCGGTACCCGGCATCCTGTGGACCAGCCACGCCGGGCAGGAAACCGGGCACGCGGTCGCCGACGTGCTCTTCGGCGACCAGGACCCGGGCGGGCGGCTGACCCAGACCTGGTACGCCTCCGACGCCGGCCTGCCGGGCATCCTGGACTACGACATCGCCAAGACCGGGCTGACCTACCAGTACTACCGCGGGAAGCCGCTGTTCCCGTTCGGCTACGGGCTGAGCTACACCGGCTTCCGGTACGACCGGGTGCGTGCGGTGCGTGCCGGGGACGAGGTCCGGGTCAGCGTCGATGTGACGAACACCGGAGCCCGGTCCGGCAGCGACGTCGTCCAGCTGTACTCGAAGAACGCCGGCGTGCAGCGGTTGCGGGACTTCGCCAAGGTGGCCCTGGCCCCGAAGGAGACACGCACGGTGCGGTTCGAGGTGCCGGTGGCGGACCTGGCGACCTGGGACGTCTCGCGCGAGCGGTCCGTGGTGGCGGCCGGCGTCCACGAGTTCTCGGTGGGCCGCAACGCTTCCGAGCTTTCGGCGCCGCAGCCGGTTCACGTCCCGGGAGAACGGCCGCAGCCGCGCGACCTGAGCCGTCCGACGCAGGCCCAGAACTTCGACGACTACTCCGGGACGACGCTGACGGACACGTCGAAGGTCTCCGGCACCTCGGTCGCGGGTATCGCCGGGAGCTGGGTGGCGTACCGGGATGTGGCGCTGAACGGTCCGGTGCGGTTCTCGGCCACGGTGTCCGCGCTGACGCCGTCGAAGGTCACGGTCCGCCTGGACTCGCCGACCGGCCCGGTCCTGGGCACGGCTTCGGTCCCGGGCACCGGCGACCGGTACGCGTACGCCACGGTGACGGCGGCCCTGGCGAAGGCGAGCGGGCGCCACGACGTGTACCTGACCTTCGACGGTCCGGTGAACCTGGCGAGCTTCTCGCTGAAGTGATCTACGGTTTCCGGCCGACCCCGGCGTAGGGGAGCGAGTTGACCGAGGGGTGGGTGTCGGACACGTCGCCCACCCCTTCGGGGTTCCACATCGCGCAGCCGACCAGGCCCGGTTCGACGAGGTCGAAGCCCTCGAAGAACCGGAGCACCTGGTCGTGCGTGCGCGGGAACGGCCGGTTCTGCTGGTTTTGCCGTTCCGTGTACACCTCGATCGCCTCGTCGAGGCCCGCCGAACCGGAATCCGCCGCGACGTGGGTGAGGGCCAGGAAACTGCCCGGGGCGAGCCGGTCGCGGTAGCGGGCCAGGATGCCGGCCGGGTCCCAGGAATCGGGGACGAAGTGCAGCAGCAGCAACATGAACACGCCGGTCGGCTGGTCCGGGTCGAGCAGCCGGCGGGCCGGCTCGGCGTCGAAGATGTCGTTGACGTCGCGCAGGTCGGCCTGCAGCACCGCGCAGTTGTCGTTGCCCTGCAACAGCAGTTCGCTGTGCGCCACGGCGACCGGTTCGCGGTCGACGTAGACCACCCGGCAGGCCGGGTCGAGCTGCTGGACGATCTCGTGCAGGTTGCCGACCGTCGGGATGCCGGAGCCGACGTCGAGGAACTGCCGGACCCCGGCGTCCACCATGGCGCGGGCGGCGCGGCGGAGGAACGCGCGGTTGAGCCGGGCCGCGTCGCGGATGCCCGGCATGATCTTCAGGATCTGTTCACCCAGCGCCCGGTCGGCCGCGAAGTTGTGGTCGCCGTCCAGCCAGAAGTCGTACACCCGGGCCGGGTTCGGCACCGTGGTGTCGATCTCCGGCGGTACCCAGCTCAGTTCTCCGGTCACGGGACCTCCCACCCTCGCGGACGCTCGAGGCACGGAGCTTAGTCCTCTCACCCGTTCGTGTGGACTCGCGCTCCCGCCGGCCGGGCCCCGGCTAAGGTGTCCCGGTCACGAGGGAGGCGAGGCCATGACGAACGCGCGTCCCGTTCCCGGCCGGTGGCCCCTGCTCGGGCACACGCTGCCGCTGCTGCGCAACCCGCTCGGGTTCTTCACTTCCCTTCCGGCACACGGAGAAGTCGTCAAGATCCACCTCGGTCCGCTGCCGGTGCACGTGGTCACCACGCCGGAGCCGGCCTGGCAGCTGCTGGCCACCGACGCCGACAAGTTCGACAAGGGCCTGGTCTTCGACAAGATGCGCCCGCTCTTCGGCGATGGCCTGGCCACCTCGAACGGCGAGCTCAACCGCCGCCAGCGCCGGCTGGTGATGCCCGCTTTCGGCCGCACGCGGATCGCCGGCTACGCCGAGCACACCATGACGAAGCTGGCCGACGACCTGGCGAGTTCGTGGCGGCCCGGCGAAGTCGTCGAGTTCGACCGGCGGATGCAGGACCTGGTGCTGACCATCGCCGGGCAGACGTTGTTCTCCACCGCATTGGGCGAAGACGCACTGGCCGAGATCCGCCGCTCGATCCCGATCATGCTCAAGTACGTGCTGGTCCGGGCGTTCTCCCCGAAGTTCGTCGAGAAGCTGCCGATCCCGCCCAACCGGCGGTTCGACGCCGCCGCGGCGCGCCTGCGCGAGGTGATCGGCGAAACCGTGGTCGCGGCCCGGGAAACCGGCGCCGATCACGGCGACCTGCTCTCGATGCTGCTGCTGGCCCGCGACGAGGACACCGGCGAGGGCATGTCCGACCGCCAGGTCCACGACGAGGTCATCACCATCCTGACCACCGGCGCCGAGACCACCGCTGTCGCGCTCGCCTGGTTCTTCCACGAGCTCGGGCAGCATCCGGACGTCGAGCGGCGGTTCCACGCCGAGGTCGACGAAGTCCTCGGCGGCCGTCCCGCGCGCTTCGAGGACCTGCCCGACCTCGCGTACACGCACCAGATCGTCAACGAGATCGTCCGCCGCACCCCGCCGCTGATCCTGATGCGCCGCGCGCGGGAGGACGTCGAGCTGGGCGGGGTGGCGATCCCGGCGGGCAGCGAGGTCGCGGTCAGCCAGCACACGCTGCACCGCGATCCGCGCTGGTTCCCCGAGCCGGACCGGTTCGACCCGGACCGGTGGGCGCCCGGCCGCGCGGCGGAACTGCCGAAGGGCGCGTACATCCCGTTCGGCGCGGGTGCCCGGTTGTGCCCGGGGCACGTGTTCGCGCCGACGGAGATCGCCATCGTCGCCGCCACCATCGGGGCGCGGTGGCGGCTGGTGCCGGTGCCGGGCCGGAAGGTGTACGCGCAGATCAAGGCCACCATGCAGCCGAACCGGCTTCCGATGACGGTGGTGCCGCGCACGACCTGACGGTACGCGTTCGGCTACCGGGTGTAGTGTTTCCGAGTTCCTTCACCTGTCCGAGTCCAGAAGGAGTGCGCGTGAAGCTGCCCGTCAAGGTGACGTCGGCGTTGCTGGGCTGCGGCATCCTGTTCGCGTCCCTGACCGCGGCGGTGCCGGCCGAGGCCGCCGCGATCTCCTGCAGCGACACGGATCTGCCGGTCACCGGCCCCGGCCTGCCGCCGCTGGTGCCGGGTGCGCCGTCGATCGTGCACGGCCGGCTGTGCCTGCCCGCCGGCGATGCCCCCGACACCGTCCAGCTGCTCGTGCACGGCGGGACGTACAACAGCGCGTACTGGGACCTGCCGTACCAGCCGGAGCGCTACTCCTACCAGCGCGACATGGCCGCGCACGGCTACGCGACCTTCGCCGCCGACCAGCTCGGCGCCGGGGGCAGCAGTCGGCCGCTGAGCCTGCCGCTGTCGGTCTGGGCGGCCGCCGAATCGATGCACGAGGTGGTCGGCCACCTGCGGGCCGGGCGGGTCGGCGGGGTCCCGTTCGCGAAGGTGGTCATCGTCGGGCACTCGGTCGGGTCCGGGATCGTCGCCGTGGAGGCGTCCACCTACCACGACGTCGACGGGGTCGTCCTGACCGGCATCACGCACCTGCCCGCGCTGCCCGTGCTCGCCCTCGGCGCGGCGCTCGGCCTGCAGCCGGCGCTGCTCGACGGGCAGCTCGGGCGGCTCGGCAGCGATCCGCTGTACTTCACGACGAGGCCAGGCGCGCGGGCCGGCCTGTTCTACGCCGCGGGTGACGCCGACCCGGCCGTGATCGCGGCCGACGAGGCGACGAAGGACCAGGTTTCGGTTCCCGGGATGGGCACGGTCGCGTTGTTCGGTATCGTGCTGCCCGCGACGTGGGGAATCACCGCACCGGTTTTCCAGGTGGTGGGAGAAAAAGACGTCCTGTTTTGCGGAGTGCTGGCGTTGCGCGACTGTTCCGACGCCGCGGTGCTGCGCGCGCAGGAAGCGCCCTACTACGCGGACCCGTCGAAGTTGTCGATGTACGTGCTCCCCGGCGCGGGGCATTCCGTGGCGCTGCACGAAAACGCCGGCGAATACCGCAGTGCCACCCGCTCCTGGCTGCAGGGCAGCCTGGGGATCGCTCCGCAGGGTTATCACTCGATCGGACGTAACTGAATCCGTGCGTGTCGCGCAATTCCGGGCCAAGATATATCGATTGACCCGTCCGGTGCGCACTGAACCCTTGGACAGCCTGAGGTGACTGCTCCCCAACCCCGCGGCGACGTTCCGCGGAAGAAGCCGTCCGCCGACCGCGCGGCGAAACGGCTCGGCACGCTCGCGCGCAAGTGGGGCTACCTGATCAGCACCACGGCCTACCTGCCGCACACGCCCGAAGAGATCGAACGCGAGCTGGGCGTCCTGGCCGGGCGGCTGTTCGACGCGGTGGCGGGCGACCCGCCGGACCTCGCGGCGGCCGCGGACGCGGGCGGGCGGCTCGTCGAACTGCGCTGCGTCGGCGCCGACAGCCTGCGCCGCAGCCTCGAGGTGCTGGGCAAGGCCCTGGTGCGCGAGCCCGAGCTGCGCGGGACCGACGGGCTGGCCGAGCGGGTCGTGCTGGTGCTCGGCGCGTTCAGCTCCGGCTACGGCGAGATGCTGCGCGAGGACATCCAGAAGCGGCAGGAGGGCCTGAGCCGCGCGCTGCTCAAGGTCGAGCAGGAAACGCGGCAGAAGCACGTCATCTCCCGCGCGCAGTTCGAGGAGGTGTTCGCCGGCTCGGCCAGCGGCGTCGCGCTCACCGAGCTGGACGGCCGGGTGCTGCGGGCCAACGCGGCGCTGGCCAAGACGCTCCGGCGGACGCCGGCGGAAATCGCCGCTCTCACGCTGTTCGACCTCGTCCACCCCGAGGACGTCGAGCAGCTGCGGGACGGCTACCGCGAACTGGTGGCCGGCCGGCTGCACCGGCTGCGCGCCGGCCGCCGCCTGGTCGGCAAGGACGGCGAGCCGATGTGGGCGACGTTCGCCGCGTCGGTCATCCGCGACGCGGCCGGCGCGCCCCGGCAGCTGCTCACCATCGTCGACGACGACACCGAGGTGTCGCTGCTGCAGCGGCGGCTGAGCCACCAGGCCCTGCACGACGTGCTCACCGGGCTGCCGAACCGGCAGTTCTTCAGCACCCGGCTGGAAACCCTGCTGCGCGACGCCGATCCGGCGCGCGGGGTCACCCTGTTCCACCTCGACCTCGACGGCTTCTCCCGGATCAACGGCGGGCTCGGCCAGGAGCTCGGCGATCGCGTGCTGCGCGGGGTCGCCGCCAAGCTGAAGCTGGTGTTCGAGGCGGAGAAGGCACTGGTGGCCCGCCTCGGCGGGGACGAGTTCGGGGTGCTGGTGCAGAACACGGCCGAGACGCCGGGCGTGGTGGCGCTCGTCCGCCGGATCGGCACCGAGCTCGGCGAAGCGGAGTACGTCGACGGGCAGCGCGGGGTCGCGGTGTCGGCCGCCATCGGTGTCGTCCACCGGCCGCCGCGCGACATCACGCCCGCGGAGCTGCTCCAGGCGTCGGACCTGACCCTGCGACGCGCCCAGCGGACGGGCAACCAGTGGGGCCTGTTCGACCGCGACTTGGACCGGCGCGACCGCCACGACTTCGGCTTGGCCGCGTCGATGGCGGGCGCGTGGGAGAACGGCGAGATCGAAGTCCGCTACCGCGTGCTGGTGGCCGCGGCGAGCGGTGCGGTGGCGGGCGTCGAAGCGCGGCTGCACTGGAACCACCCGGCCGAAGGCGTGCTGCCGCACGAAACCTGCGTGCGGCTGGCCGCGGAAACCGGGCTGGCGCTGCCGCTGGGGACGTGGCTGCTGCGCACGGCGGCCGAGCGGCTGGCCGCGTCCGGGGCCGGTGTGCCGCTGGTCCTGGAGCTCACGGCGCAGCAGGCGGCGGACCCCGACCTGGTCGGGGAGATCCGCCGCGTCCTGGACGACACGGGCCTGCCGCCGGAGCACTTGCGTCCCGGCTTCCCGGCCGCGGCGCTCACGGCCGAGGGCGGCGACGCGGCCGACAACCTCAAGGTGCTGGCGGAGATCGGGGTGCGGGCGGAGATCCACGGTTTCGGTGACGCCACCTGCCTGACGGAGTTCCCGGTCCACGCCGTCCGGATCGCGCCGAACCTGGCCGCCAAGCGGGACCACCCGCTGGTGACCGGGCCCCTGTCGGCGTTGATCGACGCGGCCCACACAGCCGGGGCGGCGGTGTCGGTCGCCGGGGTGCGCACCGCGGACGAGGCCGCCTGGTGGCAGGACCGGGGCGCGGACCTGCTGTCCGGCCCGGCGTTCCCCGGCCTGCCGGACGGCTTGCCCGGCTGAGGCTCAGATCCGCACGAGGACTTCGTCGAGGGGCTTGCGCCGCAGGTCGGGCACGACGCAGTCGTCGGCCGGGTAGCCGACCGGGATGACCGCGAACGCCTTTTCGTTGCGCGGGCGGCCCAGCAGCTCCCCGAGGAACCGCATCGGCGACGGCGTGTGCGTCAACGCGGCGAGGCCGGCCACCTGCAGTGCGGTGAGCAGCATGCCGACCGCGATGCCGACCGACTCGTCGACGTAGTAGTGCTTGCGGACGCCGCCGTCCTCGTCGAGGGCGAACCGTTGCTGGAACACGACGATCAGGTACGGCGCGTCGGTCAGGTGGGGCTTCACCGCGTCCGTGCCGAGCGGCCGGAGCGCGTCGAGCCACTCGTCGCCGAGCCGGCCGCCGTAGGAAACGCGCTCCTCGGCTTCGGCCGCCTCGCGGATCCGGCGGCGCACCTGCGGGTCCGACACCAGGACGAACGTCCACGGCTGCTGGTGCGCCCCGCTCGGCGCGGTGGAGGCCACCGCGATGGCGTCGAGCACCGCGCGTTCGGGGACCGGGTCGGGGGAGAACATGCGCACCGAGCGCCGGGCTTCCATCCGCCGGCGCAGCGCGGCGGCCTGGGCGAGCGCTTCGTCTTCGGGCAACCGGGCGGGCCGGTAGGGGACCGGGTGGTAGGTCATGCCCGGATTGTGGCGGGGAACACGGAGACGGCAGCAGGTCCGAACGTACGATTCGCGGTGTTGAGTGTCCGTTGTACGGACAGTAAGGTGATCCTTCCTCCGGAAATTACGCTGAACAGCTCAGCGAAACTGGGCTGTTCGGTCCTGTCGCGCGAAGTGACCTCCTCATTACCCTCCAGTAGCAGACAGTGGTGCTGATCACAGTCGATCCGGGAGGCTTCATGGCGTCGCGCGTCCGAGGACCCGGCTCCGAAGACCGGCGCGAACTGCGGATCCGGCACCTCACCGGCTGCCTGCCCTGCACGCTCAAATGCGCGTACTGCGGGCTGCCGGTGCGGCTCACCGGGCCGGGTGACCACCCCGGCTACGGCGTGGTCGAAGAAGTGACCGGCGACCTCGTGCTGCTGCACCGGTTCTGCCGCGCCGCGCTGGGCCGCTGCCGGACGCGGGGGTGCGTGCTGCGGCGCGCCCACCTCGGCCGCGCGACCGAGCAGTACGAAACCGGCCGGCGGCCCGGGCGCTACCAGCGCCTCGGCGTCCGGCGCTCGCCCGACCTCGATCTGTACCGGAAGCACTGGCGGATCGCGAAGATGCGGTACGCGTGCAAGGCGTGCCGGTACTACACCGGCTCGCACTGAGCCGGTCCTTCAAGTACGTCCGGAGGACTCGTGCTCGTTCGTCTCATCCTCGGCCTGCTCATGACCGTCGTCGGCCTCGCCGTCGCCGGCAAGCGCGTGGCCTTCCTGTACCGGCTGATCAAGGCAGGCCAGCCCGACACCAAGCGGTCCGGCGAGCTCGGTGCCCGGCTCTTCGCACAGGTGCGCGAGGTGTTCGGTCAGCGCAAGCTGCTGAAGTGGTCGGTGCCCGGCCTGGCGCACTTCTTCACGTTCTGGGGCTTCGTGATCCTCGCTTCGGTCTACCTCGAGGCGTACGGCGCGCTGTTCGACGAGAAGTTCGCCATCCCGTGGATCGGCCACTGGGCGGTGCTCGGGTTCCTGCAGGACTTCATCGCGGTCGCCGTGGCCGTTTCGCTCGGCGTCTTCACCGTCATCCGGATCCGGAACGCCCCCGAGCGCAAGGACCGCGCGTCCCGCTTCTACGGCTCGCACACCGGCGGCGCCTGGCTGATCCTGTTCATGATCTTCAACGTCGTCTGGACGATGTTCTTCTTCCGCGGCGCCTCGTCGGCCTCCGGCAACTTCCCGTACGACAACGGGGCGTACGTCTCGCTCGGCGTCGGGAACCTGCTGGAGCCGCTCGGCCACTCGACGACCGAGGTGCTGGAGACCGTCGGCCTGCTGCTGCACATCGGCGTGATGCTGGTGTTCCTGTCGATCGTGCTCTACTCCAAGCACCTGCACATCTTCGTCGCGCCGATCAACGTCTCGGCGAAGCGGCTGCCGGACGCGCTCGGCCCGCTGCTGCCGATGGAGTCCGGTGGCAAGCCGATCGACTTCGAGGACCCGGGCGAGGACGACACGTTCGGCCGCGGCAAGATCGGCGACTTCACCTGGAAGGGCATGCTGGACTTCGCCACCTGCACCGAGTGCGGCCGCTGCCAGTCGCAGTGCCCGGCGTGGAACACGGGCAAGCCGTTGTCGCCGAAGCTCGTCATCATGAACCTGCGCGACAACCTGTTCGAGGAGGCGCCCTACATCCTGGCGGGCACCGAGCACGAGGGCGCGCGCCCGCTGGTCGGGCCGGAGGACGACGGCGGCGTCATCGACCCGGACGTGCTGTGGTCGTGCACCACCTGCGGCGCGTGCGTCGAGCAGTGCCCGGTGGACATCGAGCACGTCGACCACATCGTCGACATGCGCCGCTACCAGGTGATGATCGAGTCGGCGTTCCCGACCGAGCTGGGCGGGCTGTTCAAGAACCTGGAGACCAAGGGCAACCCGTGGGGCCAGAACAACTCCGAGCGGCTCGCGTGGACCAAGGACCTCGGCTTCGACGTCCCGGTGTTCGACGGCGAGCTGGCCGAGGACGTCGAGTACGTCTACTGGGTCGGCTGCGCCGGCGCGTTCGACGACCACGCGCGCAAGACCGTCCGCGCCACGGCCGAGCTGCTGCACATCGCCGGGGTGAAGTACGTGGTGCTCGGCAAGGAGGAGTCCTGCACCGGGGACCCGGCCCGCCGCGCGGGCAACGAGTTCCTCTTCCAGATGATGGCCCAGCAGACGGCCGAGACGCTCAACGCCGTGTTCGAGGGCCGTGAGCCGCGGCTGCGCAAGATCGTCACGACCTGCCCGCACTGCCTGAACACCCTGAGCCGCGAGTACCCCCAGCTGGACGGGCACTACGAGGTGGTCCACCACACGCAGCTGCTCAACCGCCTGGTCCGCGGCGGTCAGCTGACCCCGGTGAAGCCGGTGGAGGACGGCCCGCGCGTCACCTACCACGACCCGTGCTACCTGGGCCGCCACAACAAGGTCTACACACCCCCGCGCGAACTGGTCGGCGCCACGGGCGCGTCGCTGGCGGAGATGCCCCGCCACGCGGACCGGGCACTGTGCTGCGGTGCCGGCGGCGCCCGGATGTGGATGGAAGAGCAGATCGGCAAGCGCATCAACCTGGAACGCGTGGACGAGGCGATCGCCACGGACGCGGAGACGATCGTGACGGGCTGCCCGTTCTGCCGCGTGATGCTGACCGACGGGCTGGTCCAGCGGCAGAGCGAGCAGAAGGCGGAGAACGTCGACGTCCGCGATGTGGCCCAGCTGCTGCTGGAGCGGGTGAAGGCCGCGGACACCCCCGCCCCGAAGGTCTGAACGGGTTCACCCGTTCGCCGGATATCTCCCGGCCGCCGCACGGCTCTTCCTGAACAGGGAGCCGTGCGGCGGGAGGAAGACCGATGTCCGGGGCGAGGATCGAAACGCTCGGTGGGTCCGGGGCGCGCCTGGAGGTGCGCCGGGGTTCGTGGCTGGTGGGGCGTGGGCCCGACGCGGACCTGCGGCTGGTCTCCGACCAGGTTTCCCTGCGGCACGCCTGGATCCGGCAGGACGCGCGCGGGACGTGGGTGGCCGACGCCGGGTCGCGGAACGGCACCTGGGTCAACGGGCGGCGGCTGGCACCGCGGCAGGACCACCCGCTCCGCCACGGCGACCGGCTCGAGTTCGGTCCGGTCCCCGCGGTGTACTCCGACGGTGCGGGCGGGGTTCAGCAGACCCGGAACTGGCAGCGTTCGGCGTCCGGTGTCTCCTTCGGTGACGTGTCGGCCGGGACGATCAACAACGCCGGGCGCGATGTCAACAACAGCTACGACAACCGCCAGCACCACCAGTACGAGTTCAGCACCCCCGAAGGGCAGCTGATCTCGGAACTGGCCACCGGGCGGGGCGCCGGCCGCGCGGTCATGGTGCTCGGGCTGCTCATGGTGCTGGCCGGCATCGCGATCTGGGCGTCGGTGATCTTCCGGTTCGTCAAGGCGGTCACCGCGGACGGGTTCGGGACGCCGCCGTCATTGCTGGGCCCGGACGTCTTCGACGGCGTGCCGCTCGGGGTGGTGGGGTTCGCCCTGTTCGGGCTCGGCGGGGTGGTGGCGACGATCGGGCTGGTGATGGCCAAGGCGGCGCGCGAGCGGCGCCGGAACAGGAGGCGCTAGGTGGACGGCATCCACTTCCACGGGGACGTGTCGGCCGGAACGGTCAACAACGCCGTCCACGGCGACATCAACACCGTCCACGGTGGACACCAGCAGATCCACCGCGGCCTCGACGCGCGGCAGGTCGCCGCCCTGGTGCGGTCGGTCCGCGCGGAACTCGACGCGGCCCGGCTGCCGCCGGCCACGAAAGAAGCCGTGCACGACGCCCTCGACGAGGTCGACCGGGACGTCGTGCACGGCGGAACCGGCGTGGGCGCGAAGGTGCGCCGGGCTCGCGACCTGCTCCGGGACGCCGGCGGCCTCGCGACCGCCGGCGCCGGGCTGTGGACCGCCGTTCGCGCTCTGGCCGCGGCGGTGGGTATCCCCTGCTAACCGTCCACAGCGGACGCGACCACAGTGGACGGTGTGTCGGCGTGGGGCGTCTTGGCGCCCAGCTGCGCGGTCGGCACCCGGTAGGTCTCGCGGGCCGTCGCCGCGGCGAGCGCGGCCACGACGCAGACCGCCGCGGTGAAGATCGCGACGCCGAGCCAGTCGCCCTTGCCCGAGCCGATCGCCGCCACGACGCTGGGGGCGAAGCCGGCGACCGCGAAGCCGATCTGGGTGCCGATCGCCATGCCCGACAGGCGGACGCGGGCGGTGAACATCTCGCCGTACAGCGACGGCCAGACCCCGTTGACCCCGGAGTAGGCCACCCCGAAGAGCAGGATGCCCAGCACGAACAGCAGCGCGTACGAGCCGATCGAAACCGACCACAGGTACGGGAAGATGAGCACCCCGCAGGCCAGGCAGCCGGTGATGAACACCGGCTTGCGCCCGACGCGGTCGGCGACCCCGGCCAGCAGCGGGATCGCCCCCAGCGCGACGATGTTCGCGAGCACGCCGACCCAGAGCATCGGGGTGCGGGCCAGCCCGATCGTGTTGACCGCGTAGCTCAGCGCGTAGACGGTGAAGATCGTGCTCACCGAGGCGATCGTCGCCGCGACGACCACCCGCAGGACGTCCGCCCAGTGGTCCCGGAACAGCAGGGCGACCGGCAGTTTCGCCACCTCGGTGCGGGCGAACACCGGTGTCTCGTCGAGCTTGCGCCGGATCACGAAGCCGACGACCACGACGAGTGCGCTGCCCCAGAACGGCAGCCGCCAGCCCCAGGCCAGCAGGTCGGCCTGGGGGAGTGCGGCGACGGGGAGGAAGATCGCGGTGGCCAGGATCTGCCCGGCCTGCGTGCCGCTCAGGGTGAAGCTGGTGAAGTAGGCCCGCCGGTGCTCGGGGGCGTGTTCCAGGGACATCGAGTTCGCGCCCGCCTGCTCGCCGGCCGCGGAAAGCCCTTGCAGCAGCCGGAGGACGACCAGCAGCACGGGGGCGAGCACGCCGACGCTCGCGTACGTCGGCAGGCAGCCGACGCAGAACGTCGTGAAGCCCATGAGCAGCAGGGTGAAGACGAGCACCCGCTTGCGGCCGAACCGGTCGCCGACGTGGCCGAGCACGAAGGCGCCGACCGGCCGGGCGAGGTAGCCGACGCCGAAGGTGGCCAGCGCGAGCAGGGTGCCGGTGGCGGGGGAGGAGGCGGGGAAGAACACCTTGCCGAACACGAGCGCGGCGGCGGTGCCGTAGATGAAGAAGTCGTAGTACTCGAGCGCGCTGCCGATCCAGGCGGCCAGCGCCGCCTTGCGGGGCATCGATCCGGTCACGGGAGGTGCTCCTGACGTCCGTGCTTCGTTGCTGCGGCGGGGAAGCAATGTACGGTCTAGTTAGTTAATAGAGAGTGCGAGACCGGACCCAAGGTGTCAAGAGATCCTTTTGCCGGGCGGAGCGGAGCGCTCAGCGCGCGGTCAGGTATTCGATCAGCAGGGTGCCCAGCATCGCGCGGTAGTGCTCCCGCCGGGCCGGGTCCAGCATGTCGCGGCCGAAGATCGCCTTGAACGTGTGGCGGTTGGCCAGGCGGAACACGCAGAACGAGCTGATGAGCATGTGGACGTCGAGTGCGTCGACGTCCTCGCGGAACAGGCCGGCCTTCCGGCCGCGGTCGAGGATCCGGGTGATCCCGCCGAGCGCCGGGTCGGCCAGGCCGGCGAGGATCTCCGAGCGCGACAGGTGTTCGGCGTGGTGGATGTTCTCGATGCTGACCAGCCGGATGAAGTCCGGGTTCGCCTCGTGGTGGTCGAAGGTCAGCGCGGCCAGCTGGCGGAGGGCGTCCTCGGGGTCCAGGTGCTCGACGTCGAGCCGCTGCTCCGACGCCCGGAGCGCGGAGTACGCCTGTTCCAGCACGGCGAGGTAGAGCTGTTCCTTGCCGCCGAAGTAGTAGTAGATCATCCGCTTGGTCGTGCTGGTGCGGGCGGCGATCTCGTCGACCCGGGCGCCGGTGTAGCCCTTGTCCGCGAACTCGCGCGTGGCCACCGCGAGGATGTCGGCGCGCGTGCGTTCCTTGTCGCGCTGGCGCTCGGCCTCCGACGATGGTGCGGCCACCGGGCTCCTTCCGCTGCAGGTCGACGGCCTCACTCTAGCCCAGCCCTTCCGCACGGGCGGTCGCCACGCTACCGTGAACGTACTAGTTCGTACATTAACGGCGGAGGGGTGCCGCGTGACCAGCTACCTGATCGGACTCGTCGGCACGGGCATCGGGCCGTCCGCCAGCCCGGCCCTGCACGAACGCGAGGCCGACGAGCTCGGCCTCCGCTACGTCTACCGCCTGCTCGACCTCGACGTGCTGCGCCGCCCGGTCGCCGACGTCCTCGCCGCCGCGCGGCTCGCCGGGTTCGACGGCCTCAACGTCACCCACCCGGCGAAGCAGGCCGTCCTGCCGCACCTCGACGAGCTCTCGCCGGAAGCCGCCGCGCTCGGCGCGGTCAACACCGTCGTCTTCCGGAACGGCCGCGCGATCGGCCACAACACCGACGCGACCGGGTTCGCCCGCAGCCTCACCCGCGGCCTCCCGGACGCGCGGATGGACGAGGTCGTCCTGCTCGGCGCCGGGGGAGCGGGCGCCGCCGTCGGGCACGCGCTCCTCTCGCTCGGCACCGGACGGCTCACCGTGCACGACGTCGACGCGGCCCGGAGCGCCCGGCTGGCCGAGGCGCTGGTGCAGCGGTTCGGCCCGGGCCGCGCCCGAGCCGGCGATCTCACCGCGCTCGAGCACGCCGACGGGCTCGTGCACGCCACCCCGACCGGGATGGCCGCCCACCCCGGCTCGCCGGTCCCGGCCGAACTGCTGCACCCGCGGCTGTGGGTGGCCGACATCGTCTACCGCCCGCTGGAGACCGCGCTGCTGGCCGCCGCGCGCGCCCGCGGCTGCCGGGTGCTGCACGGCGGGGGCATGGTCGTGCTGCAGGCCGCCGAGTCGTTCCGGCTGTTCACCGGCGCCGAACCGGATCCGGCGCGGATGCTGCGCCACTTCGACGCCCTGGAGGGGGAAGCCGCCCGTGCCGCCTGAACCGCGCACCGCGATCGCCACCGTCTGCCTCTCCGGCACCCTGGAGGACAAGCTCGCCGCGGCCGCCGCGGCCGGGTTCGACGGCGTCGAGCTGTTCGAGAACGACCTGCTGGTCTCGCCGTCGCGCCCGGCCGAGATCCGCCGCCGCTGCGCCGACCTCGGCCTGTCGATCGACCTCTACCAGCCGTTCCGTGACTTCGAAGCCGTCCCGCCGCAGCGGCACGCGGCCAACCTGCGCCGTGCGGCGCACAAGTTCGACGTCATGGCCGAGCTCGGCACGGACACGATCCTCGTCTGCTCGTCGGTCTCGCCGGAGGCGATCGACGACGACGAGCTGGCGGCCGCGCAGCTGCACGCACTGGCCGAGCTGGCCGCGACACGTGGGATGCGGGTCGCCTACGAAGCCTTGGCCTGGGGCAGGCACGTCAGCGGCTACGAGCACGCCTGGCGGATCGTCCGCCGCGCCGGGCACCCCGCGCTCGGCGTCTGCCTGGACAGCTTCCACATCCTCTCGAAGGGCCACGACCCGGCGCCGATCCGCGCGATCCCCGGCGAGAAGATCTTCTTCCTGCAGCTCGCCGACGCGCCGAAGCTGCCGATGGACGTCCTGCCGTGGAGCCGTCACCACCGGCTCTTCCCGGGCCAGGGCGACTTCGACCTGACGGCGTTCACCGGGCACGTGCTGGCCGCGGGCTACCGCGGGCCGCTCTCGCTCGAGGTCTTCAACGACGTGTTCCGCCAGGCCGACCCGCGCCCGGCCGCGGTCGACGCGCTGCGCTCGCTGCTGGCGCTGCAGGAGTCCCTCGGTGTGCTCGACCTGCCGCCCGCGCCCGCGCTCACCGGGCACGCCTTCGCCGAGGTCGTCACCGATCCCGGTGCCGGCCGGGTGCTCGCTTCGCTGGGCTTCGCCCGCACCGGCGTGCACCGCACCAAGCCGGTCGAGCTGTGGGAGCAGGGCGACGCCCGGGTGGTGGTCAACGAAGGGGGTGCCGCGCACGGTGCCGTCGGGGCGGTCGCGCTGGCCAGCACCGACCCGGCGCGCTCGGCCCGCCGGGCTGAAGCGCTGCGGGCGCCGGTCCTGCCGCGGGTGCGCGGCCCGCACGAGGCGGATCTCGCCTCGGTCGCGGCGCCGGACGGCACCCAGGTGTTCCTCTGCGGTGACGACTGGCGCGAGGACTTCGTGCCGACCGGGGAAACGGCCGTCGGTGCGGGGGTCTTCGGAATCGATCACGTGGCGCTCACCCAGCCCTTCGACCACTTCGAGGAGGCGGCGCTGTTCTACCGCTCGGTGTTCGGGCTGACGCCCTCGCCGGTGACGGAGTTCGCGGCGCCGTTCGGGCTGGTGCGCAGCCGGGCGGTGGCGGCGGGGGACGTCCGGCTGACGCTGGCGGCCGCGGTGGTCCGCCGCGGCGAATGGGCGCCGGCCGTGCCCGAACCGCAGCACGTGGCGTTCGCCTGCACGGACGCGCTCGCCGCGGCCGCGGCGATGCGGGCGGCCGGCGCGCCGCTGCTGGACATCCCCGGCAACTACTACGACGACCTCGAAGCCCGCCTGGAGCTGCCGCCCTCGCTGCTGGCCGCGCTGCGGGAGCATTCGGTGCTCTACGACCGGGACGCCGGCGGCGAGTTCCTGCACTTCCACACCGCGCTGGCCGGGGCGCGGGTGTTCTTCGAAGTGGTGCAGCGCATCGGCGGCTACCGCGGCTTCGGCGAGGTCAACGCGCCGGTGCGGATGGCCGCCCACCGCGCGCGGCGACACGCTGTCCCACCGGCGAACACGCCGGCTTGATCGCCACCGCCGCCCCGGGAAGCCTTTCCCGGGGCGGTTTTCGTCGTGGCCGGTCACCGCGGGCGCGCGTGATCCCGATGTCCCAGCGGTGAAAAACGCCCGGGACACCTTCCTATTCGGACGACTTCTGCCGCGCCCGTCGCGGCAGGTGTAACCGCCCGGCTACTCCTCGCATGCGTTTACAACGTTCCGGCAACCGCCTTGACAGGGCCTGTGGTACGTACCACTCTAACCCCAACATTGGTCTACACCATTTGGGGCGCCCGGCCGCGGTGGCCGGGCATGGAAAGGACGGCATCGAGTGAAACGCTGGCTCAAGCTGGCGGCGGGCGCCGCCGCACTCACGCTCGCTACGGCGGGCTGCGCGGGCTCCGGCGGCTCGGACACCGCGGCCTCGTCCAGCGGCAACGCACCGCTGAGCGGGACCGTCACGGTCTGGCTGATGACCGGCTCCGCGCCGGAGACGCTGACCACCGCGCTCAACAAGGAGTTCGAGGCCGCGCACCCCGGGGTCAAGGTCAAGTACGAAGTCCAGCAGTGGGACGGCATCCAGCAGAAGCTGACCACCGCGCTGGCCAGCGGCGCGCCGCCGGACGTGATCGAGATCGGCAACACGCAGACCGCCGCGTTCGCCTCGCAGGACGGCGTCCTGACCGACCTGACCGCCGACAAGGACAGCTTCAACGGCGCTCAGTGGCTGAAGGGCCTCGCCGACTCGGGCACCTACGACGGCAAGGTCTACGGCGTCCCGTTCTACGCGGCCAACCGCGAGGTCATCTACCGCAAGGACCTGTTCGAGCAGGCCGGCATCACCAAGACGCCGACCTCGAACGACGAGTGGATCGACGCGATCGGCAAGCTGAAGACCAAGTTCGGCTCCGACCCCGACTTCCAGGCGCTCTACCTGCCGGGTCAGAACTGGTACTCGCTGCTGTCGTTCATCTGGGACAACGGCGGTGACATCGCCAAGGCGGACGGCAAGAACTACAAGGCGACCCTGGACACCCCCGAGGCCAAGGCCGGCCTGGAGTTCTACAAGAAGCTCGTCGACACCTCCGGCACCAAGGCGCCCAAGGACGCCGACGAGGCCAAGCCGCAGCAGGCGACCGTCTACGGCGCCGGCAAGGTGGCCATGATGATCGGCCTCCCGTGGGAGCTGGCGACCGCGGCCAAGACCGACGCGAGCCTGACCGCGAAGACCGGTGCCTTCGCCATCCCGAGCAAGACCGCCGGCCAGAGCGCCCCGGTCTTCCTGGGCGGCTCCAACCTGGCGATCCCGGCCAACAGCAAGAACGTGGCCGCCGCCAAGGAGTACATCAAGCTGCTCTCCAGCCCGAAGTACCAGGGCCAGCTCGCCGCCGCCGGCGTCGTGCCCGGCACGTCGACCGACCTGACCGGCCTGGACAAGGACCCGCTGGGCAGCGTGATGGCCAAGGCCTCCACCAACGGCAAGGCCGTGCCGGCCAGCCCGAAGTGGGGTGACGTGGAGTCCGGCCAGAACCCGGTCAAGGACATGCTGACCGCGTACCTGACCGGCAAGAAGACGCTCGACCAGGCGACCGCCGACGCCAACGCAGCGCTGAACAAGCTCATCGGCGGATGACCGCGACCGCGAATGTGACGATGCCGGCGGGGGCCACCCCGCCGGCATCGCCGCGCGACACCCGGGTGAAGAGGCGCAGGCGGGGCCGGTTCGGCGACCGGGTCCTCCCGTACCTGCTGCTGCTCCCGGCGTTGGCGGCCATCCTGGTGCTGCTCGCGTGGCCGCTGGTCCAGGTGCTGGCGATCAGCTTCCGCAAGCTCGACATCGGCCAGCTCGTCTCCGGCAAGACGATCTGGATCGGGTTCGACAACTACACGAACACCCTCGCCGACCCGGAGTTCTGGACGATCACCGTCCGGACCCTGGTCTTCACCGCCGCCATCGTGGCCGCCACCATCCTCGGCGGGCTGCTGCTGGCGGTGCTCATGCGCCACCTCGACCCGGTCGTGCGGATCATCGTGCAGGTGACGCTGGTGCTCGCCTGGGCGACGCCGGTGATCGCCACCACCACGGTGTTCCAGTGGATCTTCGACCAGCAGTACGGCATCCTCAACAAGACGCTGGACCGGCTGGGCTTCCACTCCTTCATCGGCTTCTCGTGGTTCTCCAGCGGGCCCAGCACGCTCACCGTGATCGGGCTGCTCATCGTGTGGCAGGCCGTGCCGTTCGTGACGTTCTCGCTCTACGCGGGCATCATCGGCGTCCCGCGGGAGCAGTACGAGGCCGCCGGCATCGACGGCGCCAGCGCGTGGCAGACGTTCCGCGCGGTCACCTGGCCCGCCATCCGGCCGATCACCACGATGGTGACGTTCCTGTCGGTGCTGTGGGACTTCAACGCCTTCGCCCAGATCTGGGCGATCCGCGAGGGCGGGCCCGACGGCGGGAGCACCACGCTGGCCGTCGTCCTGTACCTCAAGGGCATCGCGGGCAACCACTTCGGCGCGGCGGGCGCGATCGCGACGCTGATGCTGATCGTGCTGGCGCTCATCACCGGCCGGTACATCCAGCTGCTCGTCCGGACCCCGGAAGGTGATCTCAAGTGAGGAAATCGCTGCCGCAGCGGATCGCGCTGTCGGTCGTCGGCGTCCTGGTGGCGCTGGCCATCGTCTTCCCGACCTACTGGATGTTCGTCACGTCGCTGCGGTCGCCCGGCCAGATCCTCTCGCCGAAGTACGACCTGATCCCGACGTCGTTCTCGTTCGGCAACTTCGCCACCGCGCTGGGCAAGGACAACTTCCCGACCTACCTGATGAACAGCCTGATCGTCACGGTCGGCTCGGTGCTGTGCGCGCTGGTCGCCGGGACACTGGCGGCGATCCCGCTGTCCCGGCTGCGGTTCACCGGGCGGCGGGGCTTCCTGGTGCTGGTCATGGTGGCGCAGCTGGCGCCGGTGTCGGCGCTGTTCATCCCGCTGTTCCTGCTGATGCGGGACGCCGGGCTGCTCAACACGCTGCCGTCGCTGCTGCTGATCTACTTCGCCACCACGCTGCCGTTCACCGTCTGGATGCTCTACGGCTTCGTCAACGGGATCCCGTACGAGCTGGAGGAAGCCGCGATGATCGACGGCTGCAGCCAGACCGGCGCGTTCCGCCGGGTGACGCTGCCGCTGCTCGGTCCGGGGCTGGTCACCACCTCGGTGTTCAGCTTCATCACCGCGTGGAACGAGTACCTGTTCGCGCTGGTCTTCATCCAGGACAAGCCGAAGGAGACGCTGCCGGTGTGGCTGGCGTCGTTCCGCACCGCGTTCGCCACCGACTGGGGCGGCGTGATGGCCGCGTCGGTGATCTACGCGATCCCGGCGCTGATCTTCTTCCTGCTCGTGCAACGCAAGCTGGTGTCCGGCGCGACCGCCGGTGCCGTGAAGGGGTAGGTCGTTGACTTCACCGGAGAAGCTCGCCGAAGCCTTCCTCCTGCCCGGGTTCGCCGGGACCACCGCCCCGGACTGGCTGCGCCGCCGGATCGCCGGCGGCCTGGGCGGGGTGGTGCTGTTCGGCCGCAACGTCGTCGACGACGAGCAGGTCGCCGCCCTCACCGCCCAGCTGCGCGGTGAGCGGGACGGCGTGGTGGTCGGGATCGACGAGGAGGGTGGCGACGTCACCCGCCTGGACGTCGGCACCGGGTCGTTCGTGCCGGGGCCGCTGGCCCTCGGCGCGGCCGACGACCCGGAGCTGACCACGGCCGTGGCCGCCGCGCTCGGCGAACGGCTGGCGGCCTGCGGTGTCACGCTCGACCTGGCGCCCTGCGCGGACCTGACCCTGGCGGCCGAGGACCCGATCATCGGCGTCCGGGCGTTCGGGTCCGACCCGGCGAAGGCGTCACCGCATGTGGCGGCGTACGTGACGGGGTTGCAGAAGTACGGCGTCGCGGCGTGCGCCAAGCACTTCCCGGGGCACGGCGCGGCGACCGAGGACTCGCACGTGGCCCTGCCGGTGCTGCCGCGGACGGTCGAGGAGCTCCGGGAGATCGAGCTGGTCCCGTTCGCCGCGGCCATCCGGGCCGGGGTGCGCTCGGTGATGTCCGGTCACCTGGTCGTCCGGGCCTGGGGCGACGAACCGGCCACGCTCAACCGGACCGCGCTCACCGACGTCCTGCGCGGCGAGCTCGGTTTCACCGGTGCGGTCATCACCGACGCGCTGGAGATGGGCGCGGTCTCGGGCGCGTACGGCAAGCACGACGGCCTCGGCCGGTCGGCCGTGCGGGCGCTGGCCGCGGGCGCGGACGCGCTCTGCCTCGGCGGGGCGGCGTTCGAAGCCGAGCACCTGGACGCCTGCGTCTCGGCCATCGTGGCCGCGGTCGCGGCGGGGGAGCTGCCCCTGGAGCGGCTGGCGGAGGCCGCGGAGCGGACGGCGGCACTGGGCACCGACCCGGCGCCGGCCGCGGTGGGGCCGGTGGACCGGCGGCTCGGCCTGGAGGCGGCCCGCAAGGCCCTCCGGATCCAGGGTGAGCCACGGCTGGACGGGCCGCCGCTGGTAGTCGACGTCCAGACCGAGCCGACCATCGCGGCCGGCCCGATGCCGTGGGGCCTCGGCGCGCACCTGACCGAGCTGGTGCCGGGAACCCGGGCGCTCACCGTGACCCCCGACGACGCCGATGCCGTGCTGGCCGCGGCACCGGGGTTCCGCAGCGTCGTCGTCGTGACCCGCGAGGCGCACCGGCACCCGCCGGTGCAGGCACTGCTGGCCGCCCTGGCGGAGCTGGACTTCATCCGCGTGGAGACCGGGGTGCCCGGCCCCGGCGGGGACACCGGCCCGCGGATCGACACGTTCAGCGGCTCGTGGGTCAGCCTGCGCGCGGCGGCGGAATACCTGGCCTGACCGGGTTTTCGTCCGCTTTGCCGCATCTCCACGAGCGGCGTCGGCGTTTGTACGGGGCTTGTACCGGCGGTCCCCATGCTGTCCTCACACCGAAAACTGGAGGACAGAAGCATGAACATGGGCATCGTGAAGCGGATGGCGGGGGTCGCCGGTATCGCCGCGGCGATCGTGGTCGCCGGGGCGGGCCCGGCCTTCGCGGCATCGGGGACCGTGCACACCGACTCGGGTGCGCCGCTGACCGTGCGGTCCAGCCCGAGCGCGAGCGCGGGCGCGGTCGGCAGCATCGCCGACGGCACCGCGGTGACCATCTCCTGCCAGACCAACGGATCCACGGTCGACGGCAAGTACGGCACCTCGGACATCTGGGACAAGGTGGGCGACGGCTACGTCAGTGACGCCTACGTCTACACCGGCTCCGACGGCCGGGTCGCGCCGGACTGCGCCGGCTCGACGCTGACCTGCTCCACCGCGGGCACCGGCGACCCGAACACCTGCGCCGAGGCGGTCACGAAGGCGAAGTCCCGCATCCACACAAACGACCTCGACTCCTACGAGGGCTGGTGCGACCGGATCAACGCGCAGAACTACGGCTGGACCGCTTCGGGCTCGGAGACGGCCTACATCCACTGGACCCAGATCCCGTCGTCGTTCAAGCACCCGGGCGACTACCAGGTCCCGGCCGGTGGCCTGGCGTTCTTCAAGAGCAGCGGGGCCGGCCACACGATGATCTCCATCGGCGGCGGCAAGTTCCTGTCGAACGACATCAACGGCTACGGCAGCTACACCGAGACGACGATCGCGCAGATCAAGAGCAAGTGGGGCCAGACCTACCTCGGCTGGTCGCAGCCGTGGTTCAAGGTCAACCACTGACCCGCTGACCGCGCGCACGGGCCCCTGTCCACCTCCCTCGGACAGGGGCCCGCTCGCGTCGTGGCACCACGGACGTCAGGACATCGCGATCGCCGTCCGCGCCCGGACCACCGTCGAGGCGGACCGGACGTTGTCCTCGGGCCGGGCGTCTTCGGTGTAGGACGGGTCGAAGCCCGCGGACACCTTGAACGTCGTCTTGCCCGCCGCCGCGTCGGCCGCGGTGTAGGTGTAGGCGAAGGGGAAGAGCACCTTGCCGCCGGCGGGCACCCACTGCTTGAGCTGCCCGACTTCCTGGTAGTAGCCCTGCTCGGTCAGCTTGGACAGGGAGACCACGACGGTCTCGTCGTGGCGGGTGTTCGTGATCGACACCTTGATCGGCTTGGTTTCGTCCACCCGGGCCTTGGCCGGCACCACGAAGTCCGAGACCGCCACGTCGTGCGTTTCGACCTTCAGGGTGGCGAAGCCGGATCCGGTCCGGCCGTCCGCGGTCGCCCCGGTGACCTCGACGCGGTACTCGCCGTCGGCGGCGTACCGGTGCACGATGGGCGCACCGGTGATGGGGGCGGACCCGCCGTCGCCGAAACGCACTTCGCCGCTGACGAAGTCCCGGCCCAGGCTGTCGCCGGAGTAGGGAACCAGCGTGACGTCGGTGTACACCGTGGGGTTGTTCGGGTACGGCGTCACGAACGGCCGGAGAGGCGGCGCCGTGTCGAGCCGGAGCTGGAACACCGACGCGGCCTCGGCGTCGTCGGCGACCCGGATCCGGTAGGACTGCCCGGCTTCCGCGGTGAACACGGCGGCCCGGCGGTCACCGGAAGCCACGCAGTCCACTTCGGACAGCGTGCCCGGCGTCGTGCCCCGGTACACCGTGATGCCCGGGCCCCAGTCGTACATCGCCAGCGCGCTCACCGACCGCGTGCGGTCGGGCGTGAACGCGAACCAGACGGACCGGTCCGCGCCCGGGTCGCAGCTCGGCCGCGCTTCGCCGGGTTCGGCCGAGGCGACGGTGAGGTCACCGGCGTAGTCGCCGGGCACGGAAACCGGTGCGGCCGCGGCGAATCCGTCGTTCTGCGCCGGCGGCACGGTGGTGAACCCGGCGGTCAGGTCGCCCTGGTTGTACTGCTGGGCGAACATGACGTGGTAGGTCGTCCCGGCGGTGGCGCGGAAGGTCACGTAGCCGGGGGTGTCCCAGGCACGGCAGGCGACCGGGGACAGTGCCCCGCGCTCACCGGTGTAGACCGCGACGAACGGCCGTGCCCCGGTGCCGGCCGGCGTCACCCGGACGAGGGCGTCCGCCGTCGCGGTGTAGTCGTACCAGACGCTCCACGTCGTGTAGGTCTGGCACGGCGTCGGGTCGTCGGCCGCCCTCGTCGCCTCCCGGACGTCCTGGGACGCGGTGAACGGCAGGGCGGTGACGGCGGTGGCGGAGCCGAAGTCGTCGTTGGACGGGGCGGCCGCGTGGGCCACCCCGGGCGCCACCAGCGTGGCCGTGACGGCCGCGAGGCAGGCGAGCAACGGGCGGAGTTTCATGTGGTCCCCCTGGAAGTCAGACGGCGGCGATGCGCGTGGCGGGCGGCTTGACGGTCGTGGCGACGGAGATCGCCTCGTTGTCGCCCGGGCGGGCATCGGTCACCGGGTACGCCAGCTGGACCTCGGCGCGGAAGGCGACCTTCCCGTCGAGCGCGTCGTCCGGGGTGAAGGTGTAGGCGAACGGGAACCGGACCTTGCCGGTGGCCCGCGCGGGCACCTGCAGGGTCAGCCGGCCGACCTCGGCCCAGTAGTCCGTGGACCGCTTGGACAGCACGACGGTCACCGTCTCGGCGTACCGCGTGTTCGTGACGTCCACGTTGATCGGCTTGCTTTCCCCCTGCCGCGCCGCGGACGGGACGGTGAACTTCGAGATCCCGACGTCGTGCGTGGTCACCGTGACCGGCCGGGTCACCGTCGCGGTGCGCCCGTCGGGCGCGGTCGCGTGCAGCGTGGCGGTGTAGCCGCCGTCGGCGGCGTACCGGTGGTAGACGGTCTCGGTGCCCACCGGGGCCGACGTCCCGTCGCCGAAGTCCCACGTCCCGCCCAGCGGCAGGTCGGCGGACTCCCACGACGACGCCGAGAAGCCGACGTTGTCGAACACGGTGGCGGGCGACGGGTACACGGACACGTCCGGCTCGAGCGGCGGCGCCTCCTGGAGGGTGAACTGGAAGGTCCCGTAGCCGTGGTGCGCCCCGGTGACCCGGATGGCGTAGACCGTTCCGGGGTTCGTGGGGAACGTGGCGGGGCGCGAGGAGTTGTTCCGCGCGCACGCGACCTGGGTCAGCTCCGCCGGCGACGCTCCGGTGTAGACGGTGACGGCGGCGTCGGTGCCCGCGACTCGGGCGGTGAGCCACTGTGCCGGGCCGGAGGCCGGGTAGGTGTACCAGACCGACGGCTGCCCCTCGTCGTCCACACAGGTCGAGTCGGGCTCGCCGGACTCGGCCGCGGCCACCGAAAGGTCCGGCCGTCCGGTGAACGGCAGGGCGGTCACCGGCTCGGCGTTCGCGTAGGTGTCGTTGGGCGCCGGGGCGACCGCGGCGAGCGAGAACGAGAGCGCGCCGCCGGGCGTGTCGATCCCGGCGACCAGGAACGAGTAGGTGGTCCCCGCCGTCGCGCGGAACGTGATCACCGGCCCGGTTCCGTAGTCACAGGCGTCGGCGACGCTCTGGAGGCCGCCGCGTGCCCCGGTGTTCGCGGACAGGAGCGTCCGGTGGTCGCTGCCCGCCGTCGTGGCGCGCAGCAGGCCGTCCTGCGTCGCGGTGTAGCTGAACCAGACCGAGCCGGCCGCGGCGTACCCGCTGCACCAGCCGGGGTCGTCGGCCGCCGTGGTCGCCGCGCCGCTGTCCTCCTGCGCCGTGAAGGGCAGGGACGTGACGACGGCGGCGTTGTCGAAGTCGTCGTTGGCCGGTGGCGCCGCCGCCTGTGCGACGCCGGGCACCACGGTGGCCAGCGCCGCCGCCAGCAGCGTGACCACGGCCATCCGGCCACGGGATCGTAACGGGAACAACACGAAAACCGCCCCCCTCGCGGGTCTTCGCCCCCATGACGAAGATCCCCGCGAGGCGTATCGGCGGCACCTTGATCCGCGTGACACGCTCGGCGCAAGTTACGCCGAATGACGTAATGGCCCCCGATGTCACACCTTCAGGATCCGGTGCTCCGGGTCCGCCAGGTAGGCGAGCAGGTTCCCGGGCCGGTACGGCGGCCGCATCTGCTCACCGCGGAGCACCACGCACGACCCCGCGCACTCCGTCGCCGGGTCCACCCGGCCGATCACCCGGTTCGCCGAGCCGAACCACCGGAAGAAGGCGTTGAGCGAATTGTGCAGTTCGCCGAGTTCGTCGCGCGCGGCCAGGTAGCCGAAGGCGTCGTCAGCGAAGGCGAGCCCGCACCGCTCGGCGCGGTCGGCCATCCACCGGAGGGCGAGGTTCGACAGCGCCGGCTGCCGGTAGCCACCGCCGACGTCGGAATGGGCGCCCGCGAACCAGACCTGCTCGCGGACCTGGCCCTTCGCCGCCTTCGACGGCTGCCACACGGCCGGGCTGAACGACTTGCGGTGCTCGTCCACCGCCAGCGCCTGGAACGCCGCCTGCACGATCGAGGTCAGCTCCATGTCGTGGAACTGCCAGCGCTTGTTCAGCAGGTGGATCAGCCGGCCGCCGCTGAGCGGGATGCCCAGCGCGCCGACGGTGTCCCAGACCCCGACGAACCGGATCGGCGTCCGGTCTTCGCGGGCGTACTTCGCGCGGAACTCGCGGGCCCGCGCGCTGTCCGGCCCGGAGGTCTCCCGGTCGCGGTCGCGGTAGAGCCGGTAGGCCTCGTCGAGCCGGCCGAGCTCGGCGGGGCGCAGGACGCCGCAGTTGCGGATGAAGCCCACGGTGCTGCGCGCGGTGTAGGCACCGCGGCTGAAGCCGAAGAAGAACAGCTCGTCGCCGGGTTCGTAGTTCTCGGCGACGAAGCGGTAGGCGTGCTGCACGTTCGCCGAGAGCCCCACCCCGAACGCGCCGCCGAGGAGCCGGTCCCACAGCTTCCCGGTGCCGACGCCTTCGTGGTAGTACACCCGCTGTTCGGTGCCGGCCGGGTCCGTGGGCGCGACCACCTTCTGGAGCTGGCCCACGTTGGTCGGGGCCGGCTGGCGCAGGGAGTTCCAGGTCCCGTCGCAGCAGATCACGAGACGTTTCGGCATGCTTCCTCCCCGGTCCGGACGCTCGTGAGTCGCCGGTACCCGGGGCCGCGTTACGGCAGGGGAGCACCCCGGAGGGGCAGCACCAGCAGCTCGGAGCGGCCGGGGGCGAGCGAGCCGACCGGTCGCCAGCCCCAGCGGCGGTACATCGCGTGCGCCGGGGCGGCCGTCGACGCGGCCAGTGCCGCATACGGCTCCGGCCGCGGCTCCAGCAGCCGGTCGAGCAGGTCCCGGCCGTGGCCGCGGCCGCGCGACGCCGGCCGGACCGCCAGTTCGTACACGTAGAACACCGGGTGCCCGGCCAGCCACGGCGGGGCGGCCGCGGTGGCTCGCGGGTGCCACCAGCCCGCCTCGCGGCCGACGCCGTAGGCGAACCCCGCCACGGTCTCTCCACTCTGGACGGTGGTGACCGCGAAGCCGGGGAGCAGGGCGTGCCGTGCCACGGTTTCGCGGAACTCCGCCGCCTCGGCTTCGCCCTCGCCGTACGGCGGTTCGCGGTAGACGTCGAGGTAGAGGTCACTGAGCTCGGCCCAGTCAGGCATGCGCGGTCTCCCGGGTCGCGGCCGGCTCCGGAACCGCCTTCAGTCCCGCGAGGACGACCACCGCCAGGATGCAGCACCCGGCCAGCACCAGCCAGGGCAGCTGCGGGCCGGCGGCCAGCAGCGCGGTGAACGTCACCGGGGCGACCACCCGCGCCACGCCGAACAGCAGCTCCTCCAGCCCGAGGTACCGGCCGCGCAGGTGCGGCGGGGCCAGCGCGACGGTGAGCGCGCTGCTGGTCGGCGCCTGCAGCAGCTCGGCCGCGGTGAACACGGCGGTGGCCACGGTCAGCACGGCGAAGACCGGCAGCGGCGCGGCGAGCGGCCCGGCGGCGAACAGCAGGAAGGCGACCGCCCACACCACGGCCGCGACCTGCAGCGTCCTGGCCTTGGCGAGGCGCTCCACCCGCCGGGCCACGACGGTCTGCGCGAGCACCACGAGGACCGTGTTGAGAGCGAACAGCACCCCGGGCTGCCACGCGGGCAGCCGCAGCGTGTCGAGCACGTAGGCACTCAGCAGGACCGTCAGCGCCAGGTCGCACAGGGCGAAGACGAACACCGTCACGAGCACGCGGCGGAACGCGCGGTCGGCGAGCACCGCCCGGTAACCCCGGCGGCGCACGGCTTCGCGTGCGGCGGCCGGCGGGCCGGCCCGCCCGCCTCGCCACGCGGCGACCAGCGTCGCCGCGACGAGGAAGCTGACCGCGTTCAGCACGACGATCGCGGTGTAGCCGCCGGCGAGGACGAGCGCGCTGCCCGCCAGCCCGCCGAGGCCGATGCCGACGTTGCGCAGCGTCCGTTCCATCGCGTACCACCGCGCGCGCTGCCCGTCGTCGGCCACCTGCGCGACCAGCGCGCCCGAGGCCGGCCAGAACAGCCCCTCGCCCCAGAACGTCAGCGCGGCGAGCACCACCAGCTGCCACAGCGACCCGGCGAAGACGTAGCCGGTGAAGGTCGCCACCCGCAGCAGGTTGGCGGCGACCACGATCCGGCGCGGGCCGAAGCGGTCCACCAGCGGCCCGGCCAGCGGCCCCGCCGGCAGCGAGAGCAGGGCCGCGAGCGACAGCGCGGCCCCGACCGCGGGCAGCGGGATGTCCTTGGCCGCGTGGAAGTACACGACGGCGAACGGCAGGAACAGGCCGGTGCCGAGCGCGTCGACACCCTGCGCGGCGATCAGCGGCAGGCGGCCCCGGGTCCGGGGCAGCCCGAGCAGTTCGGTGACGGCCATCCGGGCTCCTCAGGCGTGGGGGAGCGGGAAGACGTTCAGCCGCTCCTCGGGCAGCGGCTCCGACCGCCAGCCGAGGTCGACCGCGGCGCGGCGGATCCGGCCGTCACCCCAGTACGGCAGCCCGGCCGGGAAGTTCGACACCAGCCCCGGCACGAGCGTGTGCGCGGCGTGGAACCCGGCGGCCTCGACGTCCCGGGTGGTGAGGTCGACGCTGATCACCTCGAACCCGCGCGCCTCGACGCGCTCCTGGTAGGCCTTCAGCCGCCGCTCGCCGAGCGACGGGAGGCCCTCCCAGGCCCGCACCGGCAGGTCGCGCACCCACGGCGCCACCCGGGCCGCGGCCCGCGGGTCGAGGTAGACCTGCTGCTGGCACAGCAGGTCCACGACGTCGGCGAAGTCTTCGCGGTAGGAGTCGAGGTAGCGCCGGTCGGCGCGGTAGGGCTTCAGGTTGCCCAGGTGCGGCAGGTCGGCCTGCATCCCGGCCAGCTCGCGCTCGTCGTCGAGGGCGAGGCAGGTGTGCTGCAGGGTGAACCCTTCGGCGAGGGCCTTCTTGGCCGCCTCGAACGCGTCGGGCCGGGTCGCGAACCCGATCGACAGCCAGCGCCGGGTGCGGTCGAACACGGCGGCGGCGACGACCGGGACGTCGAACTCGTTGTCGAGGGGCACGAGGGTGACGTCGTAGGTGTCGGCGGTGTCGGCGACCAGCGCCCGGATCTCCGCCGGCACGGGCAGCCGGCGCAGCCGCGGGGTGTTGGCCCACCAGAGCATGGTCGTGTCGCGTTCCAGCACCTCTTCGAGGCCGGAGGTGACGGCGTGCTCGAGGCTGGTGCCGCCGGCGAGCCCGGCGATCAGCGGGTCGGTGAACCGGGCGCCGCCGGGTTCGGCTTCGGTCGAGACGAGGCAGGCCGGCACCCAGACCGGCTCCTTCGTCGTGTGCGAAAAGCCCTCCACCCACGCGCATTCGGTGTCGGTGGCCAGCGGCGCGAACGGGAAGCCCGCGCTCCGGTACTGGCGTGGCGAGTACAGGTTCAGGCGGCGCGGGTCGAGCGCCGGGACGCCGTCGCGGCGCAGCCGGTCGTAACTGCCGTGCCGGATCACCCGGTCCGGCGCGAGCCAGCTGCCGCAGTAGCGTTCCACGGCCTCGCCGATCGCGGAGTCGCGGGCGAGTTCGAAGTCGTGCCACGACGTGCCGAACGCCTGGCGGTCGTTGGGCCAGTCGACCACCCGCCGCATGTCGGCGACGTCGACCGCGCACACCTTCAGCCGGGCGGGCATGCCCGGCGCGGCGGGCAGTTCGTGGACCGCGGTGACGATCCCGGTGCGGTCGTCGACCAGCAGGTCGGGCCGCGGCCCGTGCGCGACCACCGGCCGCGGCCGGTCGGGCACCGGCAGCACGGGCCGGGGGAGCGCGGTGAGCCGGACGGGATCGAGCTCGAGCTCCCCGGTCGTCGTCTCGGCGGGCGTGCCGGCGACCCAGCGCTCGAGCTGGACGGCGAGCGCGGTGAGCAGCCAGCGGGTCTCCCCGGGCCGGAACCGCGGGCCGGGCGGGGCGTCCGCCGCGGCGAAGGCGTCGAGCACGCGCGGGTCGAGCGCGGCGGAGCGGCGGCGGGCCAGCACGTCGGCGAAGTCGGGGCCGGTGCCGGGGGTGACCGCGGGCCCGGCGATCCCCTGGCCGCGTTCACAGCGGAAGGGCAGGAACCGCACCCCGCGGTCGGCGCAGAACGCATCCAGCGCGGTGAGTTCGGCATAGGCCGGGTGGGCGAACGCGGCGACGACGACGGTGTCCGCCGGATCGACCGGGAACGGGTGGCCGGGCCCGGTGAGCGGGGCCACCCGGGCGTAACCGGACGGCGCGAGCAGCTCCGCGAGCGGGGCCGTCAGCTCGGCGGCGCCGGTCAGCAGCACGGTGGTCGCGGCGAGGCGCCGGGCACCGGCCTGCTCGTCCTGGCCCGGGCGCAGGCAGCCGTCCTCTTCGAGGACGTCGAGCACCTCGGCGTAGTCGGGGTTCATCCCGGCCAGCAGTTCCCGGCGGGTGCGGGTGCCGTCGCACCGGCCGAGCCACGCCCGGAACTCGTGCACCGGGGCGGTGATGGAGAACTGGCCGCCGTTCGGCGTGATGAGCAGGCACAGCCCGGGTTCGAGGTCGTGGACCTCGATGCCGGTCAGCTGCGGGCGGACGTCGTCAGGCATGGCGAACCCCTCGGTCGGAAAACGGGCCGGACACGGCCGTGCCGCGGCCCCGGAGCGGCCCGTTCTGCGCAGATCACGGGAGTTTCAGACGCGTGCGGGCCAATGGTGGTCG
>NZ_JBEXMD010000048.1:0-75499 GCF_040610315.1 Amycolatopsis sp. NPDC004169
CAGTACTCAAGAACGTGTAGCTGCCAACGTACCGTGCCTGATCGATTCTCCGAGCCCCGGCTCCCCGAACCGGCTCACGCGACTCGGCTGTCCTCAGTGGACGGCGACGCCGTTCTTCGGCTGGGGGGCCGAGGTCAGGCGGAACAACCGCGTGAACAGCTCGAGGTCGCGGAGGTCGCCCTCGACGGACACCGAGCCGTTCGCCACGGCCTCCGCCGGCGTCAGCTGGCCGCTGATCACGTCCAGCAGCGCCGATCCCTGGCCGGCGCGGATGATCAGGTCCGCCTCCGGGTAGCGGCCCTCGGCGACCTTGAGGTCGCCGTTGTCGACCATCGCGTGGAGGATCATCGTGTTGTGGTACTGGATCTCGAAGGTGATCTGGACGTCGGCCGCCGCTTCGGCCTGGAACGTCGTGAACAGCGAGAGGATCGCCGCGTCCAGGGTGAAGACGTCGTCCGGGCCCGGGTGGCTCAGCGACCGGGCGCCCCACAGGCCGAGGTCCAGCAGGATCTGGTCGAGTTCGCTGCCGTACTGGGTGAGCTCGTAGACCAGGCCGGCGTCGAGGTCCGGGCGGACCCGGCGGCGGATCACGCCCGACTCCTCCAGTTCGTTGAGCCGCGCCGAAAGGATGCTCGGCGGGATCTTGGGCAGACCGGCCCGGAGCTCGTTGTAGCGCTTCGGGCCGAGCACCAGGTCGCGCACGATGAGCAGCGCCCAGCGCTCACCGACGAGCTCCATGGCGCGGGCCAGTCCGCAGTACTGTCCGTAGGTGCGGGTGCGTGCGGTCATTGATCCTCACTTCGTTCGTGCCGGTGGGTCGGTGGTGCGGTGGTGCGGTGGATCAGAGGTGGTCGCCCTCGGAGATGAGGTCGTGGTGCAGCAGCTGCACTTCGTCGCACGGCTCGACGCCGAGCTCCTCGCTGAGCCGCTTGCGGAGGCTGCGGTAGACGGCCATCGCGTCCGACCGGCGGCCGCTGCGTCCCAGCACCCGCATCAGCTGCCCGTGCAGCGCCTCGTCGAGGGGGTTGCCCGCGGCCAGCGAGCGCAGCTCCCCGATCAGTTCGCGGTGGTTGCCGCTGGTGATCTCGGCCTCGATGAGCATGTGCAGCGCGTTGCGCCGCTGCTCCAGCAGCTCCATCGTGTACGGGAGCAGCACGGGTCCACAGTGGATGTTGGCGAGCGGCGGCCCGCTCCACAGGTCCAGCGCGGCGCGGAAACGGGCGGCCGCCGCCGCGTGCTGGTTCCGGCGCAGCAGGTCCTGCGCTTCCTGCTGCATCAGCCCGAACCGGTGGACGTCGACCTGGCTCGGGTCGATCCGGAACAGGTAGCCCGGCGCCTTGGTGACCAGCATGTCCTCGGTGCCGTCGGCCAGGCTGTGCTGTTCGAAGCAGCGGCGCAGGTGGTAGACGTAGGTGTGCAGCGTGGTCCGGACCGTCCGGGGCGGGCCGCTCGGCCAGAGCTCCTGCGTGATCGAGTCGACGTGCACCATCTTGCCGGGACGCATCACGAGCAGGGCCAGCAGCTGCAGGACTTTCGGCGCGGTGGGGGTGCAGTCGACACCGTCGTGCAACACACCGAGCGGGCCGAGGACCGTGAACTGGACCACACTTTCGGGTGGTTGGTCGGACCGCCGGGACACGTCGACCGGCCCGTCCGATAGCCTTTTCTCGGAGTACATGTCGCGCGCCTCCAGTGTTCTGCCGCGATGTATCTGGCTCCCCAGTACGCCGCGCAAGCCGGGCATAACCGGCCGCGGGCTGTCCACTGTCGAATGTGACAGAGCCGCAGCACCCCAGCCAGTGAGCGGTCCACCAGAGTCAAGATGTGTCTTCCCCGGCGGCCCCGTGCGATCCGCACGTCCTGCTCGGGCACCACCCACCCGCGCCGAGCGCCCCGGGGTGGGCAAACCGCAGGTCCGGCCGGGCGTGACGGGCCGGGAACGGCCGACCACGGCCTCCGGTCCTTCTCGAACCGGCGCTTCTGCCGACCGGGCGCGGTGTGCCGCGCACGGCGCGGGTGTGCGTTCCGCACGGCCGGAGCCGAGACGGTCACACAGTCGCCGTCCGGCGGCGAACTCCGCCTCACCCGGCTTTCGATCGGGGGTCCACCGGCCCGCAAGATCCGGCGTCTTACCTGGCGAAGAGGGAACTTGACTGCGGCAGGGAATTCGAGGTTGGACTGATGATCTTGCGATCGGTGACGTCCGGGGGCGGCGACGGCGAAGACCCGTCGGCGGTTGTGGAGCGGTACAGGCACGTCCGGGCGCCGGAACAGGCCGTGCAGCCCGCTGTTCTCCGCGCGATCGAAATGATCCTGGAGCGGTACTTCGAGCCGATCACGTTGTCGGCGCTGGCGTCCCAGGTGTTCGTGAGCCCGTTCCACTTCTCACGCATCTTCGCCAAGGCGACCGGGGTGACGCCGGGGCGCTTCCTCACCGCGGTGAGGTTGTTCGAAGCCAAGCGGCTGCTGCTGACGACTTCGCTGACGGTGTCGGACATCGTCTGCAGCGTCGGCTACAGCAGCGTCGGCACGTTCACCAGCCGGTTCGTCCGCGCGGTCGGGATGACCCCGACCGAGTACCGGGAGCCGGAGGTGGGTGAGCTGCTCGTGGCGCATTCGGCCTACTTCCAGCGGCTGCCGGCGCTGCGGTCCCTGCGGGAGGCGGCCAGCAGCTGCGCGTCCCTGCAGGACGGCAACGAGCGGCTGGCGGTGCGGCTGGAGTTCCCCACCGGCGCCGCACCGGCCAACGTGCTCGTCGGCGTGTTCGCGGACTCGGTGCCGCAGAGCGGTCCGGTGGCCTTCGGCGGGCTGGCCGACGCCGAGTCGGCCGACCTCACCATCCACGGGGTGCCCGAGGGCACCTGGACGGTCATCGCGGTGGCCGACCACGGTGCGGGGCGACGGCCCGCCGGCGGACCCGCGTTCACCATCGGCACCGCGACGGCGTCGGTGACGCCGTTCGAGCCGTCGGAGGTGACGATCCGGTTGCGCCCGCCTGCCCTGACCGACCCGCCCATCGCGATCACCCTGGCGGCGCGCCGGACGCCGGGCAGCCAGCAGATGCTCGCCGCGTCTCGTGCGCACCTGCGCGCGGTGGCGTGAGCCGGCCGGACGAAAGGGACGAGTGATGGCGACTTTCTTCGGTGTCCTGCGCAAGCGCGCGCTGGCGCCTTCCCTGGCTTCGGTGGGGTTCGAGGAGCGCGGCTTCCCGGTCACCCCCACCGCGGCGACGGCCCGGCTGGAGGCGGTGCCGCAGGCGGTGGTGTGCGGGTTCGAGTGGGCGATCGAGGGCGCGTCCCTCTGGGAGCTCGAGCGGCGGCTCGCCCTCGTCGAGCCGGAGCAGCGCGGGTTCGCGTACGAAGGCGCGACGATGGGGTGCACGATCCTCGACGCGATGCCGGGCGGCGGCCGCGACCGCACGAAGGCACTGCTGGAAGGACCGGGCGAGCCGCACATCTTCCTCACCTACATCGGGATCGGGTTCGCGATGGCCCGGCTGCCGCGTCCACTGTGGAAGAACATTCTCCCGCAGCTGGACGGGGTGCACCACCACCCGGTCATGAGCTGGCTGGCGGTGGACGGCTACGGCTTCGACCGGGCGTACTTCGACACGCACCGGTGGGTCGACGAACAGGCCGAGCCGGCACCGTACCCCTGGGCGGGGCGCCCCGACTACTTCTCGCGTGCCTTCGACCAGGGGGTGGGCCGGGCCCTGTGGTTCATCCACGGCGGCGTGCCCGAGGCGGCCGCGGCCGCGGCAGGCGCCTTCGCCGAAAGCCGCCGTCCCGACCTGTGGAGCGGGATCGGGCTGGCGGCGACCTTCGCCGGCGGCGCGGACCGGGCCGGGCTGGCCACCCTCCGCCGGCTCGCCGGGCCGCACCACGCGGAACTGGCGCTGGGCGTGGTGTTCGCCATCAAGGCGCGCACCTACTCGACGTTCGTGCCCGAGCACTGCCGCCTCGCCGCGGAGGTGCTCGCGGACCTCACGGTCGAGGAGGCGACGGCGCTCGCCGACCGCACCGAAGTGCCCTTCGCCGACGAAGGGCCGCTGCCGCCGTACGAGCGGTGGCGGGAGGCGATCCGCGCGGAGTTCCGCGCGGGCTCGCAAGAGCGCGCAGCCTGACGCCCGAGGTCACCGGCAACCGTGGAGTAGACCGCTGACCAGGGCATCTGTGACCGTGATGAGAAAGAGCTCCACATTCACACCGACCCTTAAGGGGGAGAGTGCGTTGGGCAATGGTTGGCGCGCGCTCAGACGTCGCATCCTGACACCGAACGTCGCGGAGACTTCGCTGGAGAAGCGGGGTTTCCACCGCAAGAGCCCAGCCGCTCAGGAGCGACTCGAGACGATCGGGGAGAAGTTCCTCCTCGGGTACGCACACGCGGTCGAAGCGCGTTCGCCCGCGCAGGCCGAGGAATGGCTGGAGCGCATTCCCCCGCAGTTCCGCGGCTTCGCCTACGAAGGCGCGGGAATGGGGTACGGCGTTCTCGACGGGCTGCCGTTCGGCAAGAGCACGAACATCGCCGAGTTCCTGGCCGGTCCCGGGGAGAAGCACGACTACATCATCTACGTCGGGGTCGGCTGGGCCATGTGCCGTCTCCCGCGGTTCGCGTGGCCGAAGGCGTCGGGCTTCGACCCGCTGCTGCGCTGGCTGGTGCTCGACGGGTACGGCTTCCACCAGGCGTACTTCAAGACCGATCGCTACATCCGGGACCAGTACCAGGAGCCGGGCTTTTCCTGGCCCGACCGGCGTTACGACGGCTACGCGCTGCGGGCCATCGACCAGGGCATCGGCCGGGCGCTGTGGTTCATCTGCGGCACCGACGTTTCCCTGGTGGCCAAGACGATCGAGGAGTTCCCCGAGTCGCGCCACGGCGACCTGTACGCCGGGGTCGGGCTGGCCTCGACCTACGCGTGCGGCGTCACCGCCGACGAGCTGGCGGAACTGGTCGACCGGGCCGGCATCCACCACGGGCAGCTGGCCCAGGGAAGTGCCTTCGCCGCCGAGTGCCGGGTGCGCTCGGGCCTGATGATCCCGGAGACCGAGATGGCGGCCCGCGCGATCTGCGGCCTGCCGGCCGAGCGCGTGGCGGCCATCACCCAAGAGGTCCGGCCGGCCGTGGTCGTCGACGGCGACGACGTCCCGGCGTTCGAAACCTGGCGGCAGCGGATCGCCGAAGAAGTGCTGACCCACGGAGGGAAGAACAAATGACCGCGACCTTCGGCTGGCTGCGCAGGCAGCTGGCGGGCATCGTGGCGCTGGTGCTGATCCTCGGCCTGTTCATGGTCGCACGGCTGCCCAGCGTCTCCGCCGCCGAACAGGACCAGCTGGCGGGCAAGTTCCACTTCACCCCGATGACGATCGCGCTGCCCGCGGCGAAGAAGTCGCAGTCGATCCGGACGGTGAACAAGGAGTACGACAAGATCGCGGCCTGGATCTCCTCGGTCGGCGCCGCGATCGCGATCAACGACATCAGCGGCAGCGGCAAGCCGAACGACCTCTGTCTCGTCGACCCGCGCAGCGACCAGGTCGTCATCACGCCGACGCCGGACTCCGGCCCGCGCTACGCCCCCTTCGCGCTGGACCCGGCGCCTACCCTGCCGACCTGGGACTACATGGCCCCGATGGGCTGCGTCCCCGGTGACTACAACGAAGACGGCCGGACCGACGTCCTGGCCTACTACTGGGGCCGCACGCCGGTGCTGTTCCTGCAGAAGGCCACCGCGACGAAGTTCGACGCCTCGGCCTTCCAGCCGGTCGAGCTGGTGCCGGGCAACCACCGCGGCGCCGACGGCAAGTACAACGGTCCACTGTGGAACACCGACTCGGTCACCATCGGCGACTTCGACGGCGACGGGCACGTCGACATCTTCATCGGCAACTACTTCCCGGACAGCCGGGTGCTGGACCCGAACGCCGACGGCGGCATCACGCTGAACCAGTCGATGTCGCACGCGGTGAACTCGGGCGCCAAGTACATCTACCGCTGGACCGGGGCCAAGTCCGGGGCGAACCCGAGCGCGCAGTACGTCGACGCTTCCCAGGGCATCCCGGAGAGCGCGCGCTTCGGCTGGACGCTGGCCTCCAGCGCGACCGACATCGACGGCGACAACCTGCCGGAGCTCTACATCGCCAACGACTTCGGCCACGACCACCTGCTGTACAACAAGTCGACGCCGGGCAAGATCGAGCTCGCCGAGGTCACCGGCGTCCGCGGGATCGACGACCCGAAGTCGAAGGTGCTGGGCCACGACTCCTTCAAGGGCATGGGCGTCGACTTCGGCGACCTGAACCACGACGGCCTCTACGACCTGTTCGTCAGCAACATCACGACGTCGTGGGGCATCGAAGAGTCGAACTTCCAGTTCATGAACAAGGCCAAGGACAACGCGGACCTGACCAAGCAGCTCAAGGACGGCGTCGCGCCGTTCCACGACGACAGCGCCGAGCACGGCACGGCGTGGTCGGGCTGGGGCTGGGACGTCAAGATCCAGGACTTCAACAACAGCGGCGACAACCAGATCGCGCAGGCCACCGGGTTCGTCAAGGGCCAGGTCAACCGCTGGCCGAACCTGCAGGAGATCGCCACCGCGCACGACGGCCTGCTGTCCAACCCGTTCTGGTGGCCGAACGCCCGCGCCGGTGACGACATCGGTGGTGACCAGACGCTGCACTTCTTCGTGAAGAGCGCCGACGGCCGCTACACCGACCTCGCGCCGAAGCTGGGTCTCGCGGTCCCGGTGCCCACCCGCGGCATCGCGGTCGGTGACACCGACGGCGACGGGCTGCCCGAGTTCGCGGTCGCGCGGCAGTGGGAAGAGCCGATCTTCTACCACAACGACAGCCCGAACCCCGGCAAGTACCTGCAGCTCAAGCTGACCACCGACGCCCCGGTGGCGCCCGGCCCGCTGCCCGCGGCCGGCGTGCCCGCGATCGGCGCCCAGGTCACCGTGACGACCTCGGACGGCAAGAAGTACCTCGGCCGGGTCGACGGCAGCAGCGGGGAGGCCGGACGGCGCAGCTTCGACGTCCAGATCGGTCTCGGGCACGACGTGAAGGGCCCGCTCGACGTCCACCTGCAGTGGCGGGACCGGACCGGGCAGCTGCGGACGCAGAACCTGAAGCTCGAACCCGGCTGCCACATGTACCAGCTCGGCACCACGGCGAAGGAAGCGATGTGACATGACCACCCCGACTCTGACCAAGGTGGACAGTGCGCCGCCGAAGCGGACCAACAAGGTCATCACCGCGCTGCGGCGCTTCGCGATCTCGATCACGATCTTCAACATCGTCGGCTACACCGTGCTCGGCTTCGAGCAGCCGTGGCTGTACCCGTTCGTCGCGCTGGCGACCGCGTACACCACGGAGATCGTGCTGGAGATCATCAACGCCCGGGTGACCCACCGGGACGTCCGGTTCCGCGGCAACGGGTTCAAGGGGCTGATGGAGTTCCTGCTCCCGGCGCACATCACCGGGCTCGCGCTCAACATGCTGACCTACGTCAACGACCAGATCCTCGTCATGATGTTCGGGGTCGTCGTCGCGGTCGGCGCGAAGTGGATCCTGCAGGCGCCCGTGTACGGCCGCATGCGGCACTACATGAACCCGTCGAACTTCGGCATCACGATCATCCTGCTCGTCTTCCCGTGGGCCAGCATCGCCCCGCCGTACCACTTCACCGAGCAGATCCCGACCTGGGGCGGCTGGCTCATCGTCGGCATCATCCTCGTGTCGGGCACGGTGCTCAACGCGCTGCTGACCGGCCGGATGTTCCTCATCGCGGGCTGGCTGAGCTTCTTCGTCGTCCAGGCCTTCGTCCGCGGCTGGATCTTCGGCACGTCGATCTCCGGCGCGCTGGCGATGGGCACCGGCGTCGCGTTCGTGCTCTACACCAACTACATGGTGACCGACCCGGGCACGTCGCCGTCGAAGAAGGGTTCGCAGTTCCTCTTCGGCGCGGGCGTGGCGCTCGCGTACGGCTTCTTCACCGCCGTGCACGTCGCCTACGGGCTGTTCCTGGCCACCGCGACCGTCTGCCTGATCCGCGGGCTGTTCCTGTGGGGCCTGCACTTCTCGAACAAGGCGCGGATCAAGTTCGAGGCGGACCAGGCCGCGCAGAAGACCAAGCTGGAGATCGCGCCGCCGGCGGAAACCGGTGACGAAAAGCCCGGAGCCATCGCGGCATGACCGGTCCCCAGCACCACGCCCGGGCGGCGCGCACCGCGCCGCCCGGGCCGCCGCGCCGGGCGACCCTCCGGTTGCTGAAGCAGCTCTTCACCGACCGGCTCGCGCTCATGGGCGACAACGCCGAGGCCTACGGCGACGTCGTCCGCATCGCCATCGGCCCGAAGGCGATGTACCTGGTGAACCACCCGGACCTCGCGAAGCACGTCCTCGCCGACAACGCCGCGAACTACCACAAGGGCATCGGCCTGCAGGAGGCCCGCCGTGCCCTCGGCGACGGCCTGCTCACCAGCGACGGCGAAACCTGGAAGCAGCAGCGGCGGACCATCCAGCCGGTGTTCCAGCCCAAGCGGATCTCGCGGCAGGCCGCGGTCGTCGCGGCCCAGGTGGCCGGGCTGATCGACCGGCTCGCCGCGCACGACGGGCCGGTCGAGATCCTGCACGAGATGACCGGGCTGACCCTCGGCGTGCTCGGCCGGACGCTGCTCGACGCCGAGCTCGGCGGCTACGAAACCCTCGGCCACTCGTTCGAGGCCGTGCAGGACCAGGCCATGTTCGAGGCGGTCACGCTCAGCGCGGTCCCGCAGTGGGTGCCGCTGAAGAAGCAGCTGGAGTTCCGCACCGCGCGCGACGACCTGCGCCGGATCGCCGACGAGCTGGTCGAGCAGCGGCTGGCGAACCCGGTGGAGAACGGCGAGGACGTGCTGTCGCGGCTGATCGCCTCGGGCTCGCAAGACGGCGCTTCCCGCGAGCGCATGCGCGACGAGCT
Source organism: Amycolatopsis sp. NPDC004169 (assembly GCF_040610315.1). Lineage (NCBI taxonomy): Bacteria > Bacillati > Actinomycetota > Actinomycetes > Pseudonocardiales > Pseudonocardiaceae > Amycolatopsis > Amycolatopsis sp. NPDC004169. Next base: position 8,956 of record NZ_JBEXMD010000048.1, read on the forward strand.
GATCACCCTGCTGCTGGCCGGGCACGAGACGACGGCGAGCACGCTCGGCTGGGCGTTCCACCTGATCGACGAGCACCCCGAGGTCGGCGCGCGGCTGCACGCCGAAGCCGCCGACGTGCTCGGCGACCGGCTGCCGGAGTACGAGGACCTGCGGCGGCTGACCTACACCGTCGCGGTCGTCGAGGAGGTCATGCGGCTCTACCCGCCGGTGTGGCTGCTGCCGCGGATCGCCCAGGCCGACGACGAGATCGGCGGGTACCACGTGCCTGCCGGGTCCGACGTCGTCGTCGTGCCCTACACGCTGCACCGGCACCCGGGGTTCTGGACCGACCCGGAGCGCTTCGACCCGGACCGGTTCACCGCCGCGGAGCGGCCGCCGCGCTACGCCTACCTGCCCTTCGGGGCCGGGCCGAGGTTCTGCATCGGCAACAGCCTCGGCGTGATGGAGGCGGTGTTCGTGCTCGCGATGGCCGCGCGCGACCTCGAACTGCGCAAGGTGCCGGGCAAGGTCGTCGAGCCCGAAGCGATGCTCTCGCTGCGGGTGCGCGGCGGGCTGCCGATGACCGTGCACCGCCGGCACCGGGTGTCGCGGTCCGAAGCAGCCTGACGTCTACTGTGGACATTCAATGAGGAGGTAGGCCGGTGCAACCCGAGGCCCGACCAGAGAGCACTGCGGAAGAACGCGTCGAGAACACGACCCTCGAGGCCTACGCGGACACGATCGTCCCCGGTGAGAAGCGGTCGCCGGAGGACCGGGCGATCGCCGGGGCCGCGCCCGGCCCGGGTGCGGTGGCGGCGGGTGCGCTGGACCTGCTGAACTTCGACGCGACCGGCGTCACGGCCGGCCTGCCCTACCTCGCGCAGTCGCTCAACGACCACGCGAAGTCCTACGCGGGCGAGGTGGAGCTGGAGCTCGACCACGACGTCCCGCCGTTCGTCGCGCTGCCGTACGAGCACCGCCGCGAGCTGGTGCGCCGGCTGACCACGCCGGGTCACCCGGAGAAGGACGGCTGGGTCAGCCTGGCGCTGTTCTGCAACATGGCCTTCGACAGCGCCGCGCACCTGCACACCGCCGACGCCATCCGCGACGGCCACCCCGGCCTGCTGGCCCTGGGGTACACGCCTCCGGACGCGGACGGGTTCTGGCGGTTCCCGAAGTATGGCTACGGCCGCAAGCTGGCCGAACTCCACCCCGACACGACTGCCTCCGGGAGCCCGGCATGAACGCGATCGACAGGACCGACGTCGTCATCGTCGGCAGCGGCTTCGGCGGGTCCATCCCGGCCTACCACCTCGCCGCCGGCGGGGCCAAGGTGACCGTGCTGGAGCGCGGGCCGTGGCTGGCGGCCGACGACTTCGAGCACGACTACCTGCTCGGCTCGTCCTACACCCGCGCGTTCGACTTCGTCGTCGGCGACGGGATGAGCGTGCTGGGCGGCAACTGCGTCGGCGGCGGCAGCGTGGTGTACTTCGCCGCGATGCCGCGGGCGCCGCGGTTCGTCTTCGAGCGGCACGGCAGCATCGGGCGGCGGATGTGGCCTTCGGTCATTTCGCGGGACACGCTGGAGCCGTGGTACGACCGCGTCGACGAGTCGATCCCGGTGTCCAAACAGGACTGGAGTGACGTCTCCTACGCCGGTGGCCTGTGGGCCGCGGCCTGCAACCACTCCGGGCGGACCGCCAACCCGGCGCCGGTCGCCGTCGACAACGCCACCTGCGTCAACTGCAACTTCATGATGGCGGGCTGCAAGTTCGACGCCAAGCGGTCGATGCTGACGAACTACCTGCCCGCCGCGCTGGCCCACGGCGCGCAGATCCGGCCGCTGCACGAGGTCCAGCGGCTCGAGCGGACCGAAGACGGCGGCTACCGCGTCCACTTCGACCTGATCGACGAAGAGGACTACCGGATCCACACCGGCAGCGGCGTGATCGAGGCGAAGGTCGTCATCATCGCCGCCGGCGCCGGCGCGACCCCGGTCATCCTGCAGCGCTCGGAGGCGGCGCTGGGCGAGATGCCGCACGGCGTCGGCCGGTACTTCTCCGGCAACGGCGAGCGGCTCAACACCGCGATCATCGACGAGGACCGCGTCCGCGAGGTGCTCGGGCTGTCCCGTGAGGACGGTCCGGTGTACTCGGCCAACCACATCGGCAAGGGCCCGACCGTGGCGAACTGGGACAAGCTCGACGGCTCGCTGCCGGAGTACGAGCGGTACTCGCTGGAGCAGCTGTACTTCCCGCCGGGACTGGGCACCATCCTCGCCCAGGTGCCCGGCGGGGCCGAGCCGCGCTGGTTCGGGGCGGAGAAGAAGGAGATCCTCAAGCAGTGGGCCAACTGGCTCACGATCTTCCTGATGACCGAGGACGACAACGAAGGCGTCTTCGGCACGCCGCCGCCGACCGGGAACGCCTACCGGATCTCGCAGCAGATGCTCGGCCGCGGTTCGCTGCGCTACGACCCGACGGAGAACACGCGGCGCGGCTGGGCGCTCGCGGACGCCGACTGCAAGGCCATCATCGAGAAGGACGGCCTGGCGAAGGTGGCGCCGTGGACCAACGACGTCGTCGGGGCGTACACGGTGCACCCGCTGGCGTCCTGCCGGATCGGGGACGACCCGGCGACGTCCGCGCTGCACCCGAACCACGAGCTGCGCAACCACCCGGGCATCTTCGTCACCGACAGCGCGTCGGTGCCGGGCGCGCTGACGGTCAACCCGGCGATGACCATCGCCGCGCTCGCCGAGCGTTCGGTCCCGGGCATCGTCCGGCAGCTGCAGGCCCGCGGCGTCGACGTCAAGTACGGCGCCCCGGCCCCCGACGGCTCGATCACCGGCCGCCGCGCGGTCTCCAAGCTCGATCTGGTCGCCGGCAGCTGATGCACGGGTACTTCGAACTCGCGCTCCTCGGGATCTGGGAGCGCGAGTTCTCCGTGGAAGGGAGAACCATGACCCCGGGACTGGTGCGGCTGGCGCTGCGGCGGACGGTGCGGGACGTCAAGCACGTCGAGGCCGTGCGGCCGCGGCGGGCGGGCGGCCGGGTGCGGGAGGTGTACCGGCAGCTGGAGCGGGACTTCGGGATGCTGGCGCCACCGATCGCGCTCCACTCGCCGTCCCCGCCGGTGCTGGCGGCCGCGTGGCTCCTGCTGCGCGAGTCGCTGGTCGCGGCGGGGGTCTCGAGCCGGGCGGACCGGGAGGTCGTCGCGGCCGCCGTGTCGGCCGCCAACTCCTGCCCGTACTGCGCCGAGGTGCACGCGATGGCGATCGGCGCGCTGGGGGACCCCGGCACCGCGGCCGCGCTGGAAGCCGGCAAGCCGGGGGAGATCGCCGACCCCGGCGCCCGCCGGCTCGCCGGATGGGCGCGGGGCGCGGGCCCGCTCCCGCCGGCCACCCCGGCCGGGGCGGCCGCCGAGTTCACGGCGGTGGCCACGGCGTTCCACTACCTGAACCGGGTGGTCGCCGTCTTCCTCGGCGACTCGCCGGTGCCCGCCCGGGTGCCCGCCTCCGCACGGGGCCGGGTGAAAGCCGTGCTGGGCCGCTTCCTCCGGCCGGGCCAGGCCCCGCCGCCCGGACTCGCCCTGGCCCTGCTGCCCGCCACGGGCGCCGACGGCCCGGACTGGGCCGAGCCGGGCAGCACGCTCGCCGACGCCTTCGCCAGGGCCCGCGTGGCCGTCGAAGCCGCCGGAGAGCGGGTGCTGCCGCCGCGGGTGCGCGATCTCGTGCGGCGCGAGCTGAAGGCGTGGGACGGGCGGCCGCCCGGCCTCGGCCGCTCCTGGGCCGAGGGGCCGCTCGCCGAGCTGCCGGCGGCCGAACGCCCGGCGGCGCGGCTGGCTCTGCTGGTGGCGAAGGCCGCCTACCAGGTCGACGACGACCTCGTCGCCGACCTGGTCCGCAGCGACGGCCTCGACGACCGGGGGCTGGTCGAGCTCGTCTCGTGGGCGGCTCACGCCGCCGCGGAGGAGCTCGGCAGCCGCCTTTCCCTGCGCCCACGAGGAGAAGACGCGTCACGCGAGCGCGGGTGATGATTCGAAAAGGAGCAGATCGACCGGCCGGTCGAGCGCAGCACCGGGACACAGCCGAAACCCTGCCCGGCGTGCCGCCGCCGACCGGCCGGATCCCCCCGATCTTCTCCTCGGCGGCCGCCGCACCGTGGCCCACTCACCCCCGCCACGAGCCCGGCGGCCGCCGAGCCCCGTCCCCTGACCGTCCACGAGAACCGCGTAGCGAGAGGACAACCGGTGACTGACACGACGGCCGTGATCGCCGACCTGACGACCGAGGCCGAGGGCGTGGACGCGCTCGTCGCCGGCCTTTCCGAGACCGAGTGGGACACCCCGACCCCGGCGCCCGGCTGGACCGTGCGCCACCAGATCGGGCACCTCGCGTTCATCTTCCGCATCGCGGGCCTCGCCGCGGCGCAGCCCGAGGCCTTCGTCGCGATGACGAAGTCGATCGGCGGCGACCTCGACGCCGCGGTCAACGGCGCGCTGCACGAGTACCTGGGTGGTCCGGCCGAGGTCCTGCTGAACCGCTGGCGCGCCGAGCGCGACCAGGGCATCAAGGCGCTCGCCGCCGTCGGGGGCACCGACCTCGTGCCGTGGCTGGTCAACCCGCTGCCGCCGTACGTGCTCGCCTGCGCGGGCATGATGGAGGTCTTCGCGCACGGCCAGGACATCGCCGACGCGCTCGGCGTCCGCCCGGTGCGCACCGACCGCCTCGCCCACCTCGTGGGCTTCGCCGTGCGCGTGCGCGACTTCGGGTACCAGGCGCGGGGGCTGACCCCGCCCGAGGAGGAGTTCCGCTTCGAGATCACCACGCCGTCCGGGCGCCTGCTGAGCTTCGGGCCGGAGGACGCGCCGGAGCGGGTGACGGGAAGCGCCGAGGACTTCTGCCTGCTGGTCACCCGGCGGCGGCACCCCGGCGACCTCGACGTGCGCGCCGAGGGCGGGCTGGCCCGGCAGTGGCTGGAACTGGCCCAGGCCTACCGCGGCCCGGCGGGCGCGGGACGCCGCCCCGGGCAGTTCCCGGCCTGATCGGTCCGATGTGGACGGTCGCGGGGAGCGCGGCGGATTTGTTCGCCGTTGCGCTTCCCCCGGCCCGGGCAGGGAGAAAGTAGAAGGCGGGCGTGCGGGAGCCCATGCTGGAGCGGCTGGGGCAACCACGGGAGACGCCGGCGGTACACGACGAACGACCTCGGCGGCGGTGCGAACCGTGCGCCGGACAGAACCGGGAGCCGTCGCCCTCGCGACGGACGGGCTCGAGAGCTATTTGGGAGTGCGGTGGCATGAGCGGTGAGCGGATAGCGATCGTCGGGATCGGACTGCGGTATCCGGACGCCCGTTCGCTGGACGAGCTCTGGGAGAACGTGCTGGCTGGCCGCCGCGCGTTCCGACGGCTGCCCGACGAACGGATGAACCGGGCGGACTACTACTCCCCGGATCCGGCGGCACCGGACCGGTTCTACGCGCAGAAGGCCGCGGTGCTCCGCGACTTCGAGTTCGACCGGGTCGCGTACAAGGTCGCCGGCAGCACGTTCCGGGCCACGGACACCACGCACTGGCTGGCGCTGGACGTCGCCGCCCAGGCACTGGCGGACGCCGGGTTCCCGGAGGGCGAAGGCGTGCCGAGGGAGGCCACCGGTGTCGTCATCGGCAACAGCCTGACGGGCGAGTTCTCCCGGGCGAACATCATGCGGCTGCGCTGGCCGTTCGTGCGCCGGACCGTCGCCGCGGCACTGTCGGAGCGGGGCTGGGGCGACGAGGAGACCGCGGCCTTCCTGCGGGACCTCGAGGTCCAGTACAAGGAGCCCTTCCCGGAGATCAACGAGGACACCCTGGCCGGCGGCCTGGCGAACACCATCGCCGGGCGCGTCTGCAACTACTTCGACTTCGCCGGCGGCGGCTACACCGTCGACGGCGCGTGCTCGTCCTCGCTGCTTTCGGTGGTGAGCGCGGCCAACTCGCTGGCACAGGGCGACCTCGACGTCGCCATCGCCGGCGGCGTCGACCTCTCGATCGACCCGTTCGAGGTGATCGGCTTCGCCAAGACCGGCGCGCTCGCCAAGCGGGAGATGAAGGTCTACGACGCCGACTCGAACGGCTTCTGGCCGGGCGAAGGCTCCGGCATGCTCGTCCTGATGCGCGAGAGCGACGCGATCGAGCAGGGCAAACGCATCTACGCTTCGATCGGTGGCTGGGGCGTTTCCTCGGACGGCAAGGGCGGCATCACCCGGCCCGAGGCGGCCGGGCACCGGCTGGCCCTGCGGCGCGCCTACGACCGGGCCGGCTACGGCGTCGAGACCGTGTCCTACTTCGAGGGCCACGGCACGGGCACCGCGCTGGGCGACGCCACCGAGATCGAGGCGCTCTCCACCGCCCGCCACGACGCCGACCCCCTGGCCGGCCCGGCCGCGCTGTCGACGATCAAGGGCAACATCGGGCACACCAAGGCCGCGGCGGGCGTCGCCGGGTTGATCAAGGCGACGCTCGCCGTGTACCACCAGGTGATCCCGCCCGCGACCGGGCACTTCGACCCGCACGAGAAGCTCACCGGCGAAACCGCGCGGATGTACGTGCCGCTCGAGGCGCAGCTGTGGCCGGCCGACGCGCCGGTCCGCGCCGGTGTCTCGGCCATGGGCTTCGGCGGGATCAACTCGCACGTCACCGTCACCGAGGCGCCCAACGCGCCCCGCAAGACCGAGCTCGACGAGCGCACCAAGGCCCTCGTCTCCGGCCGGCAGGACGCCGAGCTGCTGCTGCTCGACGCCGACGACGTCGAGGGGCTGCGTGCCCGCGTCACCGGCCTGCTGGAGATCGTGCCGAAGCTGTCGATGGCCGAGCTCACCGACCTCGCCGCGCAGCTGGCGGGCGAGCTCGCCAACCGGCCCGCCCGCGCCGCGGTCGTCGCGACCGGGCCGGAGGAGGCCGAGCGCAAGCTGACCCGCCTGCTCGAGCTGCTGGCCACCGACGGATCGGTGTTCTCGGCCACCGACGGCATCTTCGCCGGCCACCGCGTCACCGAACCGCGCATCGGCTTCCTGTTCCCCGGCCAGGGATCCGGGCGGGCCGTCGACGGTGTGCTGCGCCGCCGGTTCACCGCCGCCGACGACGTCTTCCGCGCCGCGGGCCTGCCCACCGGCGCCGACCACGTCGCCACCGAGGTCGCCCAGCCGCGGATCGTCGCCGGCTCGCTGGCCGCCCTGCGGGTGCTCCGCTCGCTCGGCATCGAGGCGCAGACCGCGGCCGGGCACAGCCTCGGCGAGCTGACCGCGCTGCACTGGGGCGGTGCCCTGGACGAGCGCGCGGTGCTGCAGCTGGCCAAGGTCCGCGGCAAGGTGATGGCCGAGACCACCGCCGGCGACGGTGCCATGGCGGGCATCGCCGCGTCGCCGAGCCGCGCGGAGGAGCTCGGCCTCGGTTCCGACGTCGTCATCGCGGGCTACAACGCCCCCGAGCAGACGGTGATCTCGGGCCCGGCCACCGCCGTCGACCGGGTGATCGCCCGCGCCCACGCCGCCGGCGTCACCGCGACCCGGCTCAAGGTGTCGCACGCGTTCCACTCGCCGCTGGTCGAGCCGGCCGCGACGGCGATGACGGCGCCACTGGCCCGGATCCCGTTCGCCCGCCTCGAGCACGCCGTCGTCTCGACCGTCACCGGTGACGTCCTGCACGCCGCGGAGAACCTGCCCGAACTGCTGCGCGAGCAGATCGTGCTCCCGGTCCGCTTCCGCGAGGCCGCCGCCAAGGTGGCCGAGCGCAGCGACCTGGTGATCGAGGTCGGCCCCGGCCGCGTGCTCTCGGGCCTGTTCGAGGAGATCGCGCCGGGCACGCCGGTGCTGGCCGTGGACACCGACAGCACCACGCTCAGCGCGGTCCTGCGGGTCGCCGGTGCGGCCTTCGCCGCCGGTGCCCAGCTGACGACCGGCCCGCTGTTCGAGGGCCGCGCGGTCCGCTCGCTGCCCGAGGACGGCGTGTTCTCCTTCCTCGCCAGCCCGTGCGAGGCGGCGCCCGAGATCGACAGCGAGCTGGCCGCGGAGCTGGCGGCCGAGAAGGAGCAGGTCGCCGCGGAAGCCGCGGTCGAGGTCGGCGGGGGTGCCAACGCGACGCTCGACCTGCTGCGCAAGCTCGCCGCCGAGCGCGTCGAACTGCCGCTGGAGACCGTCACCGCGGACACCCACCCGCTCGACGACCTGCACCTGTCGTCCATCACGGTCGGCCAGCTGGTCAACGACGTCACCCGGGCACTGGGCCGTCCGGCACTGGAGGGCATGCCGAACTTCGCGACGGTCTGCCTCGGTGAGCTCGCCGAGATGATCGACGAGCTGGCCCAGACCGCCAAGCCGGCCGACACCGGCGGCGGCGAGGTCCCGGGCGCCGGCCCGTGGGTCCGGCCGTTCGCGGTCGAGTACGTCCCGGCCCCGCGGCCCGCCGCCGACCTGACCCCGGGCCTCGGCCAGTCGCGCTGGGAGGTCTTCTCGACGCCCGGCCACCCGCTGGCCGAGCCGCTGCGCGCGGCACTGGCCCGCGCGGGTGCCGGCGACGGCGTGCTGCTCTGCCTGCCCGCGGACTGCGACGCGAGCCACACCGGCCTGTTCCTCGAAGCCGGCCGCGCCGTCATGGCCGCGCCCAACGGCACGCGGTTCGTCGTCGTGCAGCACGGCCTCGGCGCCTCCGGGCTCGCGAAGACCCTCCGGCTGGAGGACCCTTCGGCCCGCACCACGATCGTCGACCTGGCCGACCCCACCCCGGCCGATCCGGCCGCGATCACCGAGGCGGTCCGGCTCGTCGTCGCCGAGGTCGCCGCGACCACGGACTTCGCCGAGGCCCGCTACGGCGCCGACGGCGGCCGCACGGTGCCGCGGCTGGTGGCCGTCGCCCCGGCGCCCGCCGGTCCGGCTCCCGAGTCGCTGGAGGCGGGCGACGTCCTGCTCGTCACCGGTGGCGGCAAGGGCATCACCGCGGAAAGCGCACTGGCGCTGGCCAAGGACTCCGGCGCGAAGCTCGCCCTGCTCGGGCGCAGCGACCCGGCCGACGACACCGAGCTGGCCGAGAACCTCGGCCGGATGACGGCGGCCGGCATCGACTACCGCTACGAGCGCGCCGACGTCACGTCGGCCACCCAGGTGGCCGACGCGATCGCCCGGATGCAGGCCCAGCTGGGCCCGGTGACCGCCGTGCTGCACGGCGCCGGGCGCAACGAGCCCGCCGCGCTGTTCAGCCTCACCGAGGACGCCTTCCGCAAGACCCTCGCGCCGAAGATCGGTGGCCTCAACGCCGTCCTCGACGCGGTGGACAAGAGCAAGCTCAAGCTGCTGGTCACCTTCGGCAGCATCATCGGCCGGGCCGGCCTGCGCGGCGAGGCGCACTACGCCACGGCCAACGACTGGATGACCGAGCTGACGCTGCGCTTCGGCCGCGAGTACCCGCAGGCGCGGGCGGTCGCGCTGGAGTGGTCGGTCTGGTCCGGGACCGGCATGGGCGAGAAGCTCGGCGTGGTCAGCGCCCTCAAGCGCGACGGCATCACGCCGATCCCGACCGAGGACGGCATCGCCATCCTCAAGCAGGCGCTGGCCGACCCGGCGGTGCCGCCGGTGCTGGTCGTCTGCGGCCGGACCGGTGGGCTGGCCACGCTGCCGATCCAGCGCAAGGAGCTGCCGCTGACCCGGTTCGTCGACCGCGCGGTCGTGCACTACCCGGGCGTCGAGCTGATCACCGAGGCGGACCTGTCCGCCGGCTCGGACCCGTACCTGGCCGACCACCTGCTCGACGGGCAGCTGCTGTTCCCGGCCGTGCTCGGGATGGAGGCGATGACCCAGGTCGCCGCCGCCACCCTCGACCGGGCCGGTGCGCCGGTGCTGTCGGACGTGGAGTTCCTGCGTCCGATCATCGTCTCGCCGGGCGGGTCCACCACGATCCGGCTGGCCGCCGTCGCCCGCGACGCCGACACCGTCGACGTGGTCCTGCGCAGCGACGAAACCGGGTTCAGCGCCGACCACTTCAAGGCCACGCTGAACTTCGCGCGGCCCGCGGAGATCGGCCCGAAGCAGGCCCGCGGCACGGACGTCCCGTCGGTGCCGGTGGAACCGCTCTCGGAGCTCTACGGCACGGTCCTGTTCCAGGGCAAGCGGTTCCAGCGGGTCATCGGCTACCGGCGGGCGAGCGCCCGGCACGCGGTCGCCGAGATCGCGACGACGGCCGACCACGACTGGTTCGCCCCCTTCCTGCCCCAGCAGCGGCTGCTGGCCGACCCGGGCACGCGGGACGCGATGATGCACGCGATCCAGTGCTGCGTGCCCGACGCGACGCTGCTCCCGCAGGGCATCGAGAAGCTGCACCTGGCCGAACCCGGCGCCCAGCACCCGGAGTACGTGCTGCTGGACGCGAAGGAACGGCTGCAGGACGGCGATTCCTACGTCTACGACCTCGACGTCCGCAACCCCGACGGCGAGCTGGTGGAACGCTGGGAAGGCCTGATGCTGCGTGCGGTCCGCAAGACCGACGGGGCCGGGCCGTGGGTGCCCTCGATGCTGGGCTCCTACCTGGAGCGGGCGTGCGAGCGGTTGCTCGGCGGTACCCGGTCGGTGGTGCTGGAGCCGGACCCGGCCGGCGCCGAAGGCGGCATCGCGGTGCGCCGGGCGCAGACCGCGCTCGCGGCGAGCCGGGCGTTCGACCGGCCGGTCGAGATCCGGTACCGCCCGGACGGCAAGCCGGAGATCGACGGCGGCACGATCACCGCGTCGCACAGCTCCCGGCTGACCCTCGTCGTGGCGGGCACCGGACAGGTGACCTGCGACGTCGAGACGGTGCTCGAACGGACCGAGGAGGACTGGGCCGGGCTGCTCGGCGAGGAACTGCTTTCGGTCGGCCGGCTGCTGGCCGCCGACGCGGGCGAACCGGTCGCCGTGGCGAACACCCGGGTGTGGAGCGCACTGGAATGCGTCCGCAAGACGGGCGCGATGACCGAGTCCCTGACCGTGCGCCGGGTGGAGGCCGACGGCTGGGCGCTGCTGGCCTGCGGGCCGGCCCGGATCGCGACCTGGTCCACGACCGTCAACGACCGGGCCGAGCCGGTGGTCTTCGCGGTGCTGCAGGCAGAGGAGAACTGAGCATGTCCGACTACTACGAGATCCGCCACACGGTCGGCTTCGAAGAGACGAACCTGGTGGGCAACGTCTACTACGTGAACTACGTGCGCTGGCAGGGCCGGTGCCGCGAGATGTTCCTCAAGGAGAAGGCCCCGGCGGTGCTCGAGGAGGTCCGCGACGACCTCAAGCTCTTCACCCTCAAGGTGGAGTGCGAGTTCTTCGCCGAGATCACCGCGTTCGACGAGCTGTCCATCCGGCTGCGGCTGGAGGAGCTCACCTCGACGCAGGTGCAGTTCGCCTTCGACTACGTGCACCTGCACCCGGACGGCGAGCGGCTGGTCGCCCGCGGCAGGCAGCGGATCGCCTGCATGCGCGGTCCGAACACGGCCACGGTGCCCTCGCGGGTGCCGGAGCAGCTGCGCGAGGCGCTGGCGCCGTACGCCACCAGCGCGGTGAACGGCAGGGGAGCGTGACGTGGCCGACGCCGGGGAAACCAACGACGGGGCGGTCCTGAAGCGGTTGCCCGCTTCGCCGGGGCGACGGCACCTGTCGGCCCAGACCGGGTTGCGCGAGGTCATGGCGCAGTTCGCGACCGGGGTCACGGTCCTGACCGCGGGCGGTGAGTCGGGTCACGGCATGACGGCCAACGCCTTCTCGTCCGTCTCGCTGGAACCGCCGATGGTGTTGTGCTGCGTGTCCCGGGCCGCCCGGATGCACGCCGCCATCACCGAGGCCGGTTCGTACGCCGTGAACATCCTCGCGGCCGACCAGCAGGACCTGTCCAAGTACTTCGCCGACTGGCGCCGTCCCGCCGGGATGGCCCAGTTCGACGCGGTCGCCTGGACACCGGGCGCGCGCACGGGGGCACCACTGCTGGCCGGTGCGCTGGCGTGGCTCGAGTGCGAGCTCGAACAGGCCTACGAAGGCGGTGACCACTCGATCTTCCTCGGTCGCGTGCTCACCTCCAGCCGCGGCACGGGAGACAACTCGCTCGTCTTCTACGGCGGCAGTTACCACGAAGTCGACGGCCGCGCCCGCGCGGCCTGAACTCAGGGGAGTGCGATGTTGGTCGCGGTGACCGGGGGCACCGGGTTCCTCGGTGCGCACACCGTGCGGGCCCTGCTGCGGCACGGCCACCGGGTGCGGCTGCTGGCCAGGCGGCCGGACCGGGTGGCGGCCGCGCTGGCCCCGCTCGGGGTGGCGCCGGACGCGGTGGACGTCGTCGAAGGCGACGTCACCGACCCGGCGGCGGCGGCCCGGTTGGTGTCCGGAGTGGACGGTCTGCTGCACGCGGCGGGCGTCTACACCTTCGACCCCCGCCGCCGCGCCGCACTGCGCCGGGTGAACGAGCACGGCACCGAGGTCGTGCTCGCGGCGGCACTGGCCGCACGGGTCGGCCGGCTCGTGCACGTGTCGACCGTGGGAACGCTGTACCCCACCACGGCGCCCGCGATCGGGCCCGGGTCGCCGCTCGGCCGGTCCCGGGAGCCGTACCTGGCCTCGAAGACGGCCGCCGAGCGGATCGCCCGGCGGTACGGGGCGGTGGTCACGCGGCCCCCGGCGCTGCTCGGCCCGCACGACCCGCACCTGGGTGACCAGAACGCGCGGCTGCGGGACCTGCTGCGCGGGCTGATGCCGCTGTGGCCGACGGGCGGCCTGCCGCTCGGCGACGTCCGCGACAACGCCGAGCTGCACGCGCGGCTGTTCGACGGCGTTCCCGGCGCGGAGTTCTTCGGCCCGGGCTCGTTCGTGACGACTCGCGAATACGTCGGCACGGTGCGCGCGGTCACCGGCCGCGTGCTGCCGGCGGCGTTCGCTCCGGCCCGCGCACTGGCTTTCGCGGGCCGCGCGGCCGACGTGCTCCAGCGCTGCTGGCCGGGGCGCCTTCCGGTCCAGGGCGGCGCGATCCACGTGTGCGAGGTCGCCGTGCCGGTCGTGGCGGGCGCCCCGGACGCCCGCGTGCCCGCGCGGCCGCTGGCGGAGACCGTGGCCGACACCGTGCGGTGGCTCGCCGACACCGGCGCGCTCAGCGCGCGCCGGGCCGGGCGGCTCGCGGCGCCCGCCGTACCTCTCTCACCCGCTCCACCAGTCACTCCAGCCGGACCCGTGGGGTCCGGCGCGACCGGAAAGGCACTGCCATGACCGCGCACGAGGAGACCGACGACACCACGCGCCCGGTCCGGGTCGTCCCGGACCCGGTGGCCGCGGCGCCCGCCGCGCCGGTGGCCGCGGAGGTGCCCGTCATCCCCCGCCCGATGCCCCGGCTGGGCCGCGGCATCGTCTGGAGCACCATCGTCGCCGAGATCGAGCAGGAGAACCTGGAGCGACTCGGCCGGCTGCGGGACGCCGCGTGAGCGGTCCGTCCGACGCCGGCGCCCAGCCGATCGACGACGTCGACGTGGTGCCACTGGCCGGCGGTGACCGCCGCGGGCCGGGACACCACCGCCGGTCCGTGCCGTCCGGTGAGGCCCGGGTGATCTCCCTGCACCCGGTCACCGAGCCGGAGCCGGGCATGCCACTGCTGCGCAAGCGGCGCGACGAGCTGGCCGCGCACGTGGCCGAGGGCCGGATGGACGCCGTGCGGCGGCAGCACTCCCTCGGCAAGCTCACCGCGCGGGAGCGGCTCGCCCTCCTGCTCGACGACGACTCCTTCACCGAGATCGAGCCCTACCGGCGCCACCAGGCCCGCGGGCTCGGGCTCGAGGAGAACCGCCCCTACACCGACGGCGTGGTGGCGGGCTCCGGCACGATCGACGGCCGCCGCGTGTTCGTCTACGCCCAGGACTTCACCGTGTTCGGCGGGTCCCTGGGCGAGGCGCACGCGGCGAAGATCCACAAGGTGCTGGACCTGGCCGTGGCCACCGGCTCCCCGGTGATCGCGCTCAACGACAGCGGCGGCGCCCGCATCCAGGAAGGCGTGCTGGCGCTCAACGGCTACGGTGGCATCTTCCGGCGGCAGGTCGAGGCGTCCGGGGTGATCCCGCAGATCAGCGTCATCCTGGGCCCGTGCGCGGGAGGCGCGGCGTATTCGCCGGCGCTGGCCGACTTCACGTTCATGGTGCGCGACACCGGCTGGATGTTCCTGACCGGCCCGGACGTGGTCGAAGCGGTGACCGGGCGGCGCGTCAGCCACGACGAGCTGGGCGGGGCGGACACCCACGGCCGCCACTCCGGGGTGGCCACCGTGGTGCACGACGACGAGGAGAGCTGCCTCGCCGACGTCCGCTACCTGGTTTCCCTGCTGCCGCGCAACTACCTCGAGCGGCCACCGGCCGAGCCCGAGACGGGGGCGACGGCGGACTGGCGGCCGCGCCTGGCCGAGCTGGTCCCGGCGGAGCCGAACCGGCCCTACGACATGCGGGACGTGCTCACCGAAATCGCCGACGACGGCGAGTTCTTCGCGCTGCACGAAGCCTGGGCCCCGAACGTCCTGTGCGCGCTGGCCCGCATCGACGGCCGCGTGGTCGGGCTGGTCGGGAACCAGCCGTGCGTGCTCGCGGGCGTGCTGGACGGTCCGGCGTCGCAGAAGGCGGCGCGGTTCGTCCGGTTCTGCGACGCGTTCGGCATCCCGCTGGTGACGCTCGTCGACGTGCCCGGGTTCCTGCCCGGCGTCGACGAGGAGCGCAACGGGATCATCCGGCAGGGCGCCCAGCTGCTGCACGCGTACTGCGAAGCGACGGTGCCCCGGATCCAGGTGATCCTGCGCAAGGCCTACGGCGGCGCGTACATCGTGATGGACTCCCGGTCCATCGGGTGCGACCTGTCGCTGGCGTGGCCGACGAACCAGATCGCGGTGATGGGTGCCGAAGGGGCGGTGAACGTGCTGTTCCGCCGCGAGCTGGCGGCGGCCCCGGACCCGGCGGCCCTGCGGGCCCGGCTGGTCGCCGAGTACGTCGCGGAGTACCTGAACCCGCAGTACGCGGCGGAGCGGGGCCTGGTGGACGACGTGATCGACCCGGCGGACACCCGCGCGGCGATCGCCCGCGGGCTGGCCATGCTGCAGGACAAGCGCAAACCAGGGCCCCAGCGCAAGCACGGCAACCACCCCGTCTGAGGTTTCGAGGTCCCCGATGGCAGCAACCGAGCCCGCAGGCCCCCGGCTGAGGGTGGTCCGCGGCCTGCCCGACGACGCCGAGCTGGCGGCGGTGATCACGGCCCTGCTGGCGGTGTCGGCCGCGTCGGCTCCGGTGCGGCCGGAGCCGGCGCGTTCGGCGTGGGCCGCCCCGGCGGCCCGGTGGGACGCGCAGCCGGTGGGGCCGGACTCCTGGCGGCTGTCCGGCCTTCCCCGCTGACCCGGCGGCGCGTCCGGTCCGTCCGGGATATCCGGCCCGTCCGGATACACCGCACGCACGCGCCGCCGGCCCCGGTCAGGCCGCGTCGTCCAGCTCGAAGGCGTCGTAGGCGTCGAACTCGTCGCTGTCCCAGACCGGCGGCCGCCGGGGGCGGGGGTGCACCGGACGGGTTCCTTCGCTCACCCGATCGGTCCGGATCGGCGCCCGGCCGTCGTGTCCGGTCCCGGCGTCGGTGAAGATCTCCTGAGGACGTTCGGTCATCGTGCTCCTCGGTGGTCGTGGCGGGCTCCGGCTCGTCCAGTGCACCGCGGTGCGGCACCGTCGTGCGTCTCGCCCGCTGCGGACCGGGTTTCGATCGGCCCGTCAGCCGGGCGCGACGTCACCTCGACCCCGCAGGCGCACCATGGACGGCGCACAGGAGCGAGACGGAGGTACAGCGATGACCGTTCCCCAGATCCGGAACGACCGCGAACTGATCGAAGAGGCGCTGGGTGTCCCCGCGCCCCGCACCGCTCTCGAGGCGGTGCCCGTCGCGCCGGCCGAAGCGCCGGTGCAGCGCGAGTACCTCGCCGACACGATCATCCTGGGCTACAACTGATCCCGGCCGGGAGGCCGCAAGATCCGAGATGCCGCCGGGTGCCGCGAACAGCCACAATTGAGGCTGTTTCGCCCTCGGTTCGTCGCGCTCGGTAGGGAGGCCAGCGGATGGCTATGCACCTCCGGCTCGCGGCGGGTGTCGAGCTGCTCGACAAATGGGCGGAATCCGCTACCCAAGCCGAGCGGAATGTTCTCTACGAGGCTTTGTTCGCCATCGGCGACGGTTCCGTGTTTCTCATTTACGACGTTTTCGGCGACCCGGATGACATTTCCAATTTCATGGTCATGGTCAAAGCCGATCTGCTGGTGAAGATCAACGTGCAGCGCGCCGAATCGTCGTTCGACATCCTCTACGTCGGCACCCTCGACGACGGCGCGGCGGCGAACGCCGCCGAGATCGCGGCCGAACTCGCCGCCGACGCCGTGGCCGACGCCGAGGTCGACGACGCCTGACCTCCCCGTTCCGCGTAACCCCGCTGCCCCGAACGGCCGAATTCGCCGCGCGCGTCCGGCCGCGGCCGCCTGCCCGTACAGCCCTGGCGAATGTGCATTCGTCATCTTGACGCCCGGCCAGCCCGTGTGAAATTCTCGGGCTTGTTCGCAGTTCATGGGGGCTCTCGGGGGCGAAATAAGGAGGCTGCGCGATGACGTCACCGGAATTCGCAGGATTGGATGTTTCCGGGCGGGTGCGGGCACGAGACATCCAGATGGCCGGCGTCGCCGACGTCCGCCGCCGGGTGCTGATGATCTCCGGCGCGATCGACACGTCCGACCACGACGTCTCGGTCACCGTCAACCTGCCGGAGCCGGGGCGCTGGCAGGTCATCAAGTCCGAGACGAACCTGACCGACCAGACGTGGGTCGCGATGCAGGTCGTGATGGACGACGAGTCGACCTTCGTCAACGACCCGGAGACGCTCGTCATGTCCCGGCAGTTCTCGAAGTCGTTCATGACACCCGACCAGCGGCGGCTGACCTTCTACGGCGGCGAGGTCCGCCCCGGCGAGGCCGTGCTCAAGGTCTACGAGATGGAGACCAGCGGGCGCAAGCCGGCGTACTCCTACTCGCGGTACAGCCCGATCGCGACCGACAGCCTGGAGCAGTCCCAGCAGACGCTGGAGGAGCTCGTCCAGGACGGGATGGCCCGGCGGCCGATGGTCGAGGTCATCGTCCCGGTCACCGTGATCGGCTGAGCCGGATGCCGTCCGGACGCCGGGGGGCCCGGTGACCACCACCTTCATCCCGGGTCCGCACCTGCTGGAGTCGCCCCGGGGCCGTGACTGGCCGCGGTTGCCGGCCGCGCCCGCGCGCGTGCGCGAGCCGGCGCCGCCTTCGCGGGCCGACGTCGTCGTCGTGGGCGCCGGCCCGGCCGGGCTGGCCGTGGTTTCGGCGCTCTGGCACCACGGCGTGTCCGACGTCGTCGTGCTCGACCGCGGCGGCCGGCCGGCCCGCCGGTTCTTCGACCGGATCGACCTGCTCGGCCAGCGGGTGCTGCGCTCGCCGTACGAGCACCACCCGGGCGTCGAGGGCTACCGCGACTGCGAGCTGCTGGACTTCGCCCGGCTGCACTGGTCGCGGCTGACGCCGGTCGAGCGCCGGGAAGTCCGGATGGCGCAGGCCGGGCACCGCTCGGTCGTGCCGGTGGACGTCTTCGAGGCCTACTGCGACCACTTGGTCGCCACCCACGACGTGGCCGGGCGGACGTGGCGGGCCACGGTCCGTGACGTCCTGCCGGGGCGGTCCGACGTCACCGTCCGGACCGACCGGGGCACGGTCACGGCCCGGCACGTCGTCCTCTGCCCGGGTGAGGAACGCCGTGAGGCGCCGCGCGAATGGTGGGGTGGCGGCGCTGCCCCGTCGGGGGTGCGGTACTGGGACGAGCGGCCGCCGCCGGGCGGCGAACGCCAGGTGGTGGTGGGTGCGGGCCTGACCTCGGCGCACCTGATCTCCAACGCGCTGGCGGCCGGTCGCCGGGTGCACTGGGTGATCCGGGAGCCGGGCGAGCGCTACCAGTGCGCGGACGTCAACTCGAAGTTCTTCCGGCCCGAGGGCCGGGCCCGGGTCGGCAACGTCGGCTGGGACGACCGGCTGGGGCTGCTGGCTCAGTTCCGGCGGGCGTCGATCATGTTCGAGTTCCGCCCGCTGCTGGAGCGGGCCGAAGCCGACGGGCGCCTGGTGGTGCACCGCGGGGCGGCGGTCACCGGGGTGGCGGCCGCGACCGGGGGCACGGTGGCCGTGCGGCTGGCAGGCGGGCAGCGGGTCGGCGGCGACTGCGTCGTGCTCGCGCTGGGCACGGTGCCCGAGACGGGCCGCGGGCTGCTGCCCGAGGAGGTCGTCGGCGAACGCGACGGCTGGCCGGCCCTCGACGAGCGGACGCTCGCCTACACCCACGCGCCGCGGGTGTCCGTGGTCGGCGCGGCCGCGGGCATGGTGCTCGGGCCGGCGGCCCGCAACATCGACGGGCACCGCGTCGCCACCGCCCGCGTCGCGGAGGCGATCGCGCGCGGGGTGCGGGGCGGGACCCTCGCCGCGGCGCCCGTCCGGACCGAGGTGGGCGCCGGTGTCTGAGCAGGAACCGTACGACTCGCGCTTCACCCTGCCCGACGTCGACGCCTGGCCCGAGACGGAGGCCGGGGTGATCCTGCTGGGCCTGGAGCCGGACCGGCTGCTCGCCGGGCTCGGGTTCGCGGCGCTCGCCGACGACCCGGGCCTGGTCACCCAGGTCGTCGACCAGGCCCGGCACGGTGTCTTCACCGCGGACCTGGCCGGGCTGGCCGAAGCCGGGGTGGCCCGGTGGCGGGCGCTGCGGCCGGCGCTCGCGGCCGTGCCGGGGCGCCCCGCCGCCGGCGCGCTGCGACAGGAGTGGGCGAACTCGGCCGACCTGGTCGCGGTCGCGGTACCGGGCGCCGGACCGGCCGCGCTGGCGTACCTGACGGCCTGCTGGATCCGCCGGGACGAAATCGACCGGCTCGCCGAGGGAAAGGAACCCGATGTCCTACCTGAAGTCGCTGCCGGCTGAAACGACACTGCTCCAGGTGTTCCAGGCCTACCCCGAGCCGGCGCGTCACCTGCTCGCGTTCCACGAAACGCTGCTGCGCGGCGAATCACCGTTCACCGCGGGGGAGCGGGAAATGATCGCCGCCTACGTTTCCGGGGTGAACAACTGCGGTTACTGCCACGGCATCCACACCGTGACGGCCGAGGCGTTCGGCGTGCCGGAGGGCGTGCTGGCGGCGGCCGTGGCGGACCTGGGAAGCGCTCCGGTGGACGACAAGCTGAAGCCGGTGCTGGCCTACGTGGGCAAGCTGACGCGCACGCCGTCGAAGATGACCGAGGCCGACGCCGAAGCGGTGTTCGCCGCGGGCTGGGACGAGCGGGCGCTGCACGACGCGGTGCTCGTGTGCGCGTTGTTCAACTTCATGAACCGGATGGTCGATGGCCTCGGCATCGAGGCGGACGCGGCGTACACGACGACGTCCGGCGAGCGGCTGGCCGAAGGCGGCTACGCCGGGCTTTCGGGTCTGCTGGCCGGGTGACGGAACGGCCGTCACCACCCACCGGTGGTGACGGCCGTTCCGTCGGTCAAGCCGCTTCGCGCCGGGCGGCGTCCGGAGCAGGCGGCGCGGAGTCCGCTGTGGACAGACGGTGGCCCAGCCAGTCTTCGTGGTCGAGCAGCCGCAGCCGCTCGTCCTCGGTGCGCGCCACGCGCCGCATCGACAGCCGCAGCAACGGCGGCGCCATCACCGACGTGACGATCGCGACGAGCACCACCATCGTGTAGGTGGCCGTGTTGAGCACGCCGAGCCGCAGGCCGGTCAGCGCCACGATCACCTCGATCACGCCGCGGGAGTTCATCCCCGCGCCGAGCGCCAGCCCTTCCCAGCGGCTGAGCCTGCTCACCCGGGCGCCGGCGTACGCGCCGACGAACTTGCCGGCGATGGCCAGCGCGAGCAGCGCGAGCGCGGCCCAGGCGGTGGTCGGGTGCCACAGCGCGGTGAGGTCCATCCGGAGCCCGGCCGTGGCCAGGAAGAGGGGCGCCAGCACGGAAAGCACGACCGTGCGCAGCGGCGCCAGCTTCGGCTGCGCCGACCGCGACCGCGCGATCAGGATGCCGCCGACGAACGCGCCGAACACCGGCTCCATGCCGAGGCTCTGCGTGGCGGCGCCGAAGCCCAGCAGGATGATGACGGCCATGGCGACCGCCGGGCCGGGCTCCGGGCGGCGGGCGGCCAGGTCCATCAGCTTGCGCACCAGGACGCGGCCCACGGTCCCGGCCAGTGCCACGAACCCGGCCAGGTAGCCGACCGAAAGCGAGACGACGCCGGCCGTGACGCCGACCGTGGCCGCCGCGGAGACCACCGACAGCAGCAGCCAGCCGACCGCGTCGTCGACCATGCCGGCCGCCAGGGTCAGCTGGCCGATGTTGCGGTGCAGCAGGCGCATGTCGGAGAGCGTCTTCGCGATCACGGGAATGGCCGTCACGCACATGGCGACCCCGATGAAGAGCGCGAACACCCAGCGGCTGGAGTTGCTGCCGAGCAGGGAGCCGGGCAGCACGAAGCCGAGCGCGATGCCCAGCCCGAGCGGCAGCAGCAGCCCGAAGAGGCTGACGGTCGCCGCGACCCGGCCCTGGCGGCGCAGGATGCGCGGGTCGAGGTGCGTGCCGGTGATGCCGACCAGCAGCAGGACGGCGAACTGGCCGACGGCGTCGATCAGGTGGATCTGCTCGGGCGGCTGCGTGGGCAGCAGCCAGTGCGAGATGCCCGGCGCGACGTGGCCCAGCAGGGTCGGGCCCAGCAGCATGCCGGTGACGAGCTCACCGACCACCGACGGCAGCCCGAAGCGCTCGCCGAGGCGGCCGAGCAGCTTGGCCAGGCTCAACAGGACCAGCAGGCCCAGCAGGAAGAGCAGCAGGGGGTGCGGCGCGATCGGCGCCACGGGAGCGGCAAGGTGCATGGTCGACCTCCACGAGTACTCGTCCGTCGAATTGTTTCGGTTGACCACCACCGCCGACGTCTCGATCCGTGCGAATCTCAGGAATTTCCCGTGCAGTTCACCGGTTTCCCGCCCAGGCGGCCGGCCGGCCGTAGAATTCGGGCAGGGGTCAACCTGCGTTTTCCGAACGCACCTCGATGAGGGGAGTTTTCCGATGGGTACGAAAATCCGCAGAATCGCGACCGTGGTGGCGGCGGCCGCCGGGATCGTGGCCGCGTCCGCGCCTGCCGCGTCCGCCGCGGCGCCGGTCCGGCTGTTCGCGGCGCCGACGCATGCCTTGTCCGCCAACGCCACGGTGGCGGCCGTGGTCACCGGCCTGCCCGCGAACGGCACGTTCTGGGTCGGCGAATGCGGCTGGGTGCCGACGGGCTGCGCCGGCAACCCGGCGACGGTCGTGGAAATCCACAGCGACGCGAAAGGTTTCGCATTCACCACGATTGTCGCGCAGAAAGTGTACGTCGGAAACATCGGCGACGGCGTGGACGTGACGGTGGACTGTGCCGCGGTTCAGTGCACGCTGGGCGTTTACGACGCTGCCATCACCGCATTCGATCGCGTCGACATCCATTTCCGCTGACCGCGCGCGGCACCGCCACGGAAGTGGCCGTGGCGGTGCCGTGGCGGCGCGGCGGGTCAGGAGGCGAGGATGCGCTCGGCGCGGTCGCGGTCGCCGTCCTCGTACGCTGACAGCAGGTCCGCCAGCCCCTGCGCGGGCAGGATCCGGATGCCCAGCTGCGCCGCCTTGTCCGCCTTGCCGCCGGAGCCCTCGCCGACGACGACCAGGTCCGTCTTCGCCGACACCGACCCCGACGGCGTGCCACCGAGCCGTTCGACGGCCTGGTTGCCTTCGTCGCGGTTCTTGAGCCCGGGAACGGCGCCGGTGACCACGACCCGCATCGGCGAACCGTCGGGCTTGCGCAGGGGCAGCACGGCCGCCGTATCCGCAGCCGCCGTGGCGGCGGGCCGGGTGGCGTCCGGCTCGGTCATGGTGAGCCCGCGGGCCTCGAGCTTCGCGATGACCCCGGCCAGCTCGGCCAGCTCGCCCGCGATCGCCTCGGCGCGTTCCCGGCCGACGCCTTCGACCTCCTGCAGCTGCTCGGGGGTGGCCGCGAGCAGCGCGTCCATCGAGCCGAAGTGCCGGGCCAGCCGCCGCGACACCGCGCGCCCGGCCATCCGGATGCCGAGCCCGGTCAGCAGGCTCGACAGCGGGCGCGTCTTCGTGGCCGCGATCGCCGCGACCAGCTTGCCGCCGGAGATTTCGCCGAGGCCGTCGAGCGCCGCGAGCCCGGGCACGTCGAGGTCGTAGAGGTCGGCCGGGTCGGCGACCAGTCCCTCGGCCACCAGCAGGTCGATGATCTTGCCGCCCATGCCCTCGATGTCCATCGCCTCGCGCGTGGCGTAGTGGGCCAGGATCTTCCGCGCGCCGCAGGTCCGGCCGCCGGTGCAGCGCCAGCGCGTCTGCGACCGGTCGATCTCCGAGCCGCAGTCGGGGCACACCTCGGGCGGGGTGAACGGCCGGGCGTCCGCGGGCCGTTCGTCGAGCTTGGCGCCGGTGATCTCGGGGATGACGTCGCCGGCGCGGCGGACGAACACGGTGTCGCCGACGCGGACGTTGCGCCGCTGCAGGTCGTCGAAGTTGTGCAGGGTGGCCGAAACGACCTTCACGCCGTCGATGAACACCGGCTCCAGCGTGGCGACCGGGGTGATCACCCCGGTGCGGCCGACCTGGACGTCGATCGCGAGCAGCTTGGTGCTGCGGGTGTCGGCGGGGAACTTCACGGCCACGCCCCAGCGCGGCGCCTTGGCCGACGCCCCGGCCGCGGCGCGGTCCTGCGGCCGGTCGGCTTTGATGACCGCGCCGTCGACGCCGAAGCCGAGTGCCCCGCGCAGGTCCCGGATCTCCGCGACCGCCGCTTCGATCTCCTCGGCGCTCCGGCAGACCTTCAGCGCCGGCTTGCCGCCCGAGGTCGTCGCGACGCCGAGTTCTTCCAGCTGCCGCATGGCTTCCGAGTGGGTGCCGTCGTCGGCGAGGCCCTGCACGGCGTAGGCGGCGAACGAAAGCGGCGCGGAGTAGGCGCGGTCGACCGCGCGCAGGGTCCCGGCCGCGGCGCTGCGCGGGTGCGCGAACGCCGGTTCGCCGTGCCCGGTGCGCAATTCGTTGGCCGTGCGGAAGTCCTCGTCGGTCATGAACACCTCGCCGCGGACCTCGATCGTCCGCGGCGACGAGAGACGGGTGGGCAGGCCCTTGGCCAGTACCGCCCGGGTGGTGACGTCCTCGCCCATCGTGCCGGTGCCGCGCGTGAGGACGAGGGTGAGCCGGCCGCGGGAGTAGCGCGCCGCGACGGCGAGGCCGTCCAGCTTCGGCTCGACGGTGTAGGCCGTGACCGGGTGGCCGAGGACGCGCTCGAGGCGCGTGGCCCACTTCCGCAGCGATTCGCTGTCGAAGACGTTGTCCAGCCCCAGCATCGGTGTGCTGTGCGGGATTTCGGTGCCCGGCGCCACGCCGGCGCCGACGGCTTCGGTCGGGGTGTCCGCGGGCTTCCACGCCGGGTGCGCGGCCTCCGTCGCGATCGCGCGGGCCAGCAGGGCGTCGTAGGTGTCGTCGTCCATGACGACGTCCGCGCCGGCGTAGTAGGCGGCCGCGGCGGCGCGGATCTCGGCGAGCGCCTTCTCGTAACCCGCGACGGACGGGAACGGCTTCGCCTTCGCCGGGTCGACGGGCGCCCCGGTGCCGGGGGCAAGTTCCGTGGTCATCGGGATCCCTCGCTCGTCGGCCGTCGGCGGGGCCGGACGGCCCCGCCTGGGACGCTAGCCCCGGCGGGGCCGCCTGCCATCTCCGAAAGTGCCGTGAAGGCCCCCTGGTCCGCGCCGGGCGCGGGCGAGGGGGCCTCCACGGACTTCGTCAGCCCTTGACCGGGCTGCTCTGGTGCGAGAACAGGCTCAGGTCGCCCTCGCCGTTGCGGACGACGACCCAGACGGCCCGGATCTGGTTCTCCGGCGCGATCTCGGACTCACCGGCGCGGATGATGCCGCCCTCGGTGATCGCGATCGCGATGCCCGGCTCGAGGAACTTGACCTCCAGCGGCCAGCCGTAGACGTGCGCTCCCTTCAGCGGCCCGGCGAACCCGGCCCGCATGTAGCCGCGGATCTCGTCCCGGCTGGTGAGCTGGTTGTCCTGCAGCAGCAGGCTGCCGTCGGCGGTGAAGACGTCGGCGAACTTGTCGGCGTCGTTCCGCAGCCAGGCCTCCTGGATGCGCTGCGGCACGGTGAGGACGGCCTTTTCGTCCGCGCTGGTGAACTCGCGGTAGAAGGAGGTGTCCTCC
Source organism: Amycolatopsis sp. NPDC004169 (assembly GCF_040610315.1). Lineage (NCBI taxonomy): Bacteria > Bacillati > Actinomycetota > Actinomycetes > Pseudonocardiales > Pseudonocardiaceae > Amycolatopsis > Amycolatopsis sp. NPDC004169. The sequence goes on from NZ_JBEXMD010000048.1 coordinate 33,239, forward strand.
TCGACGCCGTGCGCGGCGAGGATCGCGGTGGCATCGCCCCACGAAGTGTTCGGCACAATGATCTCCCGGGTGGTTTCGGTTACCAGCGGAGCGTCGCGCCGGCGCCGCGCGGGCTGTTCTGGTACACGGCCAGCTGCCATTCGTTGTCGCGCTTGACGACGACCCAGGTCGAGCGGACGGCGAGCTCTTCGTCGATCTCGGTCTCGCCCGGCGCGAGGATGCCGCCGTGCGTGCGGATCAGCGCGACGGTGTCCGAGACGAACCGGAGGTTGACCGGCTTGCCCGTGACGCCGGTGCCCTTGAACGGACCGGCGTACGCGGCGGCCATGAAGGCGCCGATCTCGTCACGGCCCTTCTTGAGCACGTCGCCGGGCAGGATGAGGATGCCGTCCTCGGTGAAGGCCTTGGCGACGCCGTAGCCGTCGTTCTTGCTCCAGGCGGCGATCAGGCGCAGGGGGACGTCGAGGGCTTCCTTTTCCCTTTCGGAGGTGAAGGGCCCGTAGTAGTCGTCCAGCCTGGCCTGTTCGTCAGAAGTGGGTGCGGACACTGTTGCTTCTCCTTCGATCGGTCGGCCAACCAACGGCGGGGGTTACGATCGGCCCATACGGCGTTCATGGTCACACGCGGCCCCGCGCCGCGACCTCTCCTGAGTTGCCGCGCCTGCCCGTCGTTTTCGCGCGGTGCTGCGCGCGGTGTTCGCGCAGGGGAGGAGATGCCGGACGGCCCCGGTTGCCGGAATCCTGGCCACGGAGATTCGAGCCACATCGTCTGCCAAGGAGAGCCGGATGTCCGAGAAGGCTTCGTCCCTCGTCGCGGGGGCCAAACAGTGGGCCACCTACTACGGGAAGTTCACCCAGGGTGAGGAAAGCGCCGCGGTGACCGCCCAGCTGCGCGCCCGCGCCGCGTGGGACGCGAACGATGCCGGCGCGTTCGCCGAGTCGTTCGCCGAGAACGGCAGCATCCTCGTCGACGACGAGCAGATCAACGGCCGGGACGCGATCCGGGCGTTCTTCGCCGACGCCTTCGGGGCCACGCTGTCGGGCACCAAGCTGGTCACCGAGCCGATCGAGGTCAAGGTGGTCGAGCCCGGCGTCGCGGTGGTCATCACCGACGGCGGCGTGCTGTACGAAGGCGAGACGGCCGTCCCGGCCGAGCGCACGGTCCGCGGCACGTGGGTGGTGGCGCAGGTCGACGGCGAGTGGCGCCTGGTTTCCCAGCAGACCAGCCCGGTCAAGGGCTGAGGGGGAACCGAGATGACCGAACGCACGGGCGTCGTGACCTTCCGCGGCAACCCGGTGACGTTGCTGGGCCCGGAGATCGCCGTCGGCGACCGGGCCCCGGACTTCACGGCGCTGGGCAGCAACCTCGCCCCGGTCCGGTTCTCCGAGCTGGGCGGGACGCGGGTGATCTCGGTCGTCCCCTCGCTGGAGACGCCGGTGTGCGACCTGCAGACCCGCCGGTTCAACGAAAGCCTGGCCCGGCTGGGCGAGGCGTCGGTGCTGACCGTGTCGGTGGACCTCCCGTTCGCACAGGCCCGCTGGTGCGGCGCGGCGGGCGTCGAAGGCGTCCGCACGCTGTCCGACCACCGCGACCTGTCGTTCGGCCTGGCGTACGGCGTGGTGATCAAGGAGTTCCGCCTGCTGGCCCGAGCGGTGTTCGTGGTGGACGCGGCCGGCACGGTGGTCCACGCGGAGTACGTCCCGGAGGTCGGCCAGGAGCCGAACTTCGACGCGGCGATCGTCGCCGCACAAGGAGCCGAGACCGCGCGCCGTTCGGACGGTCGCGCCGCCTGACCGTCCGAAAGGGACGGTCACCGTGAGGGCCGCCGTTCGGGTTCCCCTGTACCCGAGCGGCGGCCCTCGCCTTGTGCTGCCCGCGATCGGGATCGGCGCGCCCGGGTTCAGGGTGGCGAGGTGGGTGCCGTTGCGGAGCATGGCGTAGCGGACAAGGTACCGGCGGAAGAGCCGGAAGCGTTTAGTGGCACGGGAACGGGAGAAGCCCCCGGCGGGACCGGGACGCGAGTCCCGATCCGCCGAGGGCTCCGGTTCCCTTGAGCAGAACCTCCGTCAAGCGGCGCGCGGCGCCGCGTCGATCCGGGCCAGCAGCACCTTGAGCGCCTTCTTGTCCGCCTTGCCGACCGCGGTGTGCGGGAAGGCGGCCAGCACCTCGAGCCGCTCCGGGATCTTGAACGCCGCCAGCCCGCGCCCGGTCAGGAACCGGGTGATCTCCGCCAGCGACAGGGAACACCCGCCGTGGAAGCGGACGAACACGCAGACCCGTTCGCCGTACAGCGGGTCCGGGTCGGGGACCGCCGCGACCTCGGCCACCTCGGGCAGCTCCTGGATCAGCGTCTCGACCTCGCCGGCCGAGATCTTCTCGCCGCCGCGGTTGATGAGGTCCTTCACGCGGCCGCACACCACCGCGTAGCCCTCCGGCGTGATGCGCACCAGGTCGCCGGTGCGGAACCAGCCGTCTTCGGTGAACGACAGCTTGTTCTGCTCCGGCACCCCGTAGTACCCGCGAGGCGTCCCCGGCCCCCTGGTCAGCAGCTCACCCTCACCGCCCGGGGGAACCGGCCGCCCGTCCTCGTCGACGACCAGCAGCTCGTCGAACGGGCTGACCGGCGGCCCCTGGGTGCCGAAGGCCAGCTCGTCCGGGGCGTCCGGCGGGGTGTAGCAGACCAGCCCCTCGGCCATCCCGTAGACCTGCTGCAGCCGGCACCCGAGCGAGCGCGCCATCCGCTCGGCGATCTCCGGAGCGAGCATCGACCCGCCGACGTGCACGTACCGCAGGCTCGCGAGATCGGGCTTCGCGGCCGCCGCCGCCTCGACCCACTTCAGCACCACGGCCGGCACCGCGGACGTGGCGGTGACCCGCTCCGCCTCGATGGCGGCGAACACGGGTTCCGGCCGCGGCGAGGAGGAGAGCACCACCCGCCCCCCGGCGTGCAGGGCGCCGAAGATCCCCGGACTGGCCAACGGGAAGTTGTGCCCGGCCGGCAGCACCGCGAGGTAGACGGTGCCGGAGTCGAAGGCGCACGCCCGCGCGGTGTGGGTGATGTTGAACAGGTAGTCGTCGTGGGTGCGGCTGATCACCTTGGGCACCCCGGTGGTGCCGCCCGAGAGCAGGAACACCGCGATGTCCGACGGCGCGGGACCGTGCGCGTCGAGCCACGCCCGCCGCCCGGCGACGTCACCGCCGGGCTCCATCAGGGCACGGACGTCGACCGCTCCGGGCGTGACGGTGTCGCCCACCACGAGCACCGATGCCGGGGCGGGCAGGGCCGCGCTGACGCGGAAAGCCAGCTCCTGGTGGTCGAAGCCGCGCCACGTGTCCGGCACGACGAGACCCTTGGCCCGCACGTGGGCCCCGATGGCGGTCAGCTCGTGGTCCCGGTGCGGTGGCAGCATCATGGCCGGAACGACGCCGAGCCGCAGCAGGGCCGCGGTCACGACGACGAACTCCCACGTGTTCGGCAGCTGCACCAGCACGGTGTCCCCGCGCGACAGCCCGTGGTCGGCCAGCCGCACGGCCAAGGCGTCCGCGCGGACGGCGAGGTCCCGGTAGGTCAGCCGGGTGGTGCCGTCGACGACGGCCTCACGCGCACCGTGGTCCTCGGCCCACTCCCACAGGTAGGACCCCATCGTCCGGCCCGGCCAGACCCCGGCCGCGCGGTAGGCGTGGGCCAGGTCCGCCGGCCAGGGCACGAAACCGTCGAAACTCATTCGGGTTCCCCCGTCTCCTCGGCCATCCGCTCGGTGAGCAGGGCGGCGACCGCTTCGATCGTCGGCCGGTCCCAGAACAACGTCGCGGGCAGCGCGAACCGGAAGCGCCGCTCGAGCCCGCGCCGGATCCGGACGGTCATCACCGAGTCGAGGCCCATCTCGATCAGCGGCCGCCGGGAGTCCACTTCGGACGCCGCGAGGCCGGTCTCGGCCGCGACGTGCTTGCGGATCTCCTCGACGACCGCCGCCGACAGCTCGGCGCCGGTGAGCCCGGCCCACGGCACGTCGACCAGGTCCGCGGCGGTGGCACCGGCCGCGGCCTCCTCGGGCAGTTCCGACAGCAGGGCCAGCTTCCGGACGCCGGGCTCCGCCGGCAGCGTCCGCAGCATGACCGCGTACCCGAGGTCGTGCCGGGTCGCGAGGTCCCAGGCCCCGAACGCCTCGGTGACGCTGATGTCGGCCGTGCCGCGGGCGGCGAGCTCGGCGTCGATCACCGCGGAGGAGGTCGACATGCCCAGCCCGCGCCACGACGTCCAGGCGTAGCTCGCGGCACCCGCGTCCCCCGCCGCGCGGCGGTGGGCGGCCAGTGCGTCGAGGAACGCGTTGCCCGCCGCGTAGCTGGTCTGCCCGGGCAGGCCGAGCAGCTGGCCGCACGAGGAGAACAGCACGAAGAAGTCCAGCGAGCCCGGCTCGAACAGGTGGTGCAGGTTCAGCGCGCCCTCGACCTTCGGCCGCATGACGCGGCGCAGCGAGGCTTCGTCGAGCCGGCCGAGCGTGCGGTCGTCGAGCACACCGGCGGCGTGCACCACCCCGCGGAACGGCGGCAGCCCGAGCGCGTCCGGCGAAAGCTTGGCGGCGACCTGGGCGGCGTCGGCGATGTCCACCGCGACGGGGACCACGGTCACCCCGAGCCGCTCCAGCGCGACCACGGACTCGACGGCGCCGATTTCGGCCTCGTCGGTCAGCTCGCCCCACCGGGCGCGCGGCGGCAGCCCCCGGCGGCCCGCGAGCACGATGCGCCGGGCCCCGCGGTCGGCCAGCCAGTACGCGACTTCCAGCCCGAGCGCGCCGAGGCCGCCGGTGACCAGGTAGGTCGCGTGCGGCCGGGCGGTGAGCCGCGGCCGGGCCGGATCGCCCTCGAGCCGGTGCAGGCGCCCGACCGAGGCCTCGCCGTCGCGGACGACGACGACGTCTTCGCCGCGAATCGTCCGCAGCACCTCGACCAGGGCGGCGATGTCGCTTTCGGACTGTCCGATGTCGACGGTGCCGCCCCAGAGCCCGGGGTGCTCGCCGCCGATCACGCGGCCGACGCCCCACAGCGGACCGTGGGCGAGCGCGTCGGACTCGGCGCTCTCGCGGACGCCTTCGGTGAGGCACCAGACCCGGGCCGTCTTCGCCTCCCCGGTCGCGGCGACCCGCTGTGCCGTGCGGGCGAGCAGCCACGAAGCCGCCGCGGCGGCTTCGCCGGTCGACCCGGCGGCGGGCACCACGAGCAGCGTGTGGTCCGGGCCGAGCACCCTTTCGGGCAGGCTCTCCGGCGTGGCCGCGGCCAGGTGCGCGACCCCGAGCGCGTCGAGGCCGGCGGCGACCCGCCGCAGCAGCGGCGAGTCCGGCCCGACCAGCACGAGGTTCCCGGACGGCGCGCCGGCGACGCCCTCGGCGGGGCGCCAGGCCAGCTCGTGCACGACCTGGCGGGGACTCGTGACCGCACCGGCCTCACTGTCCAGCACGCCGTACTTGAGCCGCGTCAACCGGCCCACGACGGTGCCGTCGAGGTCGGCGATCTCGACGTCCACGGTGTCGTCGGCGACCACCCGCACGGTCACCTTCGCCCGCGACGGCGACCGCTCGGCGAGCGTGACGCGGTGGATGTGCGCGGGCATCCGCAGGATCGGCGGGCCGCCGAAGGCGACCGAAGCCGCCGACAGGGCACCGTCGAGCAGGGGGGCCCACGTGGCCGGCGGCTCGGCCGAGCCGGGGTCGGTGTCGACCGTGACGACGAGGGTGCCCTCGCCGCGCCGGATCTCCTCGACCGCCCACGGGAAGCCCATCGCGGCGACGCCCAGGGTGGCGAGCCGGTCGATGACGTACCCGGTGGGCAGGTCTTCGGTGGTCCGCGCCTCCGAGCGCTGGCCGCGGATCGAGCCGCCGAACGCGGTGACCGCCGCCGTGGTGTGGGTGACCCAGCCCTTGTCGTCGCCGTCATCGGCGCTGACGTCCTCGATGATCCGCGAGGACAGCCGGAACGTGCCGTCCTGCAGCACGATCTGCAGGTGCCGCGGCCGCGTGACGCTCACCGGGACGCGCAGCGCGACGTCGGAGAGCTCGTGCCAGGTCCCCTTCGCCGTCGCCGCGGCGGTGAGGAAGCTGTTGAGCAGCACCGCGGCCGGGATGATCTCGACCTTCCGCACCGGGTGGTCGCCCGGGTACGGCCGCGAGTCGCGGTCGAGGTAGGTCAGCCAGGCCTGGGCCGGGTTCGCGCCGTGCACGTTGATCCGGCCGCCGAGCAGGGTGTGGCTGTCGAGGTCGTGCTGCTCGGTGAGGAACGAGCGGCCGACCGAATCGTCGACCCAGTGCTCCTTGCGCTGCCACGCCGTGGTCGGCAGGTCCGCGAGGGACCCCTCCGGCCAGTGCGCCGCCCAGTCGACGTCGGCACCGCCGCAGTGGAGCACGCCGAGGTTCGTCAGCAGGGTTTCGCGCTCGGGCCGGTTGCGCCGCAGGGAGTGCGTGACGACGGCGTCGGTGATGCCCAGCTCGTCGAGGGTCTCGTTGATCGAGTGCTCGACCACCGGGTGCGGGGAGACCTCGACGAACAGCCGGTAGCCGTCCGCCGCCGCGGCCGCGACGGCCTCGGCGAACCGCACGGTGCCGCGCAGGTTCGTGGCCCAGTACGCGCCGTCGCGCGGCGCCTCCGACCGCGGGTCGGCCAGCGCGGTGCTGTACACGGGGATGCCGGCCGGGGCGGGCGGCAGGTCCGCGGCGGCCGCGGCCAGCGACTCCAGCAGCGGGTCCATGTGCGGGCTGTGGAAGGCGACGTCGGAGTCGACCTTGCGCACGGCGAGGCCCTCGGCGGCGAACACCTCGCTCGTCTCCTGCACGGCGTCGATGTCACCGGAGAACACGGTCGACCCGGTGGCGGCGGCGACCGCGACGGCGATGTCGGTGCGGCCGGCGAGGCGACGGCGCGCCTCTTCCGGCGGCAGGTTCACCATCGCCATCGCGCCCCGGCCGGCCACCCGCCGCAGCAGCACCGAACGGCGGCAGACCAGCCGGGCGCCCTGCTCGAGGGTGAGCATGCCGGCCGTGACGGCCGCGGCGATCTCGCCGACCGAGTGCCCGATCACGGCGTCCGGGTGGACCCCGCGGTCACGCCACACCGCGGCCAGCGCGACCTGGACGGCGAAGATCATCGGCTGGATCACGTCGACCGGCTGCACGGCGTCCGAGCCGATGGTCGCCCGCGGCGAGATCCCCAGCTCCGCCTGGAAGACCGGCTCGATCTCGTCGATGACGGCCGCGAAGGCGGGTTCGGTGGCCAGCAGCTCGCGGGCCATGCCGGTCCACTGCGAGCCGTGCCCGGAGAAGACCCAGACCAGCTCCTGGCGCGCGGTCTCCGGCAGCGCCCGCCCGGTGACCCCGCCGGTGCCCGAGGCCGCGAATTCGGCGAGCTTCGCGCGCAGCGCCGCGGTGCTGTCGACCGTCACCGCGGCCCGGAAGGGCAGGTGCTGGCGGCGCCGGGCCAGCGTGTGCCCGACGTCGGCGAGTGCGGTGTCCGGGTGCCGCGCCAGCCAGTTCGCCAGCCGCCCGGCGTACTTCGCGACGGCGGCTTCGGTCGCCCCGGACAGCGGCAGGACGTTCGGCCGGCTGGTGCTGTCCGCCTTCGCCGTCGTGGCTTCGGCTTCGGGGGCGGCTTCGGGGGCGGCTTCGAGGATGACGTGCGCGATGGTGCCGCCGTAGCCGTAGCCGGACACCCCGGCGCGGCGCGGCGCGCTGCTCTGCGGCCACGGCGTGTTCTCGGTGACCACGCGCAGCCCCGAGGTGTCCCACGGGATCTTCGGGTTCGGCGTGGTGAAGTTCAGGCTGGCCGGGATCTCCCCGTGCTGCAGCGCCAGCACGGTCTTGATCACGCCGGCGACGCCCGCGCCCGCTTCCAGGTGCCCGACGTTCGGCTTCACCGAGCCGATCAGGCACGGCGCGCCCGCCGGGCGCCCGGCGCCGAACACCGAGCTCATCGCGCCCGCTTCGAGCGGGTCGCCGACGCTGGTGCCGGTGCCGTGCGCTTCGACGTAGCCGACGGTCGCCGGGTCGATGCCGGCGGCCTGGTAGGCGCGGCGCATCAGGTGGGCCTGTGCCTCGCCGTTGGGCGCCATGATCCCGTTGGTCTTGCCGTCCTGCTGCACGGCGCTGCCGCGGATGACCGCGAGCACGCGGTCGCCGTCGCGGCGGGCGTCCTCGAGCAGCTTGAGCACGACGATGCCGCCGCCCTCACCGCGGCCGTAGCCGTCGGCCGAGGCGTCGAAGGACTTGCTGCGCCCGTCGCGCGAGGTGGCGCCGGCGGCGTCGAGCACCACCGACAGGCCGGGGCCTGCCATCACCAGGATGCCGCCGGCGAGCGCGACCGGGCACTCGCCGGACCGCAGGGCCTGTGCGGCCAGGTGGATCGAGACCAGCGACGACGAGCACGCGGTGTCCACCACCATGCTCGGCCCGCGCAGGTCCAGCGCGTAGGACACCCGGTTCGCGACGGCGCAGAACGAGCTGCCGATCCCGGTCCAGGCCTCGATCCGCGGCAGGTCCTCCAGCAGCCGGCGCCCGTAGTCGTCGGCGCCCACGCCCATGAACACACCGGCGTCGGTGCCGCCGAGCGAGCGTGGCGGGATGCCGGCGTGTTCCAGTGCCTCCCACGCCAGCTCCAGGGTGATCCGCTGCTGCGGGTCCATCAGGGCCGCCTCGCGCGGGGTGACGTCGAAGAAGTCGGCGTCGAACTCCTTGACGTTGTCGAGGAACGCACCGCGCTTGGTCACGTCCCGCACCACCGCGGCGTGCTCGCGGCTCTGGCCGGCGTGCCACTCCCAGCGGTCCGCGGGCAGGTCGCCGACGGTGTCGCCACCGTCGCGCAGGAGCGCCCAGAACGACTCTGGTGACTCGATTCCCGCGGCGAAACGGCAAGCCATCCCGATGATGGCGACGGGTTCGGGGAAGTTCATCGGCCTTCTTTCGTTCGTCCCGCAAGCGGCGGGCGCCGGGCAAGGACACCGAAGATCCGGGCGAGCCGGTTCCGGCTCGCCCGGATCGGGGACCGGGCTACTTGTGGCCCACCACCAGGGCGTGGCTGAAGCCGAGGTCGGCGAACCGCTCGACCCGCGAGAACCCGGCGTCGCGCACGGACTTCTCCATGTCCGCCGCCGACCAGGTCATGCCCTCGCCCGAGGCGAGTGCGAGGAAGTACGGCGAAACGAGCCCGCCGGACAGCGAGCCGGTGCCCTCGTCGTTGGAGACGAAGTTGTAGACGAGCACCGTGCCGCCCTCGGGCAGCGCGTCGTAGCACTTGCGGAGCATCTCCGTGTTCCGCTCCAGCGACCAGATCTCGTAGATGTGGAAGTACAGGATCGCGTCGGCGCCCTCGGGCAGCCGGTCGGTGAGCATGTCGCCGGGGTGGAAGTGCACGCGCTTGCGGACCGACGGGTCCTCGATCTTGTCCGCGGCGAGCCGGGTGACGCTCTCCTGGTCGAACACGGTCATCTCGAGCTCGGGGTAGCGCTCGGCCAGCTTGACCGAGTTGGTGCCGTCGCCGCCGCCGATGTCGATGGCGTGCTTGACGCCGCTGAAGTCGTAGAGGTCGAGGAACTGGTCGAACGCGCGGTTCGAAGCGTCACCCATGTTGTCGTAGAAGACCTTCTGCAGGTCCGGGGTGGCCGTGAGCTTCGAGTACAGCGTGTCGCCGGGGCCTTCGAGGTGGCGCAGGCCGACGTTGGTGCTCTGCCGCATCGACTCGGCGAAGTCCACCAGGGTCTTGTTGATGATCTTGTCCTGGATGTCGATGAGCGGGCCGAGGAACCGCTCACCGTCCTTGAGCAGCTTGCGGCGCACGATCGGGGCGTTGACGAACTTGCCGTCCTTCTTCTCGACCAGCAGCAGGGAGGCCAGGCCGAGCAGCAGGACGCGCGCCGGGTACTCCTCGACGCCGAGCGCCTCCGCCGTCTCGGTGACGTCCAGGCCGCCGCTGTCCTCGAGCTTCTGGAACAGGTCGAACTCCAGACCCGTGCGCAGCAGTTCGAACGCGGTGTGGCCGTGGATGAGGATCCGGAGGTAGTCCGCATCCGAGATCGGGACGCTCGTCGCCATGACTTGTGCTCCTTCGCAAGGGATGGGTCGGCCGCCCGGCTCGCCCGCATACGAGGATGATCGGGGCGAAAACCCGGCGGCGCCTCCATTTCTGCGGTGGGCGCTGCCGGGCGCCGGACCGGAACCCGGAAGCGCACGACGGGAGACGCGGGCCGGGCGCGCGCGGGGTGCCGTGGCGGGCCCGGGTGACCCTGCGTAGATTCGCACCGTGACCGACGGCCGGTGTCCCAGCTGCGGCAAGCCGCTCCCCGCGCGGGCGGGTGGCCGCGGGCGCGTGTCCAAGTACTGCTCGCCCGCCTGCCGGCAGAAGGCCTACCGCGAGCGGCAGCAGCAGGGCGGCTACGCCGTGCCCCAGCTCATCGCCGACATCGAGCAGCGCGTCCGGCGGCTCGCGCCGCAGCTGCCCGAGGCCTTCTACACCGACGTCACCGACCTCGCCTCGACCGTCGGCAGGCTGCGCCGGGTCGCCCAGCTCGCCCGCGACGCCGCGGCCACCGAAAACGTCACGCCCGCCCGCGTGACGGAGAACCGGCCGGAAAACGTCACGCCCGCGGACGTGACGGAAGAAAGCGTCACGGAAGAAAACGTCACGGACGACGCCGTGACGGAAACCGGCGCCGGTGAAGACGGCGAGGTCACGGCGGCCGTCCGGGCCGGTGACGAATGGGACTTCGCCGGGCTCGTCGAGCCGTTCCGGCACGAACTGCAGGTGCACTGCTACCGGATGGTCGGCTCCTACGACGACGCCGAGGACATGGTCCAGGAGACGTTCCTGCGCGCCTGGAACCGGCGGGACGCCTTCGAGGGCCGGTCGACCTTCCGCGCCTGGCTGTACCGCATCGCCACCAACGCCTGCCTCGACTTCCTGCGGCGCAACGAGCGCCGCCCGCAGCGGTACGAGCCCGTACCGGGAATGGACAACGGGGCCGCCGAACCACCCGTCCGGGTGACGTGGTTGCAGCCCTACCCGGACGCGCTGCTCGCGGACGTCGCGTCCACCGACGTCGAGCCGGAGCGGGCCGCGGTGTCCCGGGAGACGATGGAGCTGGTGTTCCTGGCCGCCATCCAGCACCTGCCGCCGCGGCAGCGGGCTGTGCTGATCCTGCGTGACGTGCTCGGCTGGCCCGCCGCCGACACGGCCGAGCAGCTGGACATGAGCGTCGCGTCGGTCAACAGCGCCCTGCAGCGGGCCCGGCCCGCGCTGCGGCGCCATCTGCCGGAACGGCGCAGCGACTGGACCGCACCGGCTCACCCGACCAGCCAGGAGCGCGAAATCCTGCAGCGCTACATGGACGCGGCCGACCAGGCCGACGCCGCCGTCGTCGCCGAGCTGCTCAGCGAGGACGTCGTCCTGACGATGCCGCCGAACCCGTTCTGGTTCGTCGGCCGCGACGCGATGATGGCGTTCATCAAGCCCTCGATCGACCCGGCGTCACCGCACTTCCAGGGCACCTGGAAGCACCTGCCGACCTTCGCGAACCGCCAGCCGGCCGCGGCGGGGTACCTGCGGCGGCCGGGCACCACCGTGTACCGGGCGCAGGTGCTGGACGTCCTGCGCATCGAGGACGGCCGGATCGTCGAGATCACCTCCTTCGAGCCGCACCTCTTCCCGGCCTTCGGCCTGCCGCTCACGCTTTAGCCCGATCCGGGCGATGAGTTCTCCGGCGGCCGTGCGTCTCAATGTCCGACAACGCGGGCAACACAGCACGCGAAGAGACGCGAAGGAGAGAGCGATGTCGCTCGAGAAGAAGAACGCGATCGTCTACGGCGCCGGCGGCTCGATCGGCGCGGCGGTGGCCAAGGCGTTCGCCGCCGACGGCGCGCACGTGTTCCTCGTCGGCCGCACCCTCGAGCCGCTGCAGGCCGTGGCGGACGAGATCGAGGCCGCCGGCGGGTCGGCGTCGGTGGACGTGCTCGACGCCCTCGACGAGTCGGCCGTCGAGGAGCACGCCAAGACCGTGGTGGTCGAGGGCGGCAGCCTGGACGTCTCGATCAACCTGATCACCCGCGGCGACGTGCAGGGCATCCCGCTCGTCGACATGAAGACCGCGGACTTCACCGGCCCGATCGTCACCGGCGTCACCACGAACTTCATCACCATGCGCGCCGCCGCCCGGCACATGGTGGACCAGGGGTCCGGCGTGATCCTGGCGCTGGACAGCGGGTCCGCGCACGGCAGCCCGATGATGGGCGGCACCGGGCCCGCCGACGGCGCGATCGACACCCTCGTCCGGAACCTGGCCGCCGAGGTCGGCCCGAGCGGCGTGCGCGTCGCCGGCATCTGGACGGCGGGTCTGCCGGAGACCCTGTCGCCGGAGAAGCTGGCGGCCTTCAGCGGCGGCCCGAAGATGGACGACGCGGCGTTCCAGGGCCTGCTGCAGCACCTCGACGGCATGCGCATGACCAAGAAGTCGCCCACGCTCACCCAGGTGGCGCAGACCGCGGCCTTCCTGGCCTCCCCGGAAGCCGGCGCCATCACGGGCACGTTCGTCAACGTCACCAGCGGCATCTTCCCCAGCTGAGTCACGCGTACGGCGCAACCGGTTCCTTCCGACGGGGTAAGGCCGGTACCGCCGAACGCAGTCGGTGAGCGCAATCCGGAAGATGCCGCCCGCCTCGCGAAGGCACAACGATGTGCTCGGATACCTCGCCTTGGTCCGCCGTCCGGCGGGGCGGGGCCGAGGCGATGGCTGGGGGGCCAGGCCACGCACGTGTGCACCGGCACACGTCGACGAGGAAAGGAAAGCTGATGTCCCTGGAGAACAAGAACGCCATCGTCTACGGGGCCGGTGGTTCCATCGGCCGCGAAGTGGCCAAGGCGTTCGCCGCGGCCGGGGCTCGCGTCTACTGCGCGGGGCGCACCCGCAAGAACCTCACCCCGGTGGTCAAGGAGATCACGAACGCGGGCGGCTGGGCCAAGGCCAACGTGGTCAACGCCCTCAACGAGGCCGCGGTCGAGCGGCACGCCAAGGCGGTCGTGGCCGAGAGCGGCAGCCTGGACATCTCGATCAACCTGATCACCCGCGGCGACGTGCAGGGCACGCCACTGGTCGACATGATCGCCGACGACGTGACCGGGCCGGTGCTCACCGGGCTCACCACGAACTTCCTGACCGCGCGGGCGGCCGCGCGCCACATGGTGGAGCAGGGGTCGGGGGTGATCCTCGGCCTGAACAGCGGGTCGGCCAACGGCAGCCCGATGATGGGCGGCACGGGCCCGGCCGACGCGGCGCTGGACACGCTGTTCCGCAACCTGGCGAACGAGGTCGGGCCCGCGGGCGTCCGCGTCCTCGGCATCTGGACGGCGGGCCTGCCGGAGACGCTCTCGCCGGCGAAGCTGGCGGCCTTCAGCGGCGGGCCGGAGATGGACGAAGAGGCGTTCCAGGGCCTGCTGCAGCACCTGGACGGGATGCGCATGACGAAGAAGTCCCCGACGCTGGCCCAGGTGGCGGCGACGGCGACGTTCCTCGCCTCCGACCGGGCGGGCGCCATCACGGGCACGTTCGTGAACGTCACGAGCGGCACGTTCCCGAGCTGATCCCGGCCACGGACGGAAGGGGATCCCCGCGAACCGCGGGGATCCCCTTCGGCGTTCCCGGGTGTCTCGAATGGACTCGGGGGAACCGGCCGGGATTTCTCCGAACGTTCTCCCCGGGCCCCGCGGGGCAAACCATGAGACGTCCGCCGCCCGACGGGGGTGTGAGGCTGACAGCAGGCCGCACCGCGGGATGACCCGCGTGATGGCCCTTCACGTACCTCTCACGCCAAGGAGGCCGGCACATGGCCGGACAGGTCGGAAGCGTCGCCGTCGTCCTCGGTGGCAGCATGGCCGGTAGCCTGGCGGCCCGGGTGCTGTCCGAGTCCTACGAGAACGTCCTGGTCCTCGACCGCGACACCGTCCTCGGGGTGACGAAGCCGCGCCGGGGCACGCCGCACACCCGGCACGCGCACGGACTGCACGCCCGGGGCCAGCGGATCCTCGAAGACTTCTTCCCCGGTTTCACCGACGACCTGCGCGCCGCCGGCGCGCCGGTCGGTGACCTGGGCGAGATGCGCTGGTACTTCAACGGCCTGCGCCTGCCCTACACCCACACGGGCCTGGTGTCCGTGACGCCGACGCGCCCGGTGCTGGAGAACCACGTCCGCACCCGGGTGAACGCGCTGCCGAACGTGACCTACCTGGAGCAGCACGACATCCTCGGCCTGGTGTCCACTTCGGACAACTCGCGGGTGATCGGCGTGCGCGTGCGCGACGACGCCGGGATCGAGAAGGTGCTGCGCGCCGACCTCGTGCTCGACGCCACCGGCCGCGGCTCGCGGACGCCCGCCTGGCTGGAGCAGCTCGGCTACGCGCGGCCCACCGAGGACCGCGTCAAGATCGGGCTGGCCTACACCACGCGGTTCTACCGCCGCCCGCCCGGCTCGTTCACCGACACGTGGTCGATCAACCCGGTCGCCTCGCCCGCGCACCCGCGCGGCGCCTTCTTCGGGCTGTCCGACGAGGACACCTGCATCGTCTCCCTCACCGGGATCCTCGGCGACCACCCGCCGACCGACCCCGAGGGCTTCGTCGAGTTCGCCAAGTCGCTGCCGGTGCCGGACGTCTACGACGGCATCAAGGACGCCGAGCCGCTCGACGACCCGACGTCGTTCGGGTTCCCGGCGAGCGTCCGCCGCCGTTACGAGCACCTCGACCGCTTCCCGGCCGGCCTGCTCGTGCTCGGCGACGCGATCTGCAGCTTCAACCCGGTCTACGGCCAGGGCATGAGCGTCGCGGCCTGGGAGGCCCACACCCTCCGCGAGCACCTGCGCGCCGGCGAGGTCGACCAGTACGCCTACTTCCGCGACATCGGCCAGGTCGTCGACGCGCCGTGGGCGGTCTCCGCGAGCGGCGACCTCGCCTTCCCCGACGTCGAAGGGGAGCGGACCCCGGAGATCGAGCAGGGCAACGCCTTCATGGGCCTGCTGCAGTACGCCGCGTCGAAGGACCAGGAGATCGTCAAGGCGTTCATGCGCGTGGCCGGGCTGATCGACCCGCCGACCGCGCTGATGGACGAGTCGCTGGTCCAGCGCGTCCTCTCGTACCAGCCCGCCGAAGGCCAGGCCGCCTGACCCCCTGCCCGGCAGGCAGCACAACCCGCAAACACCTCGGCCGCGGGTCACCCGCGCCCGTTTCTCGGCGCCGGAACCGGCGCCGCAGGACTTCGAGGAATTGGAGTGTGATCATGTCCCGGTCCGTTCACGAGGCGTTCTCCGCGCAGGCCGCCCGAACCCCCGACGCGGTGGCCGTCTCCGGCTCGGACCGGACGCTGACGTACCGGGAGCTCGACGAGCGCGCCAACCGGCTCGCCCACCGGCTCGCCGGCCTGGGCGCCGGCCCGGACGTCCCGGTCGCGGTGCTGCTCGAGCGCAGCACCGACGTCGTCGTCACGTTCCTGGCCGCGCTCAAGGCCGGCTCGTTCTACCAGCCGATCCACTCGGCCTACCCGGCCGACCGGCGCCAGTGGATCGTCGACCACTCGAAGGCGACCATCCTCGTCACCGACGAGGCCTCGAAGGGCCTGGGCATCCCGTCGATCGCCGATGTCGTGCTGGCCTCGGAAGACCTCGCGGACCAGCCGGCGACGGCCCCCGCGGTGACGCTGGACGACAACGCCCCGGCGTACGTCATGTACACCTCGGGCTCGACGGGCGAGCCGAAGGGCGTCGCCGTGCGCCACACCGACGCCCTCGCGCTGGCCCTGGACTCCACCTGGGACACCGGCAACCACGAGCGGGTCCTGCTCATCGCGCCGCACGCGTTCAACGTCTCGACCTACGAGATCTGGGTGCCGCTGCTGCACGGCGGCACCGTCGTCGTCGCGCCCGAGGGCAAGCTCGACATCCCGACGCTCGGCTCGCTGCTGGCCGCGCACCGGATCACCGGTGTCCACCTGACGGCCGGGCTGTTCCGGGTCGTGGCCGAGGAGGCGCCGGAGAGCCTGGCGGGTGTCCGCGAGGTCCTGACCGGCGGTGACGTGATCGCGCCGACCGCGGTCGCCCGCGTGCTCGAGGTCAACCCGGACCTGACCGTCCGCGCCATGTACGGAGCCACCGAAGGCACCGTCTTCAGCACGAACTCCGCGATCACCGCGCCCTACACGCCGGGCCCGGTGGTCCCGGTCGGGCGCGCGATGGACGGGGTCGCACTGCACGTGCTGGACGAGCGGCTCGACCCGGTGCCCGACGGCACCGTCGGCGAGCTCTACTTCGGCGGCGTCGGTGTCGCGCTCGGCTACGCCGGCCGCCCGGACCTGACCGGCGAGCGCTTCGTCGCCAACCCGTTCGGCGAGCCGGGGTCCCGGATGTACCGCACCGGCGACCTCGTGCGCCGCACCCCGGCCGGGGAGATCGAGTTCGTCGGCCGCGCCACCGACCAGGTCAAGATCCTCGGCTTCCGCGTCGAGCTCGCCGAGATCGAGGCCGCCATCGCCGGGCACCCCGGTCTCGCCGACGTCGCCGTCGTCGCCCGCGAGGTCAAGGCCGGTGACGTCCGGCTGGTCGCCTACCTGGTCGCCGACTCCGGTGCTCCGGACACCGCCGCCATCCGCGAGCGCGTCCGCTCCCGGCTGCCGGAGTACATGCTGCCCGCCGCTTTCGTCGTCGTCGAACGGCTGCCCCTGACGGCCAACGGCAAGCTCGACCGGGCCGCGCTGCCGCAGCCGGAGTTCGAGGCCGCGGGCGCGTCCCGCGCGCCGAGCGGCCCCAAGGAGGAGGCGCTCTGCCGCGCGTTCTCCGCGGTCCTCGGCGTCGAAGAGGTCGGCGTCGACGACAGCTTCTTCGACCTGGGCGGCCACTCGCTGCTCGCGATGCGCCTGCTCAACCGGATCCGCGCCGAGCTGGGCGTGGAACTGAAGATCAACACGCTCTTCGACACGCCGACCGTGGCCGGCCTGGCCCAGCTGCTCTGAGGAGACCGAAATGACGAACCCCTTCGACGACCCGGACAAGAACTACACCGTCCTGGTGAACGCCGTGGGCGAGCACTCCCTGTGGGTCTCCGGTATCCCGGTGCCCGCCGGCTGGGAGGTCACGTACGGCCCGCGCGGGCGCCAGGCCTGCCTGGACCACATCGCCGAGAACTGGCGTGACCTGCGGCCGCACCCGGCCGGCCGCCGCGCCGCCTGACCCCCGGACGCCGCCCACCGCGCTGATCCCACGAAAGAAGGTTTCCATGGTCACCCCGAACCCGTCGGCCCTCGACGGTCTCGAGCTGGACTACGTCCGTTTCTACGTCGGCAGCCTCGACACGGCACGGGACTGGCTGGTGCGCGGATACGGCCTCGGCGAACGGCCGCTGGGCGACTCCGGCCCGGACTGGGCGACCGTGCGCTCGACCGAGATCGGTGCCAACGACATCCGGTTCGTCTTCAGCGAGCCGCTCGTCGACGACCACCCCGGCACCGCCTACGTCGACCGCCACGGCGACGGCGTCTCGGACATCGCCCTGCGCGTCACCGACGCGAAGGCGGCGTTCGAGGAGGCCGTCGCCCGTGGGGCCCGCCCCGTCGCCGGGCCGTCCCGCGCCGGCCACGTCGTCACGGCCAGCATCATGGGCTTCGGCGACACCCTGCACACCTTCGTCGAGTACCCGGACGGCCCGCCCGCCCCGATCGCGGTGAACGCCGAGGAACCGGGCGCGCTGCTGGAGATCGACCACTTCGCGGTGTGCGTGGAACACGGTCACCTCGACGCCACGGTCGACTTCTACCGGGACGTGCTGGGCTTCGAGCTGATCTTCGCCGAGACCATCGCGGTCGGCTCGCAGGCGATGACCACGAAGGTCGTGCAGAGCAAGTCCGGCAGCGTGACCTTCACGCTCATCGAGCCGGACACCTCGAAGGATCCGGGGCACATCGACGACTTCCTCAAGGACCACGGCGGCGCCGGCGTGCAGCACATCGCCTTCACCAGCAACGGGATCATCGAGGCGGTCGACGTGCTGCGCGACCGGGGCGTCGAGTTCATGGGCACCCCCGCCTCCTACTACGCGGACCTGCTGCAGCGCGTGGTGCCGGAGCAGTACTCGGTGCCGGAGCTGCGCACGCAGCAGGTGCTCGTCGACGAGGACCACGACGGCCAGCTATACCAGATCTTCGCGCGCTCGGTGCACCCGCGGAACACGATCTTCCTCGAGCTGATCGAACGGCTCGGCGCGCGGGGCTTCGGCAGCGGCAACATCACCGCGCTGTACCAGGCCGCCGAGCGCCAGCGCGACCACCACTGAAATCCGTCCGGGCAGGAAAGGGAATCCCGATGAGCCGCTACCCGTTGTCGGCCAACCTCGGTCTGCTGTGCATCTTCGACAAGGGCGAGACGGACGGCGCGTTCGGGCCCCGGCACCTGGTGATCCACGGCTGGCGGGTGCGCGGCGAGCTGGACCCGGACACGCTGCGCGGCGCGCTGGACGACGTCGTCGAGCGGCACGAGATCCTCCGCACGGAGATCGTCCGCGAAAACGGCGAGCAGTACCAGCGCGTCCACCCGCCGTGCTCGCCGGAACTCGTCCTGCACGAGCTGACCGACGACGGCCGCCCGCGCGACGAGCAGGTCGACGAGTTCATCAATGCGGTCGAGGCGGGCCGGCTGGGCGCCGACGAGCTGCCGCACCTGCGCGCCGAGCTGGGCCGCTTCGACGACCGGGACGGGGTGCTGGTGCTGATCGTGCACCACACCGCCGGCGACGGCTGGTCGCTGCACGTGCTGATCAACGACCTGGCGGTCAGCTACGCCCGGCGCCGCGGGCTCGACGTGCCCGCGCTGCCGGAGCCGCGCCAGTACGGGGAATTCTCCGTCTGGCAGATCGACGACCTGGCCGGGGAGCAGGCGCAGGCGTCGCGCGAGTACTGGGGCGGGAAGCTGCGCGGCGGCCGGATGCTCGACATCAAGGCCGACCGCACGCTCGCCCCGGACACCCCGGCCGTCTACGCGGTGGAGCGGTTCCTGCTCGACGCCGAGCTCACCCGCGGCACGACGGAGCTGGCGCGGGTGATGCACTGCTCGCCGTTCATGGTGCTGCTGGCGGCCTACAACGCACTGCTGGCGCGGATGTCCGGCGCGACCGACCTGGTCGTGCCGATCATCACCTCCGGCCGCGCCGACCAGTCGCACTACGACACCATCGGCCCGTTCTTCAACCTGGTCCCGCTGCGGACCGACATCGACGGCTGCCGCACCTTCTCCGAGCTGGTGCTGCGGATCCGGGCCACCTGCCTGGAGGCCTACGCGCACGAGCTGCCCTTCAGCGAGGTCGTCGCGCAGGCGCCGGAGATCAACAAGACCTACGAGCGGGACGACAACGCCGTCTGCGCCATCCAGGTCCTGCAGTTCCCCGGCATGACCGAGGCGGAGACCGTCGGCGACGTCGAGTACGCGGAGGTCCGCAGGCGCACCAAGTCCTGCCAGGACACCTCGGACATCCCCAACGGCGTGCTGTGGGCGCTCGACATCCTCGGCGACGGCGAGATCGCCGGCACCTCGCGGTACAACACCGAGCAGTTCGACCGCGAGACGATGGTCCGGATGATCGACGACTACCGCGGCATCCTGGCCGCCGGCCTGGCCGACCCGAACCGTCCACTGTGGGCACTCTGACTTCCAGCAGCAGCGGCCGATATCCGAGGAGGATCGCGCAGATGAGCGCAAGCGAGGAAACGTACGACGTCGTGGTCGTCGGCGGTGGACCCGGCGGCGCGGCGACGGCCGGGCTGCTGGCCGGCATGGGCCACAAGGTGCTGGTCCTGGAGCGCGAGAAGTTCCCGCGTTACCACATCGGCGAGTCGCTGATCACCGGCGCGCTGCCCACCCTCGACGACCTGGGCCTGATCGAGCGCCTGGACGCCATGGGCTTCACGAAGAAGTACGGCGGCACGCTCCTGTGGGGCAAGAACCAGGGAACCTGGGGCTTCCGGTTCACCGAGTCGGCGCTCTACGACTACGCCTACCAGGTGCGCCGCGCCGACTTCGACGCCCTGGTTCTGGGCCGGGCCCGCGAACTGGGCGCGAAGGTGCTCGAAGAGGTCACCGTCCGCGAGCCGATCTTCGACGGCGAGCGCATGGTCGGCGTCACCTACGCGGAGAAGGGCAGCAAGGAGACGAAGGAAGCGCACGGGACGTTCGTCGTCGACGCCACGGGCCAGAACCACATCCTGGCCAAGCACTTCGACTCCGTCGCCTGGCACGACGACCTGCGCAACATCGCCACCTGGACGTACTGGCAGGGCTGCAACCTCTACAGCGGCACCAAGGCGGGCGACATCATCTCGGAGAACCGCCCGACCGGCTGGTTCTGGTTCATCCCCCTGCACGACGGCACGGTCAGCGTCGGCTACGTGACGCCGCTGGAGGAGTACCAGAAGTCGGGCAAGTCGCTGGAGGAGCTGTACTTCGAGGAGCTCGGCAAGACCGAAGAGGTCAGCACCCTGGTCAAGGGCGCGACCCGGGCGAGCGGGTTCCGCAACATCAAGGACTGGTCCTACACCGCCGAACGCTTCCACGGCCCGGGCTGGGCGATGGTCGGCGACGCCGCCGCGTTCGTCGACCCGCTGCTGTCCACCGGCGTCACGCTGGCCCTGCGCGGGGCGCGGGCGCTGGCCGACGCGATCGACGGAGTGCTGCAGGACCCGTCGGCCGAGGACGAGCTGCTCGGCCTGTACGAGGAGAGCTACCGGACCTTCCTCGACTCCGTGCTGGACTTCGTGCGGTTCTTCTACGACCGCACGAAGAACAAGGAGGACTACTGGGACAAGGCCCAGGAGCAGATCGACCCGCAGAAGCTGCGGCCGCGCGAGACGGACTTCGCGACCATGCTTTCGGGCCTGACCGGGATCAACGACATCTTCCAGCAGCGCCGGCGCGCGGCGTAGCGCCTCGAAAGGGCACGAAAATGAGTGAACACGAGATCCTCGCACCGCGGGGGAAGGGGCTCACCTACCGCGGGGTCGCCTACGACTGTGGGTCGAACCACGAGACCGGTCAGGGCCACAACTCGCGCATGGTGTGGAACGAAGACATCATGCGGTCGGAGATCGACTCGATCGCCGACGGCCTCAAGGCCAACTCGGTGACGATCTACGGCACGCTGTTCGACCGCCTCGAGGCCACGACGGCGCACGCGGTCGAGCGCGGCCTGCACGTCTGGCTGCAGCCGCGCCTGATGGACGGCGAGCAGCCGGAGGTGCTGGAGCACATCGCCGAGACCGCGCGCCTCGGCGAGAAGTTCCGCCGGCAGGGCGCCGACATCCACGTCAGCGTCGGGTGCACGCACGCGATCCAGACCATGGGGATCATGCCGGGCGAGTTCTACCACAACCGGATGGGCAACGCCTTCCCCGACTCCGACCACCACTTCCTGCGCCCGGTCGGCCCGATCGACCACGAGGACGTCGAGCTGAAGCTCAACGCCTTCCTGGGCCAGGCGGCCAAGGTCGCGCGGGCGAACTTCGACGGGGGCATCACCTACTCGGCGGGTTCGTTCGAGCGGGTCGACTGGACGCCGTTCGACTACATCGGCATCACGGACTACTACCACCCGAAGCCGAGCCGCGAGGCGTACATCGCCGAGCTCGACGCGTACCGCAAGTGGGACAAGCCGATCATGATCGCCGAGTACGGCACGTTCACGTACGCGGGCGCGTCGGAGAAGGGCCTGCTGGGCTTCGACATCGTGGACCGCACGGTCGAGCCGCCCCGGGTGTTCGACGGCTTCCGCCGCGACGAGCAGGCCCAGGCCGACTTCCACCTGGACCGGCTGCGCCTGTACGACGAACTCGGCATCTACAGCGTCGCGGTGACGGAGTTCGTCCACCCGACGCACCCGCACTCCGAGGACCCGCAGTGGGACCTCGACACGGCGAGCATGACGATCACGAAGACCATCCGCGACGACTACTTCGACCACTTCTCGACGTACCGGATCGAGCCGAAGGAGTCGTACAAGGCGATCGCCCGCTACTACGAGGCGGTCACCGAGCGCGAGCGCCGCACCGCGGCCTGACCTGGGGGCGCCCCGAGCCGCCTCGCACCGACGGGTGCGAGGCGGCTTTTCCCTGTGCGCAGGAGGCGGCCTTGGTTGCGTGTGACGCACCGCAGGCGGCCTTGGGGGCGCCGGCGGGTGGTGGTGTCCCGTCAACCCCATGGGGACACCACCCGGCTCATGCCTTCGACTGGGTGCCTCGGTCATGCCGGGCCTGGCGACCACAGCTCCTGGTGGGGGCCCTCGAAAAGGGACGGGGAGCCCGCAGCGCCGAAGCCCCGCGGGCCGTCCGGCCGGAGACGCGAAAGAGCCCCGGGCCGGCGAAGCCGGGCCCGGGGCTCGAGCGAGCCGCCCTACGCGGCCGCCGCGGCGGAGGACTCCGTCAGGCGGATGGGCAGCTCGTTGAGGCGGTGCACGAAGTAGCTGGGCTTCCAGCCGAGGTCCGACTCCGGGATCGCCAGCCGGATGTCCGAGAACTTCGCCAGCAGGCTCTTGAAGAAGATCTCGCCCTCCAGCCGGGCCAGCGGGGCGCCCAGGCAGAAGTGGATGCCGTGGCTGAAGGCCAGGTGCGGCGTCTGGCGCTCGAGGTCGAACTTGCCCGGCTCCGGGAAGTCCCGCGCGTCGTAGTTCGTCGCGGTCAGCGAGATGGCCACGTGCTCGCCCGGCTGGACCGTGACGTCGCCGATGGTGACCTCCGCCTTGGCGAAGTGGTAGGTCACCGTCACCACCGGCGGGTCGACCCGCAGGATCTCCTCGATCGCCTTCGGCACCAGGTCCGGGTTGGCCCGCAGCTTGGCCAGCTGCTCCGGGTTGCGCAGCAGCGCCAGGATGCCGTTGGCGATCATGTTGACCGCCGTCTCGACCGAGCCGATCAGCATCAGGAAGATGTTGGACCGCAGCTCGATGTCCGACAGCGTCGCGTTGCCCTCCTGGCCCGACAGGATGGCCGAGATCATGTCCTCGCCCGCGGTTTCCTTGCGCTGCGAGATCAGCTTCGTCAGGTATTCGTCGAACCAGCGGCCGGCCTGGAAGATGTCGTTCTGGTCGGTCACCTCGCCGAGGCCGGTGACGATCCCGCAGTACTCGCGGAACTCCGCGCGGTCGGACATCGGGACACCGAACCACTCGCAGATGACCTCGTTGGGCAGCGGGATGGCGAGGTCCTCGACGACCTCCGCGGTTCCGCTGGCGGCCACCGCGGCCAGCAGCCGGTCGGTGATCTCCTGCACCCGCGGACGCAGGTTCTCCATGTACCGCGGGGTGAACGCCTGCGAGACCAGCTTCTTCATCCGGGTGTGGTCCGGCCGGTCGTTGAACACCATGGAGTGGCGGAAGAAGTCGTCGTTGTACAGCGCCAGGTACGGCTTCAGCGTCGGGTCGGCGACCTTGTCGCTGCGGGCCAGGCGCGGGTCCGACAGGGCGCGCCGCGCTTCGCGGTAGCCCGTCACCAGCCAGGCCGGCATGCCGTCGGGCATCGACACCTTGTGGATCGGCCGGTCGGTGCCGAGCTTGGCCAGCAGCTTCGGCGGGTCGGTCAGTTCGGTGGCCTCGAGCGGCACGCGCGGGGCGTCTTCAGCGGACATCAGTCACTCCTCAAAGGTCTTCGGCCGAACCCCGCGCCCACCCCAGGACGGCCGCGGTCGCCGTTGCTCGTTCCCCGGCTTCATCTTCGCCGCGGCACCGGTCGCGGACACCTCGCGTCTTGCCCAGTGCCGCGGCGCGCTTCACCGGGTCATGTCGGGAACGGTCCAGCCGTCGAGGTCGTATTCGTTCAGGCACGTCTCGACGAACCGCTTGTAGTCGTCGACGTCACCCGAGGCGACCTGCCCGAACAGCAGCTCGATCCGGGTGTTCTCGTGGCTGCCGGCGTAGTTGCGCTCGTAGAGCTCGTGCCGGCCGCCGAACTCCGTGCCCACGGCGTCCCAGAGCAGCTTCATCACCTTGACGCGGGTCTCGGCTCCGATGCCGTTCGAACCGCGGACGTAGGTGTCCAGGTAGCCGCGGATCTCCGGGTTCTTGAAGTCCTCGGCGCTGGAGTTGATGTAGATCAACGCACTGGCGACGTCCTGCAGCACGATCTCGCGGATGCGGGCGTAGCCGACCTGCGTGAACCAGCGGTAGGCCAGGCCGTACGCCGGGTTCGGCAGCAGCGCGCCGTCGCGCCACGGCACGGGGTTGCGCGCCGCGGCGTCCGACAGGCCCCAGAACAGGTTCCGCCAGGCCAGCACCTCGCCGAGGCGGGTCTGCACGCCGCGGAAGTCCTCGGTGCCGGTGATCTCCAGTGCCTTGGCGATCAGGCCGGCGATGAACTCCAGCTTCACCGCCAGCCGGGTGCAGCCCTGGAACGTCGACCGCTCGATGAACCCCGACTGCCCGGTGAAGGTCTGGACCTTGCCGATGTCCCCGTAGATGAAAACGTTTTCCCACGGGATGAGGACCTTGTCCAGCACCAGGATCGTGTCGTTCTCGTCCAGCCGCGACGAAAGCGGGTAGTCGAACGGCGACCCGATCGTGTTGGCCATCGACGTGTAGGACGGGCGGCAGATCAGCTTCATCCCCTTGGCGTCCATGGGGATGGTGGCCACGAGCGCGAACTCGCGCCTCTTGATCGGCAGCCCGTAGTGCGCGATGAAGTTGTAGTGCGTCAGCGCGGAGCCGGTCGCGACGACCTTCGCGCCGCTGACCACCAGCCCGGCGTCGGTTTCCTTCTCCACGTGGACGAACACGTCGCGGACCTCGTCCGGCGAGCGCTTGCGGTCCACCGGCGGGTGGACCAGCGCGTGGTTCCAGTAGAGGACCTTTTCCTGCGACTCGCGGTACCAGCGCTTGGCGTTCTCCTCGAACGGCGCGTAGAACTCGGCGTTCGCGCCGAGCGTGCCGAGGAACGACGCCTTGTAGTCCGGGCTGCGGCCCATCCAGCCGTAGCTCATCCGCGCCCAAGCGGCGATCGCCTGCTGGTCGGCCACCAGGTCCTCGACGCTGTGCGGGGTGCGGAAGAACCGGTGGGTGTAGCCGCCGTTGCCGGTGTCGGTCGGCGCGGTGAGCACGTCCCGGTACTTCGGGTCGTGCAGGGCGTCGTACAGCCGTGCGGTCATCCGGATCGGGTTGCGGAACGCCACGTGCTCGGTGACGTCCTTGACGCGCTCGCCGTTGATGTAGACCACGCGGTCGTCGCGCAGGCTTTCGATGTACTCCGCACCGGTCAGCGGCCGGGCCGGACGGCTGTCGTTCATGGCCACTTCCCCTTGTCCGTTCACTTCTTGCGGGCGAGCGTGACGCCGTCGGCGATCGGCAGCATCACCGTGTCGAACCGCTCGTCGACGGCGAGCTTGGCGTTGACGCCGGCGACGACTTCGGCGGCGTAGCGGGGGAGGTCCTCTTCGACTTCTTCCGGCGCCGCGACGGTTCCGTGCAGCAGCACGTTGTCCAGGATGAGCAGGCCGCCCGAGCGCAGCATCGGCGTGACGGCGTCGATGTAGTACGGGTACGACGTCTTGTCCGCGTCGATGAACACCAGGTCCGCTTCGCCTTCGCCGACCAGGCCGGGCAGGGTCTTGCGGCCGGGGCCGAGCTTGAACTCGATCCGGTCGGCGACGCCGGCCAGCTCCCAGTGCTTGCGGGCGATGCCGACCCAGTCCTCGGTCACGTCACAGGTGATCACCTTGCCGCCGGGCGCGAGCCCGCGCGCGAAGGCCAGTGAGGACAGCCCGGTGAACGTCCCGACGTCGATCACCGTCTTCGGCGCGACCAGCTTCGCGATCAGGTGCAGGAAGCCGGCCTGCTCGATCGGCGTCAGCATCTCCGCCAGTTCACCGACCTTCGCGGTGTCCTCGATCAGGCTGCTCACCACCGCGTCCGGTTGCGTGCACGAACTGACCACGTAGGCGATCGTTTTTTCGTCCAGGAAACTGAACGTACTCATGCGTCCTCCACGACGGCGCGCGATCCCGGCCGGATCCCGGTGGGCGAAAACCAGTATCGGCCGGGTGCGAAAACCGTTGCGTCTCCTCGTTTGCACTGCACGACGGCCCGCACCGGCCCTCAGCACTGCGGGAGATGCGCCTGTTCGGCCGCGCCGACGATCCTGGCCTTTGCCGACGACGACACCACCTCCGGAGTCGAGGAGATTCGATGCGAGTCCTTTTCACCGTCTACCCGAACTCACTGGCGCACCTCTACCCGGTGGTACCGCTGGCGTGGGCGCTGCAGAGCGCGGGGCACGAAGTCCGCGTGGCCGCACACCACAGCGCGGCGGAGATGATCATCAAGACGGGCCTCACGCCGGTCCAGCTCGGTGACCCCGACCAGCGGCCGGTGCGCCTCACCGACGACTGCGCCCCGCCGCACCACCAGGACCTCGTGAACCGCTACGCGGACGTGATGGGCCTGTCGCCCGAGGGCCGCGAGCACTGGATCGTGTTCTACCAGTGGCTGCTGCAGCCGACGTCGGACTACGTGCGGCTGGACCGCCAGGAGGCCGAGGACCTGATCGAGTTCGCCAAGGTCTGGCAGCCCGACCTGATCTCGTGGGACGCCACCATCCCGGCCAGCGCCGTCGCGGCGAAGGTCTGCGGCGCGGCGCACACGCGGCTGCTGATCGGGCACGACATGTTCGCCTGGTCGCTCGACCGGCTGGCCGAGAACAAGGAGGCCCTCGTGGCCGCCGGCCTCGACCCGAACCCGCTCGCCACACTGATCCGCCCGCTGGCCGAGAAGTACGGCTTCGAGGTCGACGACGAGCTGCTGGTCGGCAACTTCAGCATCGAGACGATGCTGGAAGGCCTGCGCCTGCCGACGAGCACGAAGAAGCTGCCGATGCGGCACGTGCCCTACGTCGACCCCGAGGTGCTGCCGCCGTGGCTGTACCAGCGCCCCGAACTGACCCGCTGCGAGTGCTGCGGCCGCAAGAACCGCCGTCGCGTGGCGCTCTCGCTCGGCGAGTCGACGCGCCGGTTCATCAAGGGCGACTGGGACCGCGCCCCGAAGATCCTCAAGGCCCTCGGCCAGCTGGACGACCTCGAGATCGTGGCGACGCTGGACAAGGCGCAGCTGGTCGACGTCGAGGAGATCCCGCCGAACGTCAAGGTCATCGACTGGGTCAACCTGCCGCACCTGCTGCCGACCTGCTCGGCGCTGATCCACCACGGCGGCATCGGCACGTACTCCTCGGCGGTGGCGCACAAGGTCCCGCAGCTGGTCTGCGACGTCGAGGGCGTGTCCCTGCTGATGCGCCTGGTCGAGGACGGCGGTGACGTCCACAAGCCGGGCACCTACCGCGTCGGCTGGGAGTTCGACGAGCGCGAAGAGGGCGCGCCCGACGCGGCGACGGCCCACTGGGAGCTGCCGGCGAAGAAGGTCGAGTCCACGGTGGTCTCGGACTTCGTCATCTCGACCGGCGCGGGCGTCCGCCTCGACCACCGCGCCAAGACGGTCGAGGAGATCCGCGACCTGGTCTGGGCGGTCGCCACGGACCAGCGCTACCAGCACGCGGCCCACGCCCTGCACGACGACTGGCTGGCGATGCCGAGCCCGAGCGACATCATCCCGGACCTGGAGAAGCTGATCGTCCAGCACCGCCGTCGCTGACTCCCCTCCAGAGGGAAAGCCGCCGCCTCGACCTCCGCGAGGCGGCGGCTTTTCGCTGCCGGCGTTCCCGCCGGCGACGTCAAAGGCCCCGCCGCTTGGGTTCCAGTGGTGGTTGCAACACCTGAGCTGTTCAGGGGTTGCAGTGTTCGAGATCCGTGGGGACCGGCCGCCTCAAGGTCCGAGGAAGCTGGGCCACGCTTGTCTTGATCTTGTGGCGCAAGGTATGGGCACCGTGCAGGCGTGCCGGATCGTGGGAATCAATCGCCGGCACCGGGCACCGGTGGCAGCACGGACGCGCGAGCCCCGCCGCGTCCGGCTGCTGCCAGACCGCCGCGCACGCAAAACGCTCGGCTGGGACACCCCAGCCGAGCGCTTGACCAAACTCCTGACCGAAGCCGGTTGATCACCCGTGTTGCAACGACCCCTCGAATCCGTCCGGCGGGTCTTCGGCGTCGCGGCGGGTCAGAGTACTTCGACCTCGGGGACGAACCGGATCCACTTGCCACCCGCGGCGCGGAAATCCTGCTCCTTGGCCATGATCTCGGTGGCGTGGTTCCACGCGAACAGCACCGCGTAGTCCGGGTAGCCGTCGGAGAACGCCGACGGCGGCTTCACCGGCAGGTGCGAGCCCGGCAGCAGGTGGCCCTGCTTGCCCGGCGTCGAGTCGACGACGAACGGGATCAGGTCCGTCGAGATGCCGCAGTACGTCGTGACCGTCGAGCTCTTGCCCGGCGCGCCGTAGCCGACGACGGTCTTGCCCTGGTCGCGCAGGTGCGTCAGCAGCCCCACGAGGTCGTCGCGGATCCGCTCGACGTTGCGGCCGAACCGCGCGAACGTCAGCGGCTCCGAGAGCTTGCCCGCCTCCTCCTCGGCGAGCAGCGTGTCGAGCTTGGCCGACGGCGTGCGCGCGCCGGGACGGGCGATCGTGTAGCGGACTTCGCCGCCGTGCATGTCGATGTGCTCGGCGTGCACCAGTTCGAAGCCGAAGCGCTCGGCCATCGCGCGCACCGAACCGGCGCTGAAGTAGAACACGTGCTCGTCGTAGATCTGGTCGAAGGCCATGCCTTCGATGATCGTGGCGAGGTACGGCTCTTCGAACACGAAGATGCCGTTCTCGGACAGCAGCGCGTCGATCCCGCGGAACAGCGATTCCACGTGCGCGATGTGGCAGATCGTGTTGGCGCCGAAGATGACGTCGGCGGCGCCGTGCGCCCCGCGGACGGCGGCCGCGGTCTCGGCGTCGAAGAACGCCGAGAGCACCTGGACCCCCTTGGCGCGGGCGAGGTCGGCGACGTTCCCGGACGGCTCGACGCCGAGGTGGCGGATACCGGCCTCGGCGATCGTGGACAGCATCACGCCGTCGTTGCAGCCGATCTCGACGATGAACGGGTCCGGTCCGGTGAGCTCGTTGGCCAGGAACCACTCGGCGTCGGCGCGGAAGTGGTTGCGGTGCCCGGCCGAGCCGGAGGCCTGGTACCGGTAGCCGGCGTGGTAGCGCAGCTCCTGGGGCACCTCCTCCATCAGCTGCACCATGGTGCAGTCCTCGCACGCCCCGACCGCGAGCCGGAAGCGGAACTCGTTCTCGACCTCGTGGGGGAGCAGGAAGCCGTTCGCCGTCGGCTGGTCGCCGAGGTCGACGAATTCGGCCACGTGGCCGCCGCACACCCGACACTTCGTACCCATGGATCGGCCCTCACTGTTGGTGGTCATCGAATCCTCACTCCGCGCCCTTGTCGTCCTGCGCCAGCCACCAGTCCGCGCCGCGTGCCCACTCGACGGTCTTGATCAGCCCGTCCCGCAACGCCGTTTCCGGGCGCCAGCCGAGGATTTCGGCCGCCTTGGCGTTGTTCGGCACCCGCCGCGGCAGGTCCTGGTAGGACGCGCCGAGCTTGACTCCCGTGTCGACGTCGAGGATCTCCGTCGTCCCGGTGAGCTCCCCGACCAGCCGGACCACTTCGCCGACGGTGGTCTCGACCATGCTGCCGATGTTGAACGCCTGCCCGGACGAGCCCGGGTGGTCGGCGGCGCGCAGCGTGCCCTCGATCGCGTCGTCGACGTAGGTGAAGCAGCGGGTCTGCCGTCCCTCGTCGTAGACGACGAGCGACCGGCGGTTGAGCGCGCGGTGGATCGACCGGCTCACGATGTAGGCGGGCCGCTGCCGCGGGCCGTAGACGTTGAAGTAGCGCACGATCGTCGCCTCGAGCCCGCGCTGGCGCGCGAAGGCGAACGTCAGGTGCTCGGCCAGCGCCTTGCTGGAGGAGTAGGACCACCGGTCGTGCGACGTGCCACCGAGCACGCGGTCGCCGTCCTCGTCCCACGGCACCGCGGGATTCTTGCCGAAGACCTCGCTGGTGCTGGCCAGCACGACCTTCGCGCCCGCTTCGAGCGCGAGGTCGAGCACGGACCGCGTCGCGGCGTAGTTGATGTCGATGACGTCGAGCGGACGCGCCAGGTACTGGTCGACGCCGACGACGGCGGCCAGGTGGTAGACGACCCCGACGCCGGGCCGGATCGCCTCGGCCAGCTTCGCGGGGTCACGCAGGTCGCCGGTCACGTACCGGACACCCTCGACCGGGACGCGCGGCGGCGCGACGTCGAGGACGGTCACCTGGTCACCGCGGTCGAGGAGCCGCTCGACCAGGTGCGACCCGACGAAGCCGGAGCCGCCGGTGACGACGGCGTGCTGGGGGTTGCTCATCGGTCGGTCTCCGTCCCGGTCGGCGGGCCCGGGATGGCGGTACCGCGGCCGATGCCGCGGTAGACGTATCCGGCGGCCCGCAGCGCGGCGATCTTTTCCTTGGGGTAGTAGGCGCGGCCGTCGAGGACGAGGCAGTTCGGGGCGACGGGCAGCGCGGCGAAGTCGATGTCGTGGAAGTCGCGGTGGTAGGCCAGCACCGCGAGGCAGTCCGCGTCGCGCACGGCTTCTTCGAGGCTCGCGGCCGGCCGGACGCCGAACAGCTTCTCGGCCGCGTCCGGGTCGACCAGCGGGTCGTACACGGACACGGTGAGCCCGGCCTTGGCGAGCGTCTTCACCGCGCCGGCGGTCGGGGTGGCCCGCAGGTCGCCGGTGTCGTTCTTGAACGCCAGGCCGAGCACGGCGACCTTGCTGCCGGTGGGGTTCTTGCCCTGGCGCACCAGCTCGTCGATCGCCAGCTGCGCGGTGTACTCCGGCATCCCGGCGTTGACCTCCCGGCCGGCGGGCGCGGTCCGGATCGGCAGGCCGTGGCGCTCGGCCGAACGCCACACCATCCACGGGTCCTTGGTCAGGCAGGAGCCGCCGACGCCGACGCTGGGCAGCAGGATGTTGACGTTGCCCGCGCCCTTGGGGATCGTGTTCGCCGCGGTGATCACGTCGAGCACGTCGACGCCGTAGAGCGCGCAGAACATGGCGAGTTCGTTGGCCAGCGCGATGTTCAGGTCGATCCACCAGTTGCTCGCCAGCTTGACGATCTCGGCCGCCTCCAGCGAGTCCCGCGGGATGACTTCGACGCCGAGCGCGCGGCGCCAGAACGCCTCTGCCGCGGCCTCGCTCTCCGCGCCGAGGCCGCCGGCCACGATCGGGAAGGTCCGCAGTTCACGCAGGGCGGTGCCTTCGGCGAGCCGCTCCGGGGTGAAGGCCAGCCCGAAGTCGACGCCGCCGAGCAGGCCGCTTTCCTCTTCGAGCAGCGAGAGCACGATGCCGCGCGTGGTGCCCGGCGGCACGGTGCTCTTGAGCACGACCAGCTGTCCCGGCCGCAGGTGCTCGCCGAGCGCCCGGCAGGCGCCGCGCAGCTGCTCTTCGGCCAGGGACCCGTCTTCGCGCACCGGGGTGCCGACGGCGATCAGGACGACGTCGGCTTCGGCCGCCTCGGCGATGTCCGTGGTGACGCGCAGGTTCCCGTCGGCGAGGCCGCGGAAGATCAGTTCGGCGAGCCCCTCTTCGGCGAACCGGCAGTGGCCGCGCGCCAGCTCGTCCACCAGGCGTGGGTCGGTGTCGACGCCGACGACGTCGAACCCGCGATCGGCCAGCGTCGCGGCGATGCACGAGCCGACGTAGCCGAATCCGATCACCGCCACTCGGAACCGGTCTTGGTCGGGCAGAAAACGCATTCGCGTCTCCAATCGGGTGATACTGCCTCCGGGACCGGCGCACGGGCCGGGTCCTGCACGAACTCGTCGGGGGCGAACGCGCGCCGACCGCGGATCTCCCCGCCGACCATGGTCCGCGCGCCGCGCCGCGGGTCGCGTCTCCTCTGTTGCTTGCGCCGCACCGCCAGAGAAGCCCGGCCGGGCCACGGCGCTTATCGTGGTGGGCATGGCTGAAGCCGCCGATCTCCCGGTGATCCGGCAGATCTCCTCCCGGCTGGTGTACGAGAACGCGTGGCTGAGCGTGCGCGAAGACGGCATCGAGCGCCCCGACGGTTCGCACGGCATCTATTCGGTGATCGACCGCCCCGACTTCGCCGTGGTGATCGCGGGCGAGAACGACGGCTTCCACCTGGTGGACCAGTACCGGTACCCGTTGCTGGGGCGCTACTGGGAGTTCCCGCAGGGGTGCTTCCCCGGCCGCCGCGGCGGCGACCCGCTCGAGCTGGCCCACCGCGAGCTGGCCGAGGAGACCGGCCTGCGGGCGGCCTCGATGGTGCCGATCGGCAGGCTGGCCGCCTGGCACGGCGCCAGCGGCCAGATGTGCACGGTGTTCCTGGCGACCGGACTGACCCAGGGCGAGCCGGACCGCGAGCACGAGGAGCAGGACATGCGGCACCGGTGGTGCTCGCGCGCGGAGTTCGAGTCCCTCATCCGCACCGGGGAAATCCGGGACAACACGACGGTGTCGTCGTACATGCTGCTGCGCCTGCACGAGGAGGAGTGCGGCACTTCCGCGTGAAAGTGCCGCCCTCGTCCGGCGCGGTCAGGGCCGGACGATCTCCCGCAGCGCCGCGGTGAACGCCTCGGGGTGCGTGACGTACCCGACGTGCCCGCCCGGCAGGTGCACGATCGCGTTGCCGGTGTGCTCGGCCAGCACCGTGTTGGGCCGGTACGGGAAGGTGTCGCGCGCGTCGCCGCCCGCCAGGACCAGCTTGCTCGCCAGTGACTTCAGCAGCCGCAGGTTCGGCCGGTACGCCGGGTACGGCTTGAGCTCGTGCTCGAACCAGAACACGTGGTTGCGCCGGATGCGCCCGAGCATTTCGGCCAGCTCGGCCGGCGGCAGCTCGGTGCGCCGCGGCGGTTTCGTCGTGGTCTCCATGCCCATCCCGGCCCGGAACGCCTTCCGCGCGGCGTCGACGCCGTCGCGCCGGTAGGTCTCGTACAGCTCGGAGTAGAACCCGAGCCAGCGCTCGGCGTCCGGCAGCACCGACGCCAGCGGCGGCTCGTGCGCGACGACGGTGTGCACCAGGCCGGGGTGGCGTTCGAGCGTGGCGAGCGCGACGATCGCGCCGGAGCTCGACCCGAACACCGCGGCCGGGCCGGGGGCGAGGTGCCGCAGCAGGGCGCCCACGTCGTGGGCGTCCTCGGTGAGCCGGTCGTCGCCGACCGGGCCGTCGAGCGGGCTGCGCGAGAACCCGCGCCGGTCGTAGGTGATCACCGTGTACTCGTCGGCGAGCGACTCGGCCATCGGCACGAACGGCGCGGCGTCGCCGTTGCCGCTGGGGATGATCAGCAGCGCCGGGCCGGCGCCGCGGACCTCGTAGTACAGGCTCGCGCCGGGCACGGCCAGTCGGTCGATGGTGGCTCGCATGCGCATCCTCCGGTCACGGACGGTTTGGCGCCAGTGTCGCCGGGAGCGGCCCGCCCGCGCGTCTCTCCGCTTGGCCTCCGCCCCCCGCCCGCCCGTCCCGCCTCTTCCGGATTGCGGCTCCGGCACCGGCCGCATTCCGCAAGGTGCGAGCGTTTCCCCGGCGGTGCGACCGTCGGCAGCGCGCGCGGCGTCCTGTTGCGCCCGGAGCCGCCCGGCCGGGCCTCCGTAGACCCGTCACACCGTGGAGGTCCAGGTGCCGAGCACCCCACTACCGACCCGGGCCCAGCTCGTCGAACGCGCCACCGGGCTCGTCCCGCTGCTGCGCGCGAACGCCGGCAAGGCCGCACAGGACCGCCGGCTCACCGAGGAGACGATCGACGCGCTCGCCGACGCCGGGATCTTCAAGCTCCGCGTCCCCGCCCGGTTCGGCGGGTACGAGGCCGACACGACCACCCTGATGGAGGTGGCCACCCAGCTCGGTCGCGGCGACGGCTCGGCGTCGTGGGTCGCCTCGGTCTACTCCATCCCGGGCTGGATGGTCTGCATGTTCCCGGAGGAGGTGCAGGAGGAGGTGTTCAGCACCCCGGACGTCCGGGTGTGCGGGACGCTCAGCCCCACCGGGTTCGCCAAGACCGTCGCCGGCGGCTACGTCATCAACGGCAAGTGGAGCTTCATCAGCGGCGCGCCGCACGCGCACTGGCAGGAGGTCATCGCCATCCTCGACCCGGGTGACGGCGGCGAGCCGTACCCGCTGATGGCCCTGGTCCCGATCACGGACCTGGAGGTCGTCGACGACTGGTACGCCACCGGCCTCAAGGGCTCGGGCAGCGTCACCACCGTCGCGCGGGACGTGTTCGTCCCGGCCGAACGCGCGCTGCCGATGCCGACGGTCGTGCAGGGCAACAGCGTGTCCGAGCGCAACGCGCGGATCCCGATCTACCGCGCCCCGCTGGTCCCGGTGGCCGGCGCGTGCACCGTCGGCACCCTGCTGGGCCTGGCGAACGCGGCCATGGAGAACTTCCTGGAGTGGCTGCCCGGCCGCCGGATCGCCTTCACCGCGTACGAGAAGCAGTCGAACGCGGCGGTCACCCACCTGCAGGTGGCGGAGGCCGCGCAGAAGATCGACGAGGCAGGCTTCCACGCCCGCCGGATCACGTCCACCGTGGACGGCAAGGCGCGCGAAAGTGTGCCGTGGACGCTCGAGGAACGCGCCCGCAACCGCGCCGACGTCGGTGCGGTCTGCAAGCTGGCCAAGGAAGCCGTCGACATCCTCGCCGCCGGCTCGGGCGGTGCGTCGATCTACCAGCACGTGCCGATCCAGGGCATCCTGCACGACCTTCAGGCGGCGAGCCTGCACGCGCTGATCAACCCGACGACCGCCTCGGAATTGTACGGTCGTATTCTGTGCGGTTTGGAACCGGACACCGCATACATCTGAGCCGTTGATTTCGCCGTTCCGCCCCGGCCCGCCGCAGGAATTCGCTGCCGCAGGTCAGGGCGGGGAACGCCCGGGGAAAAACCGGGAGAACGCACGTTTCGGCGGGTCGGTTCCCGTTGGCCGCCGCACCGCATTCCGGAAGATGCTCGTGACGATCGGCCTCTGGGACAGTTGCTCACCGTACGAACCGACCTCGAAGTCACAACGCCTCGTGCGTCTGGCCTTTGTGATCCCTCGGTTGGCCGGCGGCTTTGATGGAGAGAGGATGATGAATTGTGACCGGTAACGGCGCGCCGCCCTTGGCCGGGCGGCGGGAGTGGTGGGGGCTGGCGGTGCTCGCCCTCCCCACGATGTTGACGATGATGGACATCAACGTCTTGTTCCTCGCGCTTCCGCACCTGAGCGCTGACCTGGGCGCGAGCAGCACCGAGCAGCTGTGGATCACCGACATCTACGGCTTCCTGATCGCCGGGTTCCTGGTGACCATGGGCACGCTCGGTGACCGGATCGGCAGGCGGAAGGTCCTGGTGACCGGCGCCACGGCCTTCGGCATCCTTTCCGCGGTGGCGGCCTTCTCGACCAACCCCGAGATGCTGATCGTCATCCGGGCCCTGCTCGGTATCGCGGGTGCGACGATCATGCCGTCGACGCTCGCGTTGATCATGGGCATGTTCCAGCACCCGAAGCAGATGGGTGCCGCGATCGGTGTCTGGGCCACCTCGATGATGGCCGGTATCGCCCTCGGCCCGGTGGTCGGCGGCCTGCTGCTGGCCTCGTTCTGGTGGGGCTCGGTGTTCCTGCTCGCGGTGCCGATCATGGTGCTGGTGCTGGTGTTCGGGCCGATCCTGCTGCCCGAGTTCAAGAACCCGCAGGCGGGCAAGCTCGACCTGCTCAGCGTGCTGCTGTCCCTGCTGGCGATCCTGCCGTTCATCTGGGGCCTCAAGGAGGTCGTCCGCTCCGGCTGGTCGGTCGCCCCGGTCCTGGTCGCCGTGGCCGGCCTGATCTTCGGCGTGGTCTTCGTGACCCGGCAGCGCAAGCTCGCGAACCCGCTGCTCGACGTCCGCCTGTTCGCGATCAAGGCCGTCTCCGGTGGCCTGATCCTCGGCCTGCTGTTCGCCGCGATCCAGGGTGGCACGGGTCTGCTGGTGACCCAGCACCTGCAGGAGGTGGAGGGCTTCTCGGCCCTGAAGTCCGCACTGCTGCTGCTGATCCCGGCCGTGCTCATGGTGATCGGCATCCAGGTCACCAACCCGCTGTCGCTCAAGGTGAAGCCCGGCATCATCATGATGGTCGGCATGCTCGTCGCGGCGGTCGGCATGGTGGTGCTGAGCCTGTACGACACGACGTCGGGCGTGGCGGTGCTGATCGTCGGCTCGAGCATCATCTTCATCGGTGGCAGCCCGATCGGCGTCCTGGTCAACAAGGTCGTCATGGGCTCGGCCCCGCCGGAGAAGATGGGGTCGGCGGCTTCGCTGCAGTCGACCGGTGGTGAGCTGGGCGTCGCGCTCGGCATCGCCGCGCTGGGCAGCATCGCGACGGCGGCCTACCACAGCCACCTGACCGTGCCGGCCAGCGTCACGGGCCCGGCCGCGGACGCCACCCGCGAGAGCATCACCAGCGCGGTCCAGGCGGCGGGCTCCCAGCCGCCGAACGTCGCGCAGGACCTGCTTTCCGCGGCCGGCAACGCGTTCACCAGCGCCCTGAACACCACGGCCGGCATCTGCGCGGTCGTGTTCGTGGCGCTGGCCGCGCTGGCCTTCGCCACCCTCCGGCACATCCCGGTCCCGCCGGCGCCCCCCACGGGCCCGCCGCCGGAGGCCGCGCCGGAAGGTGCCGCGGAGGGCGAGACCTCCGCGGAGGCGGCCCAGGCCTGACGGTCTGGAAATCCCGGTCCGGCCGGACAGCGCGAGCTGTCCGGCCGGACTGTCCCGTGAACGAGCCACGCCGAGGAGTACCGATGGAGCCCATGATCAACGTCATGCAGCCGGCACTGGGCGAGCAGGAGCTCGCGGCGGTCCGGGAGGTGTTCGAGAGCAACTGGATCGGCCGCGGCGCCCGCACGCAGCAGTTCGAGTCGGCTTTCGCGCGGCACATCGGGGTCGACCCCGGGCACGTGACGTCGACGAACTCCTGCACCGAGGCGACGTTCATCGCGATGGAGCTGCTGGAGGTCGGGCCGGGCGACGAGGTCGTGCTGCCGTCGCCCAGTTTCGTGGGCGCGGGCAACGCGATCGCCGCCCGCGGCGCGGTCCCGGTGTTCTGCGACGTCGACGAAGCCACGCTGAACCCGCGCGTGACGGATGTCGAGGCCGTCCTCACCGAGCGCACGAAGGCGGTGCTGATCCTGCACTACGGCGGCTATCCCGGCGAGGTCGCCGGGATCGCGCGGCTGTGCGAGGACCGCGGCATCCACCTGATCGAGGACGCCGCGGTCGCCATCGCCTCCACAGTGGACGGTCAGAGCTGCGGTACCTTCGGCGACATCGGCGTGTGGAGCTTCGACCACGGCAAGATCGTGGTCACGGTGGACGGCGGCATGCTGTGCGTGCGCGACCCGGAGCTCGCCGCCCGCGCGCCCAAGATCGCCTACCTGGGAATGGAGCAGCGCAGCGGGTACGACCAGGCGATGCGCGCCCAGACCCGCTGGTGGGACTTCGACGTGACGTCGTTTTCCCGCCGCTCCACCACGAACGACGTGCTCGCGGCGATCGGCAACGTCCAGTTGAGCCGCCTCGGCGACTTCATCGCCCGGCGCCGCGAAGTCGCGGAGGCCTACGACGCCGGCCTGTCGGACGTCGCCGGTCTGCGCGTCCCGCCGCCGCTCCCGGCGGGTCACACGTCGTCGTACTACATGTACTGGCTCCAGTTCGAGGGCGGCATCCGCGACGAGGTCGCCCGCGACCTGTACGAGCTCGGCGTCTACACGACGTTCCGCTACCCCTTGCTGCACCAGGTGCCGGCGTACGGCTCGGCCGCCGTGCTCCCGGGGGCCGAAGCGGCCGCGGCCAAGACGCTGCTGCTGCCGATGCACCAGTCGTTGTCCGACACGGATGTCGACCGGGTGATTTCGGCCGTGCGCGAGTGCACCGGCCGCCGCACCCGCGTCGCGCGCGCGGCCTGAAGTCCGCAGCCGGGAAGACGGCGCCGTGGCGCCGCTCTGGCACCGTTGTCGGTAAGCGTCCCGGCGTCGGAGTGAGGATGATGGTCATGAAGGCAGCGGTGATTCCCGGGGTCAACGAAGACTGGGAGCTGCGGGAGGTCCCGACCCCCGAGCCCGGCCCGGCCGACGTGCTGATCCGGGTCCGCGCGTCCGGGATCTGCTCGAACGACGTCCTGGTGACCAAGGGGATGCTGCCGTTCCCGGCGTTCGACCCGGCGATCCCCGGGCACGAGCCGGTCGGCGAGGTGGTGGCGGTGGGCGACGCGGTCACCAGCCGCCAGGTCGGCGACGTCGTCGGCACCACCTGGATCCGGGGCACGTGCGGCAGCTGCGACTACTGCCGGCTCGGCCTCCCGCTGTCGGCGCGCGCAGCGTTCGCCTGCGCAGCGCCGGTTTCCACCGGCTTCACCGTCCAAGGTGGACAGGCGGAGTACATGGTGGTCGCCGCCGACCAGACGGTGCTGATCCCCGGCCACCTGTCCCCGGAACTCGCGGTCCCGGTGCTGTGTGCGGGGTACACCAGCTGGAGCGCGCTGCGCTCGGCCGACCCGAAGCCGGGCGAGCGCGTCGCGGTGCTCGGGATCGGCGGCCTCGGCCACCTGGCGGTGCAGTACGCGAGCGCGTGCGGCTTCGACACGATCGCGGTGTCGAGCTCGCCGGAGAAGCACGACCTGGCCCGCGAGCTGGGTGCGAGCACGGTGGTCTCCAACGGCGAGGAGCTGCGTGCGGCGGGCGGCGCCGACGTGGTGCTCGTCACGGGCACGTCCTACCGCGCGGCCGCCGACGCGATGACCGGCCTGAACGTCGACGGCCGCCTGGTGCTGGCCGGCATCGACGTCACCGAGCCCTTCACGCTGCCGCCCACGCTGCCGTTCTTCGGGCTGGGCCAGCGGATCATCGGCGCGACCCACAACGGCACGGAGTACCTGCGCGAGGCGCTGGACCTGGTCGCGCAGGGCAAGGTGAAGCCGCTGGTGGAGACGTTCGCGGCCGAGGACATCGCCGAGGCGGTCCGCAAGGTCGGCAAGGGCGAGGTGCGGTTCCGCGCCGTCGTCACGTACTGAACCGCGCCTGGGGGCTGTTGTGCGGATCCTGTTCACGACCGTGGCCCTGCCGGGTCACTTCTTCCCGCTGGTCCCGCTGGCGTGGGCGTGCCGCGCGGCGGGGCACGAGGTGCTGGTGCTGAGCGCCGAGCACTTCGTCCCGACGGTGCTCGGGTCGGGCCTGCCGGGCACGTCGTCGGGCCCGGCGGAGCGCTTCGCCGACCTGGTCGCGGACGACCGCCCGAGCGAGGGCCTGGCGGAGCAGCGCACGGCCCACGGCCGGGTGTTCGGCCGCATGGCCGCGCGAGCGTTGCCGGGCACGTCGGTGGTGCTGCGCGCGTGGCGCCCGGACGTGGTGGTCAGCGAGCGCGCGGAGTTCGCGGGCCCGATCGCGGCGTGGAGCCTCGGCATCCCCCGGGTGGAGCTGCACTGGGGAGTGGCGGCCCTGCCGGAGTACCGCCGGGGAGCGGCGACGGAGCTGTCGTGCCAGCTGGCGGCCCGCGGCCTGGACGTGATCCCGCGGCCGTCGGCGGTCCTGAACCCGTGGCCCCCGTCCCTGCGCCTCCCGCACGCGGCGGGCCACCGGGGAATCCGGCCACTGGCGTACAACGGCGAGGCCCGAGTCCCGGACTGGGTCCTGCGCCGGCGACGGCGGCCCCGGGTGTGCCTGACGTTGGGCACGGTGGTCCCGCGTACGGGCCGCAGCCAGGTGACGGAGAGCGTGGCCGACATCGTGGCCGCGCTGGCGGACCTCGACGTGGAGCTGGTGGTGGCGGTGGACGACCGCATCGCGGCAGGCTGGCCCCCGCTGCCGAGCTCGGTCCACCACGTGGGCCGGATGCCCCTGTCCCCGGTCTTCGCGGCGTGCGACGCGGTCATCCACCACGGCGGCCAGGGAACGGCCCTGACGGCGATCGAGGCGGCCTTGCCCCAGCTGGTCCTCCCGGTGTTCGACGACCAGTTCGACAACGGCGAGTCGATAGCCCGCGCGGGCGCAGGCGTACGGCTCCTGCCGGACGAGATAGCCCCGGAGGCCATCGCCCGGCGGTGCGCGGAAATCTTGGAGAGGCCGGCCTACCGCCGCGCGGCCCGGACACTGGCGGCCGAGCTGGCGGCCGAGCCGACTCCGACTGAGGTGGCGGAGGAGCTGGCGGAGTTGGTGACAGAGGGAGCCGCCGAGGCGGCGTGACCAGCCAGCGGCGCGGTCGACCCGGGCCGAGGTGGCGCAGGGGCTGGCGGCGCGCGGTGGCGAGGGAAGCGACCGAGGCTTTCGGCACGGCTGGGCCGCGGGGGCCGAGCCAGCGCTCCTGACGGCCCTGGCTGGCTCGGACATTGTGGTCGGGAAGGACCTCGGGCATGAGCAGTCGGTGCAGCCGGGCGGTGGGGCCGAGCCAGCGCTCCCGACGGCCCCGGCTCGGCTGATGAGCTACGGGACCGCGGTATGCGGCCAGTCGAACGCCGCTACCGGCTCGACCACCGCGGTGGGCGAGGGCCTTGCGGTGTGAGTGGTCGGCGCGGTAAGGGGCGGTGCTGCTGACCTCGGCCGATGTGGCGCGGGGGTTGGCGGCGCGGGGTGGCGTGAGTAGTCGGCGCCGCAGGCGGTGTGGTGCAGCTGACCTCGGCGGAAGTGGCGCGGGGGCTGGCGGCGCGGGGTAGCGGCCGAGGTGGCGTGAATTGTCGGCACAGGTGGGCTGTGGGGACCGAGTCGAGAGCGCAGTCGGCTCCTGCAGAGGTGGCGTGGCCGACCCAGGCCCGGGTCGGCGCAGGTCGGGCCGCCCGTGGTGGTGAGAAGGCGGCCGACGCGCTGCGACGTGTTAGCGCAGCCAGGCGGTGATGCGCTCGAACGTCTCGCGTTCGTGGCGGCTCAGCGACGGGGAAAGCCGCAGGTCCGGGTGCCAGACGGGCGCGAGGAACGCGGGTGCGGCGAACGGGCCCGGTCCGGTGAGGCCGTTCAGCAGATACCCGCTGTGGCTGTAGCCCGCCGACCGCTCGACGGCGTTCAGCAGCTTTCTCCCCATCGAATCCGACACCGGACTTCCTCCGCCTTCGTCGGCCCGGGCGGGCCGTGTTCTTCCATCATGCTGTTTCCGGCCGCGGAATACCACCTTCAGGGGATCCGAGCAGGGGTTCGCCGCTCGGCGGCGGAAGAGAGCAAGATGGAAGATGTGCCGGTGCCGCCGATGAGGTAAGCGGGCCGAGGTTACGCCGGCGTGCGGCCCCGTCTCGTCAGGCGGCCTCCGGTGTGGACGGTCGCGAGCCGTCCTGCGTCTGCTGAGTGCGGGGCGGCATCTCCCGTGTGGACGGTGCGCCGCCTGCCGTCGGCGGTGGTCCGGTGCGCGTCGCCAGGTGGTGGAGCTTCCTCAGATGCCGCTGGACGAGGCCGATCCGCCGGGCTTCGGCGAAGATCGGCCGTGCGGCGTTGTTCGTGCGTCGACGGTGGTCTCGGGATTCGGGTTCGGGCTTGGGCACGGGATTCTCCAGGGGAATGAGCCGGACGGGGCAACGCGTCGCGAGCTATTGCTGCGCGTGACCGGCCGGTTGCGGGCAGCGTGATCGGGCGGATTCGGTCGCCTGGATCACAAGATGGTCTCGGAAGGAAAAGCGAGGAAGCGGATTGGGCCAGTCGGCCGCTTGCGTGACGCGGATTCCGCACTGCAGCACGGGCGACGACTGTGCCCGGTCACCGTCCACAGTGGGATGAGAGACGGCGGGAGCCGTGACGTCGGCCAGGGGAGCGCCGTGTGCGGCTGCGCACGGCGTCTTCCCTGGTGGCGCCCCCGGCAGGACTCGAACCTGCGACCTAGAGATTAGAAGGCTCTTGCTCTATCCAGCTGAGCTACGAGGGCCCGCGCCGACGGCCTGCTGCCGATCGTGCCGGTCGCCCGGCACCGGCAGCTTAGTCGTCGCCAACCTCTCGATCGTTCGACACCGGCCAATCGTTTCAGGTCTCGTTCGACGTAATCGGGAACTTCGGCGCTGACGGCGTCACGGCCACCACATGATTACCCTCCGTGCTCCTCTTGTTCCGGGGTCGGATAACGGCTCCGGGGTTCCCTGGCGGATCCGAACCTGCTATCCAGAGATCAGAAGGCTCTTGCTCTGTCCGCCGTCGCTCCGGCCGTGGCGGGCGACCGCACGCCCGGAGCTCCGCCGCGTCGGGAACGTGGCTGAGGCAGCGTCTCGCCGTCGAAATCCGGCTCCCGCTGCATCGGGAGCCGGGGCCCGTGGGCGC
>NZ_JBEXMD010000049.1:0-68556 GCF_040610315.1 Amycolatopsis sp. NPDC004169
GTCCCGGCCCGGCGCCCTGCGGGAAGGGCGCCGGGCCGGGTCGGCGCTCCCCGGGGAGCGCCGCTTTCAGCGGGTCAGCGGCTCCGGAAACTGTCGGTGCCGAGGGGTAGAGTGGAACCGGGGGGCGCCCCGGCGGCCTGGATGATTTCGATGCTCCGGCCCCGAAAATTGTCGGTGCCGACGATAAAGTGGAACCGGGGGGCGCCCCCGCGGGCCCGTGGTGCCGGTGGGACCAAAGAGGCCGGTGGGGTCAGCGAGCGCCGTCAGTGCGCCGGGGCAACTGCCACGGGTTGGCCTCCTTCAGCGGTTCCGGCAACAGCGCGTCCGGGAAGCCCTGCCAGGCGATCGGCCGCAGGAACCGCTCGATCGCCGCCGTCCCGACCGAGGTTGTCGTCGGGGCCGTCGTGGCCGGGTACGGGCCGCCGTGCTGCTGGGCCCAGCTCACCGTCACGCCGGTGGGCCAGTCGTTCCACAGCAGCCGGCCGGCGATGCGGGCCAGTGCGGGCAGCACCGGCCGGAGCCAGTCCACATCGGACTCCTCGCCGTGGATCGTGGCGGTGAGCCCCGGTTCGATCACCTCCAGCAGGCGCAGCAGCTCGGCCTGGTCGGCGTACGTCACGATCAGCGACGCCGGCCCGAAGCACTCCTGGTGCACCGTGTCGCCGCCTTCGAGGAACTGCTTGCCCGTCGTCGCCAGCAGCGTCGGGGTGAACGCCGGCGAAGACGAAGGCGACGAAGACACGACCTCGACGCCCGGAACCTCGCGCAATTCGGACAACCGGGAAGAGAACCCAGCCGCGATCCGGTCGTTCAACATCGGCTGGGCGGGCGCCCCGTCCAGAGCCGCCCGCAACACGTCGGTCAGACCGTGGTCTTCCGGCAGGAACAGCAATCCCGGCTTGGTGCAGAACTGGCCCGCACCGAGGGTGAACGACCCGGCGTACCCCTTGGCCACGGCTTCCCCGCGCGCCGCGATCGCGGCCTCGGTGACCACGACCGGGTTGACGCTGCCCAGCTCGCCGTAGAACGGGATCGGCCGCGGTCGAGCCGCAGCGATGTCGAACAGCGCGCGCCCGCCGGGGATCGAGCCGGTGAAGGACGCCGCCGCGATCCGCGGGTCCTTCAGGGCCGTCACCCCCTCCTCCTGGCCGAAGATCACGTTGAACAGCGCCGCCGGTGCGCCCGCCTTGATCAGCGCCTCGCGCACGATCGAACCGGTCTTCGCGGACAGCTCCGGGTGCCCGGGGTGCGCCTTGAGGACCACCGGGCAGCCCGCGGCCAGCGCGGACGCGG
This sequence comes from Amycolatopsis sp. NPDC004169, assembly GCF_040610315.1. NCBI lineage: Bacteria > Bacillati > Actinomycetota > Actinomycetes > Pseudonocardiales > Pseudonocardiaceae > Amycolatopsis > Amycolatopsis sp. NPDC004169. The sequence goes on from NZ_JBEXMD010000049.1 coordinate 1,294, forward strand.
TGTCCCCGCCCGCGACGCTGAACGCGAACGGGAAGTTGCTGGCCGCGAACACCAGCACCGGCCCGATCGCGGTCTTGACGCGGCGGATGTCCGGACGCGGCCCCATCGGCCACTCCGGGTCGGCGTGGTCGACGGTGGCGCCGAGGTACTCGCCGTCGGAGAGGACCTCGGCGAACAGGCGCAGCTGGAACGTCGTGCGCTTCAGCTCGCCGGCCAGCCGCGGCGACTCGGGCAGGTGCGTCTCGGCGTGCGCCAGCGGGACCAGCTCGCCCGCGGCGGCGTCGAGGGCGTCGGCGACGGCGGCCAGCCAGCCGGCGCGTTCGGCCGGGGTCGACTCGGCGGCCGGACCGGCGGCTTCGGCGGCTCCCGCCAGGATCTTCTCGAGCGTGGCGGCGTCAGTGGCCTGGCTCATGGGTGGAACAGCTCCTCAGTTCTCATGGGCGGCGGCGGTGGCCGTTTCCAGGTCGGGCCAGCGACCCAGCCCGGCCAGGCCGAGGTGGTACAGGTGCAGCTCGGCGGCGCCCGCCTTGGCCAGCTCGCCGACGTAACCGGCGATGTCCGGCACCGGCGTGGCGGCCACCGCCGTGATGTAGCTCCCGATCGCCACGCGTTCGGGCAGGGCCTCCCGAGCCGCCGCGACGGCCTCGGCGCCCGTGGCGGGAGCCCACCCGAACAATACGACCGCGTCGACGTCGTCCGCAGCGGACGGCGTCAGCCCCGGCAGCGCGCCGGTGACCCACGGGTCGAGCGCGCCGTGCAGCACGATCCGGGTGCCCGGCGGCAGCGTGGCCAAAACCGCGGCCCGCAGCGCGTCGGTCGCCTGCTGCCGGCCCCGCAGCAGCATCTGCGTCGACGACGGCGGCAACCGGTCGCCGGTGATCCCCAGATCACCGGTGGCGATCAGCCGCCGGACCTCTTCGACGAGCTGGGCCCGCACCGTGTCCGCGTCGGTGTCCCAGGCGGCGGCGCAGGCGTCGCAGCAGCAGATCGACAGCAGCCGGGCCACGGCCGGTGCCCACACGCCGTCGGTCTTCTCGTGCTGGTGCTGGTGCACCGCGCCGAGCGGACCGCAGGCCTCGAGGATCACCGACGACAGCTCGAGCCCGGCGACGGAATTCGCGACCACGGCCGCGGCGTACTCGCGCACAGCGGGCTGCGAAGGGCACAGCGCCCACGGGTAGCTCTCGCCGAAGCAGTTGCGCACCACGACGTCCGGGTGCTCGTAGCCGAGCCGGGAGTTGTGGGTCAGCACGATCCAGGCGGCGGCCGGGATCCCGGCCTCGTTCAGCAGCCGGACGGCGTCACCCCCGGAATCTTCCGGAGAAACCCAGTCCGGAGTGGACGGACGCAGCGCGCCCCAGCCGTCGGTCACCGGCCGGTAGAACGCCGCGTGCCGCGCCACGACCGCCGTCCGGGACGGCGACCACGGCGTCGCCGCGCGAGCGCTGTGGTACGACAGCGCCACGGCCACCTCGTCGACGCCGAGCGCCTGAACCCGCGGAACGAACCCGTCGTCCAGGACGTCCCAGGGGTAGGCGTATCCCGTCACCTTCACCGGCTCACCACCTCGCCGTGTTCGGCTGGAAGTCCGGGACGTACTTGCGCATGTAGGTCACGTCGTCCCGTTTGGTCAGTCCACATCGGACGTAGTTCTCGTGCAGGCGGGCCAGCGCGTCCTCGTCGAGGGTGATCCCCAGCCCCGGGGTGGCCGGCACCGCGACGGCGCCGTCGCGGAACGCCAGCACACCCGGTTCGATGACGTCCTCGACCTTCCACGGCCAGTGCGTGTCGCAGGCGTAGGTCAGGTGCGGCGTGGCCGCGGCGACCTGCACCATGGCGGCCAGGCTGATCCCGAGGTGGCTGTTGGAGTGCATCGACAGGCCGACGCCGAAGCTCTCGCAGGTCACCGACAACGACTGCGTGGCCCGCAGCCCGCCCCAGAAGTGGTGGTCCGACAGCAGCACGCCGATCGCGCGCGCCCGGAAGCCCGGCTCGATGTCGCCGAAGTTGACCACGCACATGTTGGTGGCCAGCGGCATCGACGCCTCCGCCGCCACCTGGGCCATCCCGTCGATGCCCGGCGTCGGGTCTTCCAGGTACTCCAGGACGCCGTCGAGCTCGCCGGCCACCCGGATGCCGGTTTCGACCGTCCACGCGCCGTTCGGGTCGATCCGCAGCGGGTGCCCGGGGAACGCTTCGGCCAGCGCGCGGATCCCGTCGACCTCCTGCTCGGGCTCGTAGACGCCGCCCTTGAGCTTGATCGAGCGGAAGCCGTACTCGTCGATCATCCGCTTCGCCGAGCCGACCAGCGTCTCGGGCGTGGTGATCTCGCCCCAGGAGTCCTCGCGGCCGTCGATGTGCTTGCCGTACTTGTAGAACAGATACGCGGAGAACTCGACGGCGTCGCGGGCCGTGCCGCCGAGCAGGTCGGTCACCGGGCGGCCGAGGTAGTGACCCTGCGCGTCCAGGCAGGCGACCTCGAACAGCGAGTACACGCTCGCGATCGTCTTGCGGATGGAGAAGCCGCCGATCAGGCCGTGCGCGTCGGTCAGCACGGTGTCCGAGAGCGCCTCCGCGACCAGCCGCTGCAGGCCGGGCAGGTCGAACACGTCGTGGCCGCGCAGCCGCGGCAGCACCTTGCGCACCTCGCCGAGGAAGGCGTCGTCGCCGTAGGACTCGCCGAGCCCGACGATCCCGTCCTCGCACTTGACCTGCACGACGCTGCGCAGCGCGAACGGCTCGTGCACGCCCATGACGTTGAGCAGCGGCGGGTCCGCGAACGCGACCGGGGTCAGCACCACGTCGAGGATCTGCATCAGCCGAGCCCCTTCAGCGTCACGAAGCCGTCCTCCACGATCTTCTCCAGCCGGCGGACCTGCTCCGGCGTCGGCTCGACCAGCGGCGGCCGGACCGGGCCGACCTTGTCGCCGCGCAGCCGCGCGGCCGCCTTGACCAGCGAGACGGCGAAGCCGGACGTCTCGTCCCGCAGCGCCACCAGCGGCAGGTAGAAGCCGGTGAGCAGGGCGTCCATCACCCGCGTGTCGCCCTCGCCGAGCGCGCGGTGGAAGCGGTGCGCGATCTCCGGGGCGAAGCAGTGCACGGCCGAGGAGTACCGGGCGACGCCGATCGCGGCGTACGCCTTGGCCGAGACCTCCGCGGTCGGCAACCCGTTGAAGAACAGGAAGTTCCGCGCCCGCTCGGTGTCCAGCGACCGGATCGTGGTGACGATCCGGGTCATGCACTCGACGTCGCCGTAGCCGTCCTTGAGGCCCACCACCGACGGGATGTCGAGCAGCGAAGCCGCGGCCGGCGCGGTGAACACGCCGGTGCCGCGGTGGTAGACGATGACCGGCACGGACGAGTCGCCGACCGCGTAGCGGACGAAGTCGACCAGACCCGCCGACGGCCCGGTGACCAGGTACGGCGGCAGCAGCAGGACGCCGTCCGCCCCGCCCTCCTGCGCCGCCGCGATGCCGGCCCGTGCCGAGGCCGCGCCGCCCCCGGCACCCACCCAGACCGGGACGCGGCCGTCGGCCACCTCCCGGGCCCGGGTGAGCACCGAGGTGACCTCGGCGGGCGAGAGCGAGCTGAACTCGCCGGTGCCGCACGCGACGAACAGCGCACCGGCGCCCGCCGCGATGTGGCTCTCCACGTTCTCCGCGAGCGCGTCGAGGTTGACCTCGAGGTCCTCGGTGAACGGGGTGAGGGGGAACGCCAGCAGGCCGTCCAGCTCGATCTCGTTCTGTGCCATGTGTTTTCTGCTCTCTCGTCCTTATATCGGTTCGGCCGGGTGAGGCCTCTCGTCAGGCGGGCACGGTCGTGCCTTCCTGCTTTCGGCCGACGGCGTCGTCGGCGGTGTTCACGGTGTCGACGATCTCATCGGCGGCCGCGCTGCGCTCGGGAGCGAGCAGCCCGAGGCCGACGTAGAGCGCGAGCGAAACCAGGATCGGTGTCGCGACGAGCACCGTCTGGTTCGCCTTGAAGACGTAGTACACCAGCGCGTAGTCGATCAGGCCGCCCGCCCAGGAGATCAGCGCGGCGCGCGGGCCGCACTTGCGGAACCACGGCAGCATGCCCAGCAGCAACGGGATCGAGATCGGGCCCATCAGCGCGGCGACCCAGTTGACGACGATCTGCAGCACACCGCCGAGGTTCTGCGCCTGGGTGGCCACGAGCATGGTCAGCGCGACGAACACGACCGTGGTGATCCGCGCCGCCTTGAGGCCCTGGGTGTCGGTCCACTGCCGGGCGCGGCGGAACATCGCCGGGATCATGTCACGGGTGATGACCGCGGAGATCGCGTTGGCGTCGGAGGAGACCATCGCCATGGTGTGCGAGAAGATCCCCGCCAGCACCAGGCCGATCAGTCCCGGCGGGAGGAACGTCGTGGTCATGATCGCGTAGGACTGAGTCGGGTCCTTGATGCCGGGGATGAGCAGCGGCGCCGCGAACATCGGGAACATCAGCACCAGCGGCCACAACAGGTACAGCGCCGAGGACAGCCGCGCGCCGCGCTTGGCCTCGTGGGTGTTCGGCGCGGCCATGTACCGCTGCGCCAGGTTCCACATGCCTCCGTTGTACTCCAGCGTCTTCACCAGCACGTAGACGAGCAGGAAGATGGTGGTGTACTTGGACGTCACCGGGTTGACGTGCCCTTCGGGCAGCTTGTCCCACATCGTCCAGAGCGCGGAGATCCCGCCCAGCTTGCCGAGGACGACGACGATCATCACGATCGCGGCGATGGCCTGGATGACGAACTGGCCGAAGTCGGTGAGCGCGTCGGCCCACAGGCCGCCGATGGTGCAGTAGACCAGGGTGACCGCGCCGGTGATGAGGATGCCGAGGTTGTAGTCGAGGCCGGCGAAGACGTGCAGCAGCGTCGCGACGGCGAACCACTTGGCCGCGATGTCGAAGATCTTCAGCAGGCTGCCGCTCCAGGCGAGCGCCTGCTGCGTCGGCACGTTGTAGCGCTTGGCCAGGTACTCCAGCGGCGAGGCGACGCCGAGCTTCGAGCGCAACCGGTTCCAGCGGGCGGCGAACAGCCAGCTGCCGATGCCCACGCCGATGCCGATGCTGGCGAAGCCCCAGAAGTACACGGTGACGCCGCTGGTGTACGCGACGCCCGCGTACGCGACGAACAGCACGGCGCTGTAGCCGGACATGTGGTGCGAGATGCCGGCCAGCCACCAGGGCATCCGGCCGCCCGCCGTGAAGAAGTCCTTCACGTCGCTGACCCGTTTGTGCGACCACCAGCCGATCACGATCATCAGCGCGAAGTACGCGCAGATCATCGTCCAGTCGAGTGCGTGCACCGCAGGCTCCCTTCCGCGTCCACGTCGATGTGGGTCACTGTTCACATCTATGAACGGAGTCTGTTATAGTGATTATGTTCATCCATAAGAACGTTGTTCGGGACGCTAATATGGCCGGGGTCACAAGTCAACGGCCGGACGGAGGCACACAAATGCCGCAGAAGGTGGACAACCCGGCGGTGCCCGACGGGGCCCCCGCCGAGTCCTCGGGCGTCAAGTCCGCGCGCCGGGCCGTCGACCTCATCGAGACGTTCGCGGCGAACGACGTCTGGCTGTCCCTGTCGGACCTGCACGCGCGCACCGGCTTCCCCCGCTCGTCCCTGCACGGCCTGCTGCGCACGCTCCTGGAGGCGGGCTGGCTGGAGGCGGACGCGAACACCGCCCGCTACCGCCTCGGTGTCCGGGCGCTGATCTGCGGCACGGCGTACCTGGACCGTGACGCGGTGGTCCCGTTCGCCACCGAGGCCCTGGAGCGGATCCGGGAGAAGACGGGCTTCACCGCGCACTTCGCGCGCCGCAACGGCACCGAGGTGGTCTACCTGGAAACGCGCGAGTCACAGCGGTCGACGCACCTGGTCTCCCGCGTCGGGCGCACGCTGCCGGCGCACGCGACAGCGCTGGGCAAGGCGTTGCTGGCCGAGCTGACGCACGACGAGATCGAGGCGCTGATGCCGGCCACGCTGACCGCACTCACCCCGAACACGATCACCACCCTCGAGGGCCTGCACGCCGAGTGCGCGGCCACGCGCGAGCGCGGGTACGCGGCGGAGATCGAGGAGGGCACGCTCGGCGTCCGGTGCGTCGCCGCGGTGATCCCGTACCGCATCCCGGGCACCGACGCGATCAGCTGCTCGATGCCCATCGCCCAGGTGAGTGACGACGACGCCCGCCGCGTCGGCGAACTGCTCGCCGAAACCACCGCCGAGCTCGGCCAGCAGCTGCGCCGGGCCGGGATCCGTTAATCACCACAGTCCGCCGCCATTCCTGGTTGGGAGAGAAAATCCATGACGGACCAGCGCGTGCTCATCACCGGGTCGGCGGGTGTCGTCGGCACCCTGATGCGCCCCCGCCTGAGGCGCGAAGGCCGGGTGCTGCGCCTGCTCGACGTGGCTCCGCAGACCGCGTCCGACGCTGCGGAAGAGATCGTGACGGCCTCGGTGACCGACCCGGAAGCGATGGCGGCCGCGTGCGAAGGCGTGGACGCAGTGATCCACCTGGGCGGCCACAGCCGCGAGAACACGTGGGAAGCGACCCTGGACGTCAACATCAACGGGACGCAGACGGTCCTGGCGGCCGCGCAGGCCGCCGGGATCCCCAGGGTGATCCTGGCTTCGAGCAACCACGCGGTGGGCTTCCGCAGGGTGGACGAGGACCTCCCGGCGGACTCATCCCCCCGTCCGGACACGTACTACGGAGTGTCGAAGGCGGCGATCGAGGCACTGGGAAGCCTGTACCACTCCCGCTACGGCATGGACGTGATCGTCATCCGCATCGGCTCGTGCTTCGAGACCCCGTTGCCCCTGGGGCCCCGCGGCCTGACCACCTGGCTCTCCCCCGACGACGGCGCCCGCCTGTTCGAGGCCTGCCTTGCGGCACCGAACCCGGGCTACCGCCTGATCTGGGGTGTATCGGACAACACGCGCCGGATCTATTCGCTGGAGGAAGCGGAGGCCCTGGGCTACAAGTCCCTGGACGACGCCGAGGTGTACGCGGAGCAGCTGGCAGGCAAGCCCGCCCCGGCAGGACCGGCGGCCGAGTACGTGGGCGGCCCGTTCTGCACAGCCCCACTGGGCGTATACAACCCGCTCTGACGGTTCCGGGAAGCCGCGGAGGTACTAGTACCTTCGCGGCTTCCGCCGTTCCCCGGTCCTCGCCAGGGTGACCGCCATGATCTTGAAATCCCGCCGCGCGCGGAAGTGGACGATCGCCGTCGCGAGCGCGCTGGTCGTCGCCGTCGCCGGGGCCTACACCCTGCTCCAGGTGGCGAAGTCGCCCAGCTTCCAGTTCTTCGGCACGATCGTGGACCGCGTCGACACCGCCGAGAAGGTCGTCGCCCTCACCTTCGACGACGGCCCCGACCCAGCCGGAACCCGGACCATCCTCGACACCCTGAAAACCCATCAGGTACCGGCAACGTTCTTCCTCATCGGCCACGAGATGGCGGCCCACCCCGACCTGGCCCACGCCATAGCCGCAGCAGGCCACGAAATCGGCAACCACAGCTTCAGCCACGATCGCATGATCGGCGTGACCCCGGCCTGGGTCGCCGACGAGGTCGAAGCCACCGACGCCCTCATCCGCGCCGCCGGCTACCCCGGCGAGATCTTCTTCCGTCCCCCGAACGGCAAGAAGCTCTTCGCCCTCCCGCACTACCTGGCCGAACACCACCGCACGACCATCACCTGGGATGTCGCCCCGGACTCCGACGGAATCCCCGACACGGCGACCGTCGAGCGCACCGTCCTCGACCAGGTCCGCCCGGGCTCGATCGTGGTGCTGCACGCCATGTACGCCTCCCGCGAGCAGACTCGCGAGGCGATCGACCCGATCCTGGACCAGCTCAAGCAGCGCGGCTACCGGTTCGTGACCGTGTCCCAGCTGTTGGCAGCTCGACACTGACGACCCATTCGCCGTCCCGCTGCCCGTGGCTCAGCGCACCCCCGGCCGCCGCGGCCTGCTCCGCGAGCCCGGCCAGCCCGTGACCACCGCCTTCGCGGGCCGTCCCCTTGAGCGCGTTCCGCGCGGTGATCCGCACCCGGTCCCCGGATTCGACGGACAGGCGCAGCCGGACACCGGGACCGTTGTGCCGCAACGCGTTCACCGCCGTCTCCGCGACGAACCGCTCGGCCAGCTCCCGCACCGGGCGCGGCAGCGCGGGCAGCACCGGATCGCGGTCGAGCACCAGTCCCGCGGTGCGGAGGCGGGCCAGCACCTCGGCGAGGTCGGGGGTCCGTTCGGTGTCGTCACGCAGGTCGTCCAGCGTGCGGCGGACGAGGGTGAGCGCACCCCGGCCGGCGGCCAGCAGGGTGTCGAGGCGTTCGCGGTCGGCTTGGGTGAGGTCGCCGACCGCGCGCAGCGTCTCGGCCTGCACCAGCATGACGGCGGTGGTCTGGGCGAGCGTGTCGTGCAGCCGCCGGGCCGCCCGCTCGGCCCGCTCGGCGAGCGCCCGGCGGCGTTCGGCCCCGAGCAGCCAGGCGACGGCGGAGATGGTGACGGCGAGGACGGTCCCGTCGAGCGGCCCCTTCGCCGGGAAGACGGCGGCCCCGACCATTAGCGCCGAAGCCACGGCGAGCCACCGCTGCGGCGTGCTGTAGAGGGCGAGCAGCACGGGCACGTACATCGTGTTGCGCGGCTGGTCGAGCAGCAGGTGGCCGGCGGACGCGAGGGTCACCACGGCGAGCACGAGAGCCGGCGCACGACGGGCCCACAGCAGCGGGACGAGCTGAACCGCGCTGAGCCCGGCGGCGAGCCACCCCTGCTGCGGCGTCCACGCCCCGCTGGCGAAGAACACCAGGGCGACCGCCGCCGTCGTGACGAGAGACTGACGCATGGGCCGACAGTAGAGTGCCGGACATGATCCGGGTGCAGGTCGTCGACGACCACGCGCTGGTGCGCGAAGGCATCGCCCTGGTCCTGGGCGCGCAGCCGGACCTCGAAGTGGTCGCGCAGTACGGTTCGGGGCCGGAACTGCTCGCGTCGCAGGTACCGGCGGACGTGGTCCTGCTCGACCTGTACCTGCCCGGGATGGACGGCCTCGATGTCCTGCGCCGGCTCGGTCCGTCGGCGCCTCGGGTCCTGATGCTGACGACGGTCGGACGGCCGCGGGAGATCCGCGAAGCGCTCGGTTCGGGCGCGGCGGGGTTCGTGCTCAAGGACTCGTCCGGCGACGAACTCGCGGCCGCCGTCCGCGCCGCCCACCAGGGCGTGACGGCCCTGAGCCCGGCGGCGGCGTCCGCGCTGAGCGGCGGCGGTGTGCTGACCCCGCGCGAGCGTGACGTGCTGGAGCTGCTGGGCGAGGGACTGTCCAATCGCGACATAGCGGCCCGGCTGCGCCTGGCGGAGCGGACGGTGAAGGTGCACGTGGGCAACGTCCTGGCCAAGCTGGGTGTGACAAGCCGCACCCAGGCGGCGCTGGTGGCCCGGGACCGCTGAGTGGACTGGCTGCCGTCTGGAGGTCGGGTACGCCGACCCGGCTGGACCGCGACCGACCACAACGTCTTCCACGACGGACAGCGGCCGTTCACCCCTTGACGTACCGGGTCAGCATCGCGACCATCTCGTCCTCCAGCCGTTCGGCGTCGATCGGGTCGGGTTCGGCCAGCAGGTCGTGGACCGCCAGCTCGACCGTCGCGATCACCAGGCGGGCCGCCGTCTCGACGTCCGTGACGTGAACCTCCGGGTGGCTCTCCAGCAGGGCGCGGGTGTAGCCGACCATCTCCTGCTTCACCCCGCCGATCCGCTCCAGCAGCTCGTTCGACCGCGGCGCCTGCTCCAGCAGCATGCGCAGGAGGTGGGGGTCGTCGCGGTGGGCTTCGACGGCGAGCCGGACGAACACGCGGAAGATCTCTTCGATCGACTCCGGCAGCGGACCGGTCAGGACCTTCGCCGCGGCCGCCGTGCCGCCGTCGAGGTGGCGGGTCAGCAGCTCGGCGAGGATCGCGTCCTTGTTCGGGAAGTACTGGTACAGCGAGCCGATGGAGATGCCGGCGTGCTCGGCGATGCGGTTGGTGGTGCCCGCCGCGTAGCCGTGGTCGGCGAAAACGTGAGCAGCCGCGGTCAGGATCCGCTGCCGGGTCAGCTCGGCGCGGACCTGGCGCGGCTGTTTACGTGGCTGGATGCGGCGCTGGTCCGGCGTCACGGATCCCTCCCGGAAAGCGAGTAGTCAAGACCTGAGTATTTGCTCATAATTGTGCCATGACCAGCACAAACACGCTGCCCCACGTCTCCGGGGCCGAGGTGCGGGCCCGGCTGGGCGAGCCGGAGGCGATGATCAAGGCCAAGATCGGCGACCGCATCGACCCCCACGCCCGCCGCTTCATCGCGCACTCGCCGTTCCTGACGCTGGCGACCGCCGACGCCGCGGGCCGCGCCGACTGCTCGCCCCGCGGCGACTACCCCGGCTTCGTCAAGGTCCTCGACGAGCACACCCTGGCCCTGCCCGACCGGCCCGGCAACAAGATCGCCGACTCCTTCCGCAACATCGCCGAAAACGACGGCGTCGGCCTGCTGTTCTTCGTCCCCGGCATGCGGGAAACCCTGCGCGTCAACGGAAGCGCGTACGTCACCGACGAGCCGGACGTGCTCGCCCGGATGCGCACCGAGGCCAAGGCACCGATGCTGGCGATCGTCGTCGACGTCGCCGAGGTGTACTTCCACTGCGGCCGCGCGCTGATCCGGTCGCGCCTGTGGGACCCGGCGAGCCAGGCGCTGGCCGCGGAACTGCCGTCGCCCGGCGAGATCGCCGCCGAAAAGATGAACATCGACCCGGCGCTGCTCGACCGGCTCCTCGAAGACGGCTACCGGAAGCTGTACTGACATGCAGAAGACGATCCTGGAGCGCATCGAGCGCGTCACCGACGACGTCGTTTCCCTGGTGCTGCGCGGCGACGAAGGCCCGCTGGCCCCGTGGGAGCCGGGCGCGCACATCGACCTGGAACTGCCGAACTGGCTGACGCGGCAGTACTCGCTGTGCGGCGACCCCGCCGACCTCTCGGCCTACCGCATCGCGGTCCGCCACGACCCGCTGAGCCGCGGCGGCTCGGAGTACGTCCACCTGTTCCTGCAGCCGGGCCGGACGCTGCCGGTCTCGTTGCCCCGCAACCACTTCCCGCTGCGGCCGGCGGCGGAGTACCTGTTCGTGGCGGGCGGGATCGGGATCACGCCGATCGTGCCGATGCTGCGGGCCGCCGTCGCCTCCGGCGCCGCGGTGACGCTGGCCTACGCGGGCCGTCCGTTCGCCGCGGAACTGGCCGCCGAGTACGGGGAACGCGTGCGGCTCGGCCGTCCGGACCTCGTGGCGCTGGCCGAGGAGTTCCCCTCGGCGGAGGTGTACTGCTGCGGCCCGGCGTCGATGCTGGACGCGGCCGAGGCGGCGTTCCCGCGCGTGCACACCGAGCGGTTCGAGCCGGTGCGGCGGACGTTCGGCCCGGACACGCCGTTCGAAGTCGGGTGCGCCCGCTCCGGCGGCACGATCCAGGTCCCGGCGGACGAGTCGCTGCTGGACGCGCTGAACCACGCGGGACGGCCGGTGCCGTCGGCGTGCCGGGAAGGGGTGTGCGGCAGCTGCGAGGTGGGGGTCGTCGACGGCGAGCCCGAGCACCGCGACGACATCGGCGCGGCGGCGGGCCGGATGTACCCGTGCGTGTCGCGCGCGCTCTCGCCGCGGCTGGTGCTGGACGTCTGATGATCCCGAAGGTGCGCCGCCCCCGGACGCGGCGGATGATCACCCTGGAGGTGCGCGCGAACACCGCGCCCAGCCCGGCGTTCCGCACGGTCACCCTCGGCGGTCCCGGGCTGGCGGAGTTCGAGCCGGCCGGCGACGACCAGGCGGTGCGGCTGTTCTTCCCGCGCGCGGGCCAGGACCGGCTCCGGATGCCGACGCTGGACAACGAGGGCTGGATGGCCGAGCTGCTGGTGATGCCGAAGTCCCGCCGCCCGTGGGTCCGCAACTACACGATCCGCCGGGCCCGCCCCGGCGAGATCGACATCGAGTTCGCCCTCCACGACGGCGACGCCCCGGCGGCCGAGTGGGCCCGCCGGGCCCGCCCGGGCGACCCGGCAGGCGTGTTCGACCTCGGCGTGAGCTACCTGCCGCCGCCCGGGGTGCCCTGGCAGCTGCTGGCCGGGGACGAGAGCGCGCTGCCGGCGATCCTGGCGATCCTCGAGAACGCGGCGGACGACCTGGTGGCCGAGGTGTTCCTGGAGGTGCCGTCGGCGGCGGACGTCCGGGAGGTCGAAGCGCCGCCCGGGGTGCGGGTGCACTGGCTGCCGCGCCCGGAGCCCGGCCGCCCGGGCGCGCTGGCCCTGGCGACGATCCGGGAGGCTGGTTTGCCGTCCGGTCCCGGGTACGCGTGGGTGGCCGGGGAGGCGGCGCTGGCGACCGGCGTGCGCCGTCACCTGGTGCGTGATCGCGGCTGGCCGAAGGCGGACATCGCGTTCCTGGGCTACTGGCGCCACGGCCGCGCGGCGCCCGGCTGAGCCACCTGCCTCGCCCGAGCCAAGCTGTCACGACAAGCCGCCCGGCGCGGGGTATCAGCTCCCGGCGACGGAAACGGTCGGGTCGCGTACCTGGAGAGTCGGGTCGCGTACCTGGAGAGTCGGCTCGCGTACCTGGCGGGTCGGCTCGGCCACCTCGGCGGGCGATTCTTGAGGCGACCCTCCCGGTACGCCAGCCGACCCTTCCGGTACGCCAGCCGACTCCCCCGGTACGCCGGTCGACCCTTCCGGTACGCGAGCTGACCGCTTTCGAGCGGAGCTGGGGAGTCCGGGATGCTCCGTTCGCAGCGGACGGCGACCATGCCTTCGACCAGCGCGGCCCGCTTCGAGCGACCGGAATTGTCGGTGCCCTCCGGTAGCGTGGAAAACGGGGGGCGCCCCCGCGGCGGGGTGCTCGACGCGGCAACAAGCGCCGACCGGGCCGGGCAACCGGAGCACTCGGAGCAGAGGCACCACGGCGGCCAGGTGCGAGGGTGAACGCCCGGTTCGCAAGTCCGGGCGACCAGCTCAAGGCGGGTACCATCGCGAGCAGCCTCGACGTCGAGGAGGCACCGTGGGCGAACTCGGGCTGGCCGACACCAACGGCATCCTCGCGCTGCCCTGGGTCCGCCCGGACCGGACCAGCGCCGGCCTCGGCTGGGATCGCGTCTACCTCTCGCGGCAGCGGGAACGCCCCTACCGCGCGGAGTTCGGCGCGGCGCGCAGCCACCAGCTGATCTTGCACCTCGACGGCCCGGTGACCGTCCGGCGCGGGGTCGGGACCGCCCGCGAACAGAGCCGGCGGATGCCCGTCGGCGGGTTGTTCCTGCAGCCGTCGCACGCGGAGCTGTCGGTCGAGCTCGGCGGTGAACTCGACACCGTGCACGTCTACGTCGACGACGCCGCCGTCCAGGAGGCCGCCGGGGCGCCCGTGCGGCTCGCCGAAGAGCTCGGCAGCCGTGATCCGCTGCTCGAACAGCTCGTGCTCGGCCTCGACGGCGTCGTCCGCGACTGGGAGCCCGCGGCCCGGACCTACGCCGACCAGCTCGGCGCGCTCGTCGCCGCCCAGCTCGCGCGCCACCACCGCGCCGGGCACGTCCCCGAGCGCGAACCGGCCCGCGGCCTCTCCGACCGCCAGTTCGCGCGGGTCCGCGACCTGATGGCCGACCGGCTCGCCGAGCCGGTGCCGCTGGCCGAGCTGGCCGCGCTCGCCGGGCTGAGCGTCAGCCAGTTCTCGCGCCGGTTCAAGGCGCGCACCGGGCTGCCGCCGCACCGGTACCTGCTGCGGCTGCGCGTCGAACAGGCCGGGCTGCTGCTGCGCACCGGCGACGACCCGATCGCCGAGATCGCCGTCCGCTGCGGGTTCTCCCACCAGGAGCACCTCACCCGGGTGCTGCGCGCCCAGCTCGGCACCACTCCGGCAGCGCTGCGCCGCAACGGCTGACTGTCTTTCGGGGGTCCGGGTGGCGGAGCCCCCGGCCGGGGCGAAGCCCCGCATGTCACAGCACACGCGCGTTTCGTGCCGTCGCGCAGCACGAACGTGCAGGACCGGCCCCGGCGGCCGCCGGATACTGCCTCGCATGACCTCGTTCAGCTACGCCGCGAACCCCGTCCGGGTGGTCTTCGGCTCGCTCGACACCCTCGGCGACGAAGCCGCGCGCCTCGGGCTCGACCGGGTGCTGCTGATCGGCAGTCCGCGCTACGGCGACCGGGCCGCGGCCGCACTCGGCCCCCGGCTGGCCGCGCGGTTCGAAGACGCCGCCATGCACACCCCGGTCGACGTCACCGAACGCGCGCTCAAGGTCGTCGCCGAGCACGACGTCGACGGTGTCGTCGCGATCGGCGGTGGCTCGGCGACCGGGCTGGCCAAGGCGATCGCCCTGCACACCGACCTGCCGCAGCTGATCGTCCCGACGACGTACGCGGGCTCCGAGCTGACGTCGGTCCTCGGCCAGACCGCCGACGGCCGCAAGACCACCCAGCGGACCGCGAAGGTCCGGCCCGAAGCCGTCCTCTACGACGTCGGCCTGACGCTGTCCCTGCCCGTGCCGCTCACCGCGGCCAGCGGGCTCAACGCCCTCGCGCACGCGGTGGAGGCGTCCTACGCGCCGGACGCCAACCCGATGACCGACCTGTTCGCCGCGGAGGCCAAGCGGCTGATCACGAGCGCACTCCCCCGCATCGCGGCGAATCCGTCCGATGTGGACGCCCGAACCGACCTGCTGCGCGGTGCATGGCTCGCGGGGACGTGCCTCGACGCCGCCACGATGGGCCTGCACCACCGGCTGTGCCACCACCTCGGCGGCAAGTTCGGCCTGCCGCACGCCGAGACCCACGCCGTGCTGCTCCCGTACGTCATGGCGCACCAAGGTCTCGACGACGCCGCGGAGGTGTTCGACCTGGCCGCGTCGCTCCCGATCCCGCACTCGCTCGCCGAACTCGGCCTCACCGAAGCCGACATCGAGGGCGAGCCGGAGCCGGTGCGCCAGGCATTGCACGGCACCCGCCCGGCCACGCGCCCGAACCTGAAGGCGCTCACGAAGCAGGTCGTCGACAGCTTTGCCGGGGCACCGGACCGCGTGCGCGTCCTGCTGACCGACCTCGTCGAGACGCTGCACGGCTACGCGATCCGCACCGACCTCACCCAGGCCGAATGGGAGTACGCGATCGGGTTCCTGACCCGCGCCGGGCACATCACCACCGACACACGGCAGGAGTTCATCCTGCTGTCGGACACGCTCGGCGTGTCGAGCGTCGTCGACGTCCTGACCAACTCGCGGACGCCGGACACGACACCGTCGGCCGTGCTCGGGCCGTTCTACGTCGACGGCCCGCCGGAAACGCCGCAGGGCGCCGACCTCGCCGCCGGGCTTCCCGGGACTCCCCTGGAAGCGGACATCCGGGTGGTCGACACGGACGACCGGCCGGTGGCGGACGCGGTCGTCGACGTCTGGCAGTCCAATGAGGACGGCTTCTACGACGTCCAGCTGCCCGAAGTGGACGGTCCGGTGCTGCGGGCCCGCTTCCGCACCGACGCGGAAGGACGGCTGCGGTTCCGGACGATCGTGCCGAGCGCGTACCCCATTCCCGCCGACGGTCCGGTCGGGCAGATGCTCGATGCCGTCGGCCGGCACCCCTACCGGGCGCCGCACGTGCACTTCATGATCGCCAAGCCCGGCTACCGCACGCTGATCACGCAGCTGTTCGTCGCCGGCGGCGAGTACCTCGGCTCGGACACCGTGTTCGGCGTCAAGGACGGCCTGATCGTCGACTTCACCGACGGGCTCGACTTCACCTTCCGGATTTCAGGGAGCAGCGCATGAGCTATGACACCGACGTCATCGTGGTCGGCAGCGGCCCGGCCGGCGGCGCCGCGGCGCTGCTGCTGGCCACCTACGGCGTGCCGACCGTGCTGGCCACCAAGTACGGCTGGACGGCGAACACGCCCCGCGCGCACATCACCAACCAGCGGACCATGGAGGTGCTGCGCGACCTCGGCGTCGAGGACAAGGCGCTCGCCGTCGGGACGCCGCCGGAGCTGATGGGCGACACCGTGCTGTGCACGTCGCTGACCGGGCCGGAGATCGGCCGGATCGCCAGCTGGGGCACCGGCGACCGGTCGGCGTCCGAATACACGGCCGCGAGCCCGTGCCACATGATCGACCTGCCGCAGACCTACCTGGAGCCGATCCTGGTGAGCGAGGCGGCCGCCCGCGGCGCGAAACTGCGGCTGGACACCGAGTTCCTGTCCTTCGAGCAAGACGGCTCGGGGGTCACCGTGCGGTTCCGCGACCGCGTGCGCGGCGACGAGTTCACCCTGCGTGCCAAGTACCTCATCGGCGCGGACGGCGCCCGCAGCCGGGTCGCCGAACAGGCCGGGCTGCCGATCGCCGGGCAGACCGGCAAGGCCGGCAGCATGAACATCACCTTCACCGCCGACCTGGCGCAGTACGTGGCGCACCGGCCGAGCGTCCTGTACTGGGTGATGCGGCCGGGCGCGCACCTCGGCGGGATCGGGATGGGCCTGGTGCGGATGGTGCGTCCGTGGAACGAGTGGCTGCTGACCTGGGGCTACGACATCGCCCAGCCGCCACCCGAGGTCGACGCCGAGGAAGCGACGCGGCTGGTGCGTGACCTGGTCGGGGATCCCGCGCTGGAGGTCGAGATCACCTCGACGTCACTGTGGACGGTCAACCACAACTACGCGACCGAGTACCGCAGCGGCCGGGTGTTCTGCGCCGGGGACGCGGTGCACCGGCACCCGCCGTCGAACGGGCTGGGGTCGAACACATCCGTCCAGGACTCCTACAACCTGGCGTGGAAGCTGGCGATGGTGCTGCGCGGCGAGGCGGGCGAAGGGCTGCTGGACAGCTACACCGCCGAGCGGGCGCCGGTGGGCAAGCAGATCGTCGACCGGGCGAACCTCAGCCGTGACCAGTTCGGGCCGATCTTCGCCGCGCTCGGCATCTCCGGCGACACCGACGCCGACGGCATCACGGCCGGGCTCGAGACCTGCCTCGCGGCGACGCCCGAGGGGGCGCGCAAACGACGTGAGCTGGAGCAGGCGATCGAGCTCAAGCACTACGAGTTCAACGCCCACGGCGTCGAACTGGACCAGCGGTACGTGTCCGGGGCGGTGCTGCCCGACGGCGTCCCGGCGCCGCCCGAGCGCGATCCGGAGCTGTTCCACCGGCCAAGCACCGAACCGGGCGCGAAGCTGCCGCACGCGTGGCTGGTCGGCCCGCACGGCCGTCGCGTGTCCACTTTGGACCTCGTGGGCGGCGGCCGCTGGACGCTCCTGACCGGCCTCACCGGCACGCCGTGGCGCGACGCGGCGGCCAAGGTGGGCGCGGAACTGGGCCTGGACCTGCGGACGGTCCGCATCGGCGACCCGGGCGTCCGCGACGCCTACGGCGACTGGTCCCGCCTCAGCGGCATCGCCGAGGACGGCTGCCTCCTCATCCGCCCCGACGCCTACGTCGCCGCCCGCCACCGAACTCTCTCCCCCACCCCCGCAGCCACCCTCCTCAAGGACCTCCGCCACCTGCTCGACCGTGCTTGAACCCGTACTTGGCGTGATTGAGCACGGGACCCGCGTGATTGAAGCCGTAACTCGCGAGTTCGGGCTTCAATCACGCGAGTTACGGCTTTGATCACGCGAGTTACGGGGTGGCGGTGACGTGGGTGAGGGTCACCGGGGTTTTCGGGGGGCCGCTGCCGTCGCCGATGCCGGGTTTCGCGGTGTCGATTCCGGCGCGGGCGATCGCGTCGAGGGTGGCCAGGCCCGGGTCGTCGATGCTGCCGAAGACCGTGTACTCGGGCGGGATGTTCGTCTCGCCGAAGACCAGGAAGAACTGGGAGCCGCCGGAGTCCGGGGCGGCCGTCTTGGCCATCGCCAGGACGCCGCGGCCGTAGGTCAGCTCGGGGAACACCTCGTCGCGGATCGTGTAGCCCGGGCCGCCGGTGCCGTCGCCGACTGGGTCGCCGCACTGGAGCATCTGCAGCCCCGTCTGCACCGACAGCCGGTGGCACGACGTCCCGTCGTAGAAACCCTGGCCGGCCAGGCTCAGGAAGTTGACCACGGTGCACGGCGCCAACGCGCGGTCCAGGGTGAGCCCGACTTCTCCCGCACTGGTCGCGAGCCGGGCTTCGACCGTGCCGGACGACGGCGCCGGGCCGTCCGGCGGGAGCGCGACCTTCTTCGGCGCCGGTGTGCCGGGGTCCGGGGTGAACGCGCACGTCACCGGGTCGGCCAGCGGGCGAGGCCGCTTGGGCATCGGCGCCCGGCCGCCCGGCAGCGTCACCGGGGTGCTCGGCGCGGTCGGGGTGACGACCGTCGCCGAGCCGGCAGGCCAGTGTCCCGGCGCGACCTCCGCGTGCCCGTCCGCCTCCCGCAGGAACCCGGGATATCCCCAGGCCAGGAAGGCCAGCGCCATCAGGATGACGACCACGACCGACCCGGCGATGAGCACCACGGCCGCCGGTGACATCCGCTTCGGCGGCACCGGCGGCTGCCACGGCGGGTACTGGTACGGCGGTCTGCCGTCCGGCTCGCTCATCGTGCTCCCCTCGTCCGAGAGCACCATTCTGCCGTCAAGGCCACCGCTGCGGGCGGGAACGCCCGATCACGGCAGGCCCCACGGCGCACTCGGCCCGGCCGGCGCCACCGGCCGGACGCCGAAGTCCGGCTTGTCCCCCTTCCGGTACACGAACGCGTCCTCGCCGCGGCCGAGTTCGACCTGGACGTCCCCGGTGGGCAGCCGCCGCCAGCGACGGGCCCGGCCCCGCGCGTCGGTCACCGCCAGCTCGCCGTCGATGCCCGGCCGCAGCACGCACGGCGCCCCGGCCTCGCTGTGCACCTTCAGCCAGCGCGTCTTCCCGCCGGCTCGGGACGCGCTGAGCAGGAACGCGCCTTCGGTGCGGAAGTCCCGCAAGGCGACGTCCCCCCAGGCGGCGGGCGCCGCCGGGAACAGCCGGAGCACGCCGCCCCAGCTCTGCACCAGCATGTCCTGCAGCGACTTCGCCGCCGAGAGCGGCGTCTCGATGACCGGCCCGGACTCCTTGTACATCGTGTTCGGCTGGATGTACCGCCGCTGCAGCTCGCCGAGGTAGAACGCGGCCTGGTCGCCGCGCAGCATCTGCGCCGAGATCGACGCCGCCCCGGTGAACGTGTAGCCCTGCAGCGCGCCTTCGAAGCCGACCCAGTGGTTCAGCGATGTCTCGATGATCGCCCGGTGCTCCGGCTGCTCCCAGGTGACGTCGTAGAGCGGGTAGATCTGCAGCAGGTGCGAGTAGTGCCGGTGCGACTTCGCGAACGGCACCCCGGCCCCGATCATGTAGCCGTTGCCGTCGGCCGGGTAGTCGACGAGGTTGGCGAGCACGTCCTGCCAGCGCGGCGCCAGCGGGTCGCCGGGCGCGTGCTGCAGCAGTGTCTTGCAGCCCCACCGGATCAGCGACAGGTCGTAGTTGCAGTCCGGCGCGTTGACGCCGTACTCCGGCGAGAACGTCGGCGGCAGGTGGAGCTTGCCGTCCGCCCCCGGCGCGAGGAAGTGCAGGTAGTAGTTGATCGCCCTGCGCAGCAACGGGATCAGCGTGCCCTGGAGCAGTGTCCGATCTAGAGTGTGCCGGTAGGACAGCCAGACGTTGTGCAGCGCCCAGGTCAGGTTGCCGACCTCCGGCGTCGGCGTGTCCTGGCCGGGGATGCCGACCGGGAACCCGCTGGTGGTGTTCGAGACGCCGTTGAGCAGCGTCATGTCGGTCGTGCGCGGGATGCCCGCCGAGTCGGCCTGGTACGGAGTGGCGACCTGGCTGGACAGATTCGCGCGGTACTTGTCGAGCGCGTGGCTGACCGCGTCCAGTTCCAGGTGGTTCGAGCCGTGGATCAGCCAGTACTCGAGCTGGACGTTCAGGTTCCACCAGGTCGCCGGCCACGGCGTGTTCTCCAGCCACGGCCCGGACGTCGCCATCACCGGCGCCTCGCGCCGGGCCGCCGAGGCGACTTTGTACAGCTGGATCCAGTAGAAGCCCTGCAGCCGGGTGTCCGGAATGGACAGGAAGCTGCGGCGGTAGTAGTCGTGCCACCACCGCCGGTGGTCCTGAGTGGACGCGGCGAACGGAAGTGCCCGCCGGACCGTGCTCAACGCCCGTGACACCGAAGTCTTCTCGGGGTGCGACCACGCCACCGACGTGTACAGCGTGCGTGTGCCGCCGCGGGTGACCTCGCGCCAAGCCGTCACGTGCTCGCCGCCGGCCAGCAGCGGCTGGACGGCGAGCTGCGCGTCACCGCTGCTCGACAGCTGCACCGGCGGGTTCGCGGTGTAACCCGCGGGCGGCGGCTTGTTCCACACCGGATCGGCGCGCGGGCTGACCGCCACCGCTGGGTGGAACACCCACTTGAACGCCCGTTCCCCCTCGGACGGCCGGATTTCGACGGCCAGCAAAGACTGTCCGGTGTGGACGATCGCGCGCAGGCCCAGGCTGCCTGCGGCCGTCGTGATCGTGCCGGTGAGCTCGGCGTTCCACAGGTCCATCCGCCAGTCGATCGCGGTGATCGCGCCGACCGGTTCGAGGGTGAAGTAGCCGATCGGGAGCCGGGCCAGGCCGAACAGCGAGCCGAACTCCGGCCGGTGGTCCTGGACCTGGCTGTGCTGGACGTTGAACCGGATCGCGTTCTGCCCCGGCTCGGCGTAGATGCCGGAGCCGAGGAACCCGTTGCCCAGGAACGGGCCCTCGTACCAGGCTTTCGGCAGCCGCCGCCAGAGCAGGTCCGCGGTGCCCAGGAACCCGGCCCAGCCGAAGTCGTCACTGCCCGCCTCGGCGGTTCCCGGAGTCAGGCCGGCCGCGGCGAGCCCGGCGAGGGCGCCGCCGAGCACGGTTCTGCGGGTGATGTCCATTCGACCTCCTTGTCGAAAAGCGGGTTCAGCTCGGCAGGCCCCACGCGGGTGCCGGGCCGAGCGCGGGGACGTCCCGCGGCGCGAAGTCCGGCCGCCCGCCCCGCGGGGTGACGACGGCGGTGCCGCCGCGGCGCAGCCCGATCGCGATCCGCCCGGGCCCGGCCGGACGCCACGGCAACCGCCGGCCGTGCTCGTCGCGGACGTCGACGTCCCCGGCGACGCCGTGCTGCAGGACCAGCGGTTCGCCGGCTTCGCTGCGCACGCGGACGAATTCGGTCCGGCCGTCGCGGCGGGCGGCGTCCACGAGGAACGCGCCTTCCGCGCGCAGCCCGGCGATCGAGGCGTCCCGCCAGGTCGCCGACACCGACGGGAAGACCTTGAGCACCCCGCCGGAGCCCTGCATCAGCATGTCCACCACGGACTGCGCGGCGGTGATCGGGCTCTCGATGGCGAAGTTGGCGCCTTCGCGGTACATCGTGTTCGCGGTCAGCTCGGTGTCGGCCACGATGTTGCGGTCGAGGAAGAACTTCAGGTACCGCAACGCTTCCTCGGGCGCGTCCATCACCGACTTCATCGACGACGCGGCTGCGTAGCTGTAGCCGTGCCATGCGGACTGGTCGGCGGCCCAGTGGTCGAAGGTGCGCGTCATGAGGTTGCGGTCACCCGGGGTGTCCCAAACCTTTTCACGCAGCGGGTACAGCCACAGCAGGTGCGAGAAGTGCCGGTGCGAGGCGGCCAGCGGGACGCCGTCGCCGATCAGCACGCCGTTCGCGGGATCTTCGTGGTACGGCACGATTTTCGCGCCGATCTCCTGCCAGCCCGGCACGCGCGGCTCGTCGAGGCGGAGCAGGCGCGCGGCCTCGACGAGCGTGCGGGCCGCCCACCGGATGAGGGAGAGGTCGTAGGTGCAGTCGGGCGCGTCGGCGTACTCCGGCGAGCGGGTCAGCGGCAGGTGGAGCCACCCGTCCGGGCCGGTGAACAGGAAGTGCCGGTAGAAGTTCAGCGCCTTGGCCAGGGTCGGGTAGAGGACGTCGCGGAGCACCCGCTCGTCCAGGTGGTGCCGGTAGGCCAGCCAGACGTTGTGCAGGCCCCACAACAGGTTCCCGGTCTGGTCGGTCTTGGACGTCGTCCCGGGGACGCCCACCGAACGCGTGCCGCCGGGCCGCAGCCGCCAGTCGCCGGGGTGCGAGAGGGCGTAGGTGTCGCCGTCGCGGTACGCGGGCGGGACGGACACCTCGAGGTTCGCGTGGTCGCGGCGGAAGGTCTCGGTGACGGCGTCGAGTTCGGGGTGGTTGGTGCTGTTGACGATCGGGTAGGTGACCTGGACGTTGAGGTTCCACCAGACGGCGGTCCAGCTGTTGCCCACCTCGGGGAACCACGGCCCCCATTCGGACACGACCGGCCCGCCCGCACGCGTGGCGGCGGCGATCTTGTACAGCTGGATCCAGTAGAACCGCTGGACCTGCTTGTCGGGCACCGAAACGAAGCTGCGGCGGTGGTAGTCGTTCCACCAGCGGCGGTGCCGGGCGAGCAGGACGTCCGGCGGGACGGCAAGCGCTTTCCGGACGGCGGCGCGCGCGTCCGCGGTATGCGTGGTGCCGGGGAAGCTGTAGGCGACGGTGGCCACGAACAGCCGTCGCGTGCCGATGGCGCGTTCCTGCCAGGCCGTGGTGTACCCGCCGCCGGCGAGCAGCGGCTGCGCGCAGTAGCCCTCGGCCTGCTCGGGCGCGGGGTTGGCGACGTACTCGGGCGGCTTGCGGACGGTCCGCGTGGTGGCGGATTCGAGCGGCTGGAACACCCAGGCGGCCGCGGCTTCCCCGGCGCTGGGGGTGAGCGAGACGAGCAGCACGCCGAGGTCGTTGTGCACGACGGCGGAGAAGGCGACCGAGCCCCGGGTGGTGGTGATGGTGCCGCCGAGTTCGGCGTTGTAGAGGTCGAGCGCCCAGTCGATGCCGGTGATCGCGCCGGCCAGGGTGAGCGTGAAGTAGCCGATGGGCAGGCGCGAGAGCCCGATGCCGGCTTCCCATTGGATGCGCTGGTCCTGCACCTGGGTGTGGCTCAGCATGAACTTGAGCGTGTCCGGCGTCTTCCCGGCGTAGACCTGGACGCCGAGGTAGCCGTTGGCGAGGAACGGGCCTTCCTGCCAGTTCTTCGGCAGCCGCCGCCAGAGCATCCGCGCATCTCCGGCGACATCCCGGTGCGGGTTCCCGCCGGTGGCGAGCGCGGGCGGAGCCGCACGGGCCCACAAGCCTCCGAAGGCCGCCGCCCCGGCGAGGACCGAGGCAGACCGGAGCACCGTCCGCCTGGACACAGAGTCCATGAAGCATCCTCCGAATTCATACAACGTTTCGGCAAGATCCAGCGGCGGCGTTCGGCCATACTTGCAGACAGGTGCCCAAAATGCCAGGGCAGTTCACCCGGACAGCGGCAGAGACATCCGATGAATCAGAGAGGCGAGGGCAGCGCCGGGGTGTACAGCCAGCGGGTGAAGAACGTGCTCAGCGACCGCCCGGCCTGCGCCTCGGCCGCGGCCACGAACGCCTCCGTCGTCACCAGCCCGTGCCGGTTCTCCTCGGTCCACGACTTCAACAGCGCGAAGAACGCCGGGTCCCCGATCTCCGCCCGCAGGGCGTGCAGCGTCAGCCCGCCGCGCTTGTAGACGCGCTCGTCGAACATCCGGGCCACCCCGGGGTCGGCGATTCGCACGTCCGCGGGCTTGGCCTTGATCCGCGCGTACCAGTCGCGGGCCAGGGCAGCCGCCGACGCGCCGCCCGACTCCTCCGACCACAGCCACTCGGCGTACGTCGCGAAGCCCTCGTTCAGCCAGATGTGCCGCCAGTCCGCCACCGTCAGGCTATTGCCGAACCACTGGTGGGCCAGCTCGTGCAGCACGAGCCGCTCGTGGGTGCGGCGGCCGTCGACGTGGTTGGCGCCGAAGATCGCCATGCCCTGGGCCTCGATCGGGTCGTCCAGGTCGTCGTCGGTGACCACGATGACGTACTCGCCGAACGGGTACGGGCCGAACAGCCGCTGCAGGAACTCCATCATCCGGCCCTGCCGCCCGAAGTCGCGCTCGAACGCGCGCCGCAGGCGCGGGGGCACCGCCGCGTGCTGGGGCACCGTCGGCGTGACCGACGCGATGCCGGTGCGGCCGAACCCGAGGATCAGCCGGCGCGCCCCGGCGCCACCGGGTGAGCCCCAGCCGCGGCCGGTCAGCTCGACGTCGTCGTAGCGGCCGATCTGGACGCTCATCAGGTACGTCGCCGTCGGCTCCGGCCGCTCGAAGACCCAGCGCGTCGTGCTCGCCGACGTCGAACGCTCGACCAGGCTCCCGGTCACCGCGACCAGGTACGGCGTCGCCGTCGTCACGCTCACCCGGTAGGACGCCTTGTCCGACGGGTGGTCGTTGCACGGGAACCACGACGGCGCCCCGACCGGCTGGCTCGCCACCAGCGCGCCGTCAGTCAGCTCGTCCCAGCCGACGTCACCCCAGCGGCTCCCCACCGGGCGCGGGTTGCCGACGTAGTGCACCTCGACGACGAACATCCCGCCCGCCGGGATCGACTTGGCCGGCTTGACGTGCAGCTTCAGCCCGCGCTTGAGGTACTTCGCGGGCTTGCCGTCGACCAGCACGCGGTTGATCCGGAACTCGCCGAAGTCGAAGCTGACCCGGGACAGTGCCTGAGTCGCCTCCGCGGTGATCACCGCCGCAGCCGAAAGCCGGTTGGGCGCGACCTTGTAGTCCAGCGTCAGGTCGTAGTGCCGGGTCCGGTAGCCGCCGTTGCCGTGCGCGGGCAGGTAGGGGTCGCCGGAGGTGTCCGCGCCGGGGGCGGGAGCCTTCGAAATCACCCGTGGCGAACCTTTCGTCGTGCGTGCTGGAACCAGGCTCGCACGGACGGGTGAGTCCGGCGCGCCCGGTCCTGCATTCGTTACTTACCGGGCCACGCGGAGATCGGGTTGCCCAGCCAGCGGGTGTCGGCGGGCACCTCGTCGCCGCGGGTCACCAGCGACCCCGGGCCGACCGTGGTCCGCGCGCCGATGCCCGCGCCCGGCAGCACGATGCCGTGCGGGCCGAGCGTCGCGCCCTCGCCGAGGGTCACCCGGGACATGCTCATGATCCGGTCGTGGAACAGGTGCGTCTGCACGACGCAGCCGCGGTTGATGGTCGCGCCGTCGCCCAGCGACACCAGGTCGGCTTCGGGCAGCCAGTACGTCTCCAGCCAGACGCCGCGGCCGATCTTGACGCCCATCGTGCGCAGCCACGCGGTCAGCAGCGGGGTGCCGCCGACCGAGCCGATCAGCCACGGCACGGCCAGTGCCTCGACGAAGGTGTCGGCGAGCTCGTTGCGCCAGACGAACGAGCTCCACAGCGGGTGGTCGACCTCGCGGAACTTGCCGACGAGCAGCCACTTCATCGCCGTCGCGGTCAGTGCGGCGACGATGCCGGCGGCCAGCAGGGCGGGCCCGGCCAGCAGCAGCGCGATGCCGAAGCCGAACGCCGTCGCCGCCCACAGCAGCCCGAAGGCCACCGAGACGGTCAGCGCGACCCCGCACATGACCGGGATGATCCGGCACAGCTCGACCAGCGCCCGCGCCGCCTTGAGGTGCAGCGCCGGGGTGTAGGTGCGGCTCGTGTCGGCCTCGCCGATCGCGCGGCGGACCGGCAGCGGCGGCATCCCGAGGTACGACGAGCCCTTCTTCGCCTTCAGCGGCGTCGAGGACAGCACACCCACCAGGCCGCGCTTCGGCACCGAGCGACCGGGCGCGGTCATCCCCGAGTTGCCGAGGAACGCCTGCTTGCCGATCCGCGCCGGGGCGACGTGCAGCCAGCCGTGGCCGAGCTCGTAGGTGGCGACCATGGTGTCGTCGGCCAGGAACGCGCCGCTGTCGACCTTGGTCATCTTCGGCAGCGCCAGCACGGTCGACGCCTCGACGTTGCGGCCCACCTTCGCACCCAGCATGCGCAGCCACACGGGCGTGAACAGGCTGGCGTACAGCGGGAACAGCCCTTCGCGGGCCATGCTCATCAGGCGTTCGGTCGCCCAGACCTGCCACGCGACGCGCCCGTGCACCGGGTGGTAGCCCTCGACCATGCCGATGCTCAGCGCCCGGACGCCGACCAGCACGAGCAGCATGTAAGCCAGGAAGTACGCGGCCGTCGCGGCCGGGACGAAGACCAGCGCGCGGGTGAACGCGTCGAGCAGTGTCGGGGCACCGGAGATCGCGTAGCCGAGCACGGCGACGCCCGCCTGCGCGGCGATGCCGGGCAGGAACCCGAGCACCAGCGAGGTCGCGCCGTAGACGGCGGCCCAGAAGTGCGAGCGCGGCGGGCGGCTCGACGGCCACTTCAGCGCGTCGCGCTCGTCCTTCGCCACGCGAGCGGCGGGCGAACCGGCCCAGCGCTGCCCGGCCGGAACGGCGCCGCGGACGGTCGACCCGGCCGCGATCTCCGCGCCCTTGCCGACGCGCGCGCCGGGGAACAGCGTGCTGCGGGCACCGACGCGGGCTTCCGCGCCGACGCGGACCTTGCCGATGTGCACGACGTCGCCGTCGACCCAGTGGCCGGACAGGTCGACCTCCGGCTCGATCGCGGCGCCGCGGCCCAGCTTGAGGAAGCCGGTGACCGGCGGCGGCGAGTGCAGGTCGACGTCCTTGCCGATCCGCGCGCCGAGCGCCTTCGCGTACGTCGTCATCCAGGACGCGCCCGCGACGCTGTCGGCACCGGAGAACTCGGCCAGCTTCTCGGCCGTCCACAGTCGCAAGTGGACACTGCCGCCACGCGGGTACGTGCCGGGCTGCACGCCCGACAGCAGCACGCGCGAACCACCGGCGGCGATGGCGATCCGGCCGGCCGGGCTGAACAGCACCACCCAGGCCAGGCCGATCCACGCCCAGCTCAGCGTCGGCGCCCAGGCGAACCCGAGCAGGGCCAGCACGTTCGACAGCGCGGCGGCGAGCGTCGCCCAGCGCAGCCCGACCAGGCCCGTCAGCGGGACCATCAGCAGGGTCTGGACGACGCCGGCGCGGCGCTTGGTCGGCGCGATCTCCCGGCGTTCGGTGGCCTGGCCGCTCAGCGCGTCCAGCATCGCGGCCAGCGCGCCCAGCTTGGGGTGGGCGTAGACGTCGGCGACCGACACCTGCGGGTGCCGGGTGCGGATCCGGGCCACCACCTGGGCGGCGGTCAGGCTGCCGCCGCCGTGGGTGAAGAAGTCCGCCTTCGGGCTGTCGACCGACACGCCGAGGATCTCGGCCCAGCCTTCGGCGAGCCACGTCTCGGTCGGGGTCAGCCCGGAAGCCTCCACTGTGGACAGCGGCCACGGGAGGGCGTTGCGGTCAACCTTGCCCGAAGTGCGGGTCGGCAGGTCGTCGACGACGGCGAGCAGCGGGACCAGCGCGGCGGGCAGGTGCTCGCGCAGGCGGGTCGCGGCCTGGTCGTGGTCGAAGCTGTCGTCGGCGGGCACGACGTACCCGACGAGGACCTGGTTGCCCGCCTTGGTGCGGCGGATCGCGGCGGCCGCGCCCTGCACGCCCGGCAGGGCCTGCAGCGCGGCGTCGACCTCGCCCAGCTCGATGCGGCGGCCGCCGAGCTTGACCTGCTCGTCGAGGCGGCCGAGGAACAGCAGGCCTTCCTCTTCGGCGCGGACCATGTCGCCGGAGCGGTAGGCGCGCTGCCAGCCCAGCGACGGCAGCGGCGCGAACTTCTCGGCGTCCTTGGCCGCGTCGAGGTAGCGGGCCAGTCCGACGCCGCCGATGACCAGCTCGCCGGTCTCGCCCATGGCGACCGGCTCGCCCTCGTCGTTGACCACGGCGAGCTGCCAGCCGACGAGCGGCAGGCCGATCCGGACCGGGCCCTCGCCGGTCAGCTGCGCGGCGCAGGCGACGACGGTGGCCTCGGTCGGGCCGTAGGTGTTCCAGACTTCGCGGCCTTCGACGGCGACGCGCTCGGCCAGCTCCGGCGGGCACGCTTCGCCGCCGAAGATGAGCAGGCGGACGTCCTCGAGCGCGTCCGCAGGCCACAGCGCGGCCAGCGTCGGCACGGTCGAGACGACGGTGATGCGCTGCGCGACCAGCCACGGGCCGAGGTCGACGCCGGTGCGGACCAGCGCGCGCGGCGCGGGCACCAGGCAGGCGCCGTGGCGCCAGGCCAGCCACATCTCTTCGCAGGAGGCGTCGAAGGCGACGCTCAGCCCGGCCAGGACGCGGTCGCCGGGGCCGATCGGCTCGTCGGTGAGGAACAGCTCGGCCTCGGCGTCGACGAAGGCGGCGGCCGACGCGTGCGTGACCGCGACGCCCTTGGGCTTGCCGGTGGAGCCGGAGGTGAAGATGATCCACGCGTCGTCGGCCGGGCCGGGGACGCCGTCACGGCCACCCGGGGTGCTGTGGACCTCGATCTTGCCGTCGGTGGCCACGGCCGCGACCTGGGCTTCTTCGAAGACCAGCTCGGCGCGCTCGTCCGGGTCGTCCGCGTCGACCGGCACGTAGGCGGCGCCGACGGACAGGGTGGCGAGGATGGCGACGTACAGCTCGGCGGTGCCGGAGGACATCCGGATGCCGACGCGGTCGCCGAGGCCGACGCCGTAGCTGCGCAGCCGGCGGCCGTAGACCTCGATCTCGTCGAGCAGGCGCCGGTAGGTCAGGGTGGTGGTGCCGTCGTCGATCGCGGC
The DNA here is from genome assembly GCF_040610315.1 of Amycolatopsis sp. NPDC004169. Classification (NCBI taxonomy): domain Bacteria; kingdom Bacillati; phylum Actinomycetota; class Actinomycetes; order Pseudonocardiales; family Pseudonocardiaceae; genus Amycolatopsis; species Amycolatopsis sp. NPDC004169. The sequence continues at coordinate 29,857 of NZ_JBEXMD010000049.1, forward strand.
GGCGTTCGGGTGCCTCTCGGCGGTGGCGGTGAGCACGTCGAGGAGGGTGCGCTCGGGGGCACCGAGGCCGGACCAGAACAGCGCCCGGTCGGCGAGGGTGACCTCGGGGGTGGTGCCGGTGGGTTCGATCGTGACGGTCATCGGGCGTTCACCTCGACCGGAACGAAGACGTGCAGGGACAAACCATGGGCGCGCAAGCCCACCACTCACCTTCCGGGAGCCTCAATCGGGCTCGCTCTCCTGGTTGAGGCGCCCGCAACGACCCTTCACCATACCTGCGAATCACCGAAAGATATCCCTGAGGTCACGCTAGCGTGTCGGACCTCACCCTCCGGACGAACCGCCGTGAAGGAAGGGTCAGCACGCGTGATCGGCAGGTCGACACGACGTCTGGCCGGACATTCGTCGTGTCGACCCCTCAATCACGCGTGTCGACCTCTCAATCACGCGTGTCGTCCGAAACGGGTCGGGAAATCACCGGGTGCGGGCGGCTTTTCCGCCGACCTTCGGCTTCGCCTTCTTCTCGCGGACGCGGACATTCACCCGGACGGGGCTGCCGGTGAAGCCGAACTGCTCGCGGAACTTGCGCTCGATGAACCGGCGGTAGCCCGCCTCGAGGAAGCCGGTGGTGAACAGCACCAGCGTCGGCGGGCGGATACCGGCCTGGGTGGCGAACAGGACCTTCGGCTGCTTGCCCGAGCGGACCGGCGGCGGGGTGGCCGCGATCAGGTCGGACAGCCACGCGTTGAGCTGGCCGGTGGGCACCCGCTGGTCCCACGACTTCAGCGCGGTCCGCAGCGCCGGCGCGAGCTTGCGCACCGAACGGCCGGTCAGCGCCGAGATGTTGACCTTCTCCGCCCACGGCACGCGGACCAGGCCGCGGTCGAGCTCGCGGACCATCGCGTGCCGTCGGTCCTCGTCGACCAGGTCCCACTTGTTGAACGCCAGCACGCACGCGCGCCCGGCCTCGACGACCATGGTCAGCACCCGCAGGTCCTGCTCGGACAGCGGCTCGGCCGCGTCCAGCAGCACGATCGCCACCTCGGCCGCGTCGATCGCGGTCTTGGTGCGCAGCGACGCGTAGTACTCGGCGCCCGCGGCGAAGTTGACGCGCTTGCGCAGGCCGGCCGTGTCCACGAACCGCCAGGTCTCGCCGTCCAGCTCGACCAGCGAGTCGACCGGGTCGACCGTGGTGCCGGCGACCGAGTCGACGACCGAGCGCTGCTCGCCCGAGAGCTTGTTGAGCAGGCTCGACTTGCCGACGTTCGGCTTCCCGACCAGCGCGACGCGCCGCGGGCCCGACGTCACGACGCCGCCCTCGCGCGGCGACTCGGGCAGAGCCGCGAGGATGGCGTCGAGCAGGTCGCCGGAGCTGCGGCCGTGCAGGGCGCTGACCGGGTGCGGCTCGCCGAGGCCGAGCGACCACAGCGACGCGGTGTCCGCGAGCAGCCGGTCGTCGTCGACCTTGTTGGCGGCCAGCAGCACCGGCTTCTTCGAGCGGCGCAGCACCTTGGAGACGGCCTCGTCGGTCGCGGTCGCGCCGACTGACGCGTCGATCACCAGCAGCACCGCGTCCGCGGTCTGCATGGCCAGCTCGGCCTGGGCGGCGACGGAGGCCTGCAGCCCGGTCGCGTCCGGCTCCCAGCCGCCGGTGTCGACCAGGGTGAACTTGCGCCCGCCCCAGTAGGCGTCGTAGGCGACGCGGTCGCGGGTCACGCCCGGCACGTCCTGCACGACCGCTTCACGCCGGCCGAGGATGCGGTTGACCAGCGTCGACTTGCCCACGTTGGGACGGCCGACGACGGCGAGCACCGGCTGCGCGAGAGCAGCCTCCTCGGCCGCTTCCGCCGCCTCGATCTGCGCGTCGAGCGCGGCGAACTCGGTCTCGTCGGACCAGGTGCCGTCGACTTCGCCGACGCTTTCGAACTCCGCCGACGTGCTCTTTCCCGCGGAGGCGGCATTAAATTCAGTCATTGGAACCTATTTCCCTTATACCGCGCCGAATCCGTGTTCGGCACGCCAGTCGTCCAAAGTCTTGACGAGCGCCGCGAGCTCACCGCGCAGCTCTTCGGTGCCCTGGTCGAGCCCGGTCTTCCCGGGCCCCACCTTCGGCGAGAACGGCTCGCCCACGAGGATGTCCACCCGCGGCCGGAACCGTCGCCTGCCGTCGGCCGGCTTGAGCGTGCCCCGCGTCGCGACCGGGAGCACGGTCGCGCCGGAGGCCCGGACCAGCCAGGCCGCACCGCGTTCGGCCGCGCCGACGTCCCCGGTACCGCGGGTGCCCTCGGGGAAGATCCCGACGACACCGCCGTCCTTGAGCACGCCGACCGCGGTCAGCAGCGGTTTGCGGTCGATCTCGCCGCGCTTGAGCGGGATCTGCCCGATCGCCAGCATGAACTTGCCGACGATCCCGCCGAACATCTCGGCCTTGACCAGGAACGCCGAACGCCGCGGAAGCATTCCGAAGATCAGCTGCGGCTCGATCATGGAGCTGTGGTTGGCGATCACGAGCAGCGGCCCGGTGGCGGGGACGCGCTCGCGGCCGTGCACCCGGATGCGGAAGGCCGAGCGCAGATAGTACCGGGCGAAGACCCGCCCGGCGTCGTGGAGCCTGCCGACGGATCCCTCGGGGAGTCCGTCAGCGCTCATCGAGCGACCTCGGCGTTGCAGCCCTCGAGGATGCCGCGGTGGCTGGCCAGCTCGCTCAACGCGACGATCACCTGGTCGATCGACAGCTCGGAGGTGTCGACGTGCACGGCGTCGTCGGCCGCGCGCAGCGGCGAGGCGGCGCGGGTCGAGTCGAGGTGGTCGCGGCGCTCGACGCTGGCCAGTGCGTCGGCCACGGACGACTGCCGCCCGGCCGCGGTGTCCTGGGTGCTGCGGCGCGACGCGCGGACGTCGGCCGAGGCGGTCAGGTAGACCTTGAGCGGCGAGTCCGGCGCGACGACGGTGCCGATGTCCCGGCCCTCGACGACGATCCCGCCGCGGTGGGCGACGACGTCCTCGATGATCCGCCGCTGCCGCGCGACCAGCAGCTCCCGCACGTGCGGCACGGCCGAGACGGGCGAAACGGCCTTGGTGACCTCGGGCCCGCGGATGTCGGCGGCGACGTCTTCGCCCGCCAGGCGGATCTCCGGCCGGTCGGGGCTGGTGCCGATGCCGAACTCGGCCCGGTCGGCGACCGCGGCGACGGCGGCGGCATCGGCCGGGTCGACACCCGCGCGCAGCACGGCGAGGGTGACCATCCGGTACATCGCCCCGGTGTCGAGGTAGCCGGCGCCGAGGCGCTGGGCGAGCTTGCGGGCGACGGTGGTCTTCCCGGTCCCCGACGGGCCGTCCAGCGCGACCACACCTCGTAGGGCTCCCGTCACCGGCACTCTCCTCGCGTTCTCGTCCCGTTCGGCTTCACCCCCATTCTGCCGGTCGGGGTGCGGAGGAGATCAGTCGCCCCGCGCGCCGAAGCGCGCCACCACGAGCGCAAGCCGCTCCTCGCGGTGGGCCGGCGAAAGCCGGCGGCCGCGCTCGAGGGTCACCAGGCCGTGCAACGTGCTCCAGAACACCTCGGTCAGCGGGCCGGGGTCCTGCCGCCCGGCGACCGGCTCGATGACCGCGAGCAGCTCCGCGAAGTTCGCCTTCATCACCTCGGGGGTGTCGTCCTGGGCGAACGGCAGTTCCGACGCCAGCGTGAACATCGCGTCGTACAGCGCGGGCTTGGCCGCGGCGAACTCGACGTAGGCGCGGACGACGCTCGCGAGACCGCCGCCGCGGGCGCCCGCCAGCACGCCGGCCAGCTCGGCGAAGCCCTCCAGCGCGGCCGCGGCCATGATCGCGTCCTTGCCGCCCGGGAAGTGGCTGTAGAGCACCGGCTGGCTGTACTCGATCAGCGCCGCGAGCTTCCGGGTGGTGACCGCGTCCCAGCCTTCCTCCTCGGCCAGCTCACGCGCCGCGGTGACGATCCGCTGCGCTCGCTCGGTCCGGTCGCGCACTCGCCGTTGTCGCTGGGTCATACGTCACATGCTAGCACTGCTAGACAAACTAGCCTCGCTAGATTAGCGTTGCTAGCAATCCTAGCGATGCTAGAAAACCATCTGGAGGGAACATCATGGTCATCACCGGTTACGTCCTCACCGCGCTCGTCTCGCTCGGGATCATCTACATCGGCTTCAACTACGTCTTCGCGCCGGTGAAGACCGCAGCGGGCTTCGGCTTCGGCAGGGTCCCCGAGAACGCGGAGACCTTCCTCAACGTCAAGGGCGGCCGCGACATCGGAGCGGGCCTGATCCCCCTGGCCCTGATGATCTACGGCGACGCGCACGCGCTCGGCTGGGTCATGCTCACCGCGGCCCTCTGGCCGGTCTTCGACATGCTGCTGATCCTGCGCCACCGGGGCAAGAAGGCCATCGCCTTCGGCGTCCACGGCGTGACCGCCGCGGTCATGGTCGTCGCCGCCCTGCTCCTGCTGCTCGGCTGAACGTCGCGAATCGGACACGTGGGTTACGGTGGTTGGGTGAACGTCGAAGTAACCCCACTTCCCGGCATCGGGGTCCGCAAGGACTTCAGCACCCGTACCGGCCGCCGCATCGGCGTCGTGTCGCAGCGGGACGGCCACACCGAGCTCATCGTGTCCAAGTCCGACGACCCGGACGCCTGCGCCGCCTCGATCCCGCTGACCGCGGACGAGGCGGGCACGCTGGCCAACCTCCTCGGCGCGCCGCAGCTGGTCGCGCAGCTCACCGAGGAGCACCAGGACCTGCCGGGCATCAGCACCAAGCAGCTGCCGATCAAGCCGTCCAGCCCGTTCGACGGCCGGACGCTCGGCGACACGGCGATGCGCACGCGCACCGGCGTCTCGGTGGTCGCGGTGGCGCGGGCCGGCCAGGTGCACCCGTCGCCCACGCCCGACTTCGCGCTCACCGCCGGCGACCTGCTGGTCACCGTCGGCACGAGCGAAGGACTCGAAGCCGCCCTCAAAATCCTGAAGTACGGCTGATCCCACGATGGACCACACCGCGCTGTCCCTGATCGAACTGGGGGCGGTCTTCTTCGTGCTGGGCGCGCTCGGGCGCCTGGCCGGCAAGATCGGCCTCTCCCCCATCCCGCTCTACCTGCTCGGCGGCCTCTGCTTCGGCTCCGGCGGCCTGATCCCGCTGACCGACATCGGCGGCTTCACCCACCTGGCCAGCGAAATCGGCGTGGTGCTGCTGCTGTTGCTGCTGGGCTTGGAGTACTCCGCCGCCGAGCTGTTCACCGGCCTGCGCCGGTCCTGGACGGCCGGCCTGCTCGACATCGTCCTCAACGCCGCCCCGGGCGCGGCCGTCGCGCTGCTGCTGGGCTGGGGCCCGATCGGCGCGATGGTGATGGCGGGCGTCACCTACATCTCCTCGTCCGGGATCGTCGCCAAGGTCCTCGGCGACCTGGGCAGGCTCGGCAACCGCGAGACGCCGGTGGTGCTGTCGATCCTCGTGTTCGAGGACCTCGCGATGGCGCTCTACCTGCCGATCCTCACCGCGGTGCTGGGTGGCGTCTCGCTGCTCGGCGGCCTGGAGGCGGTCGGCATCTCACTGCTGGTGATCACGGTGGTGCTGGTGGTCGCGCTGAAGTTCGGCCGGTACGTCTCCGCGGCGGTCGACAGCCCCGACCGCGAGGTGTTCCTGCTCAAGGTGCTCGGCGCGGCCCTGCTGGTGGCCGGGCTGGCGTCGGCGATGCAGGTGTCGGCCGCGGTCGGCGCGTTCCTGCTCGGCATCGCGATCTCGGGCTCGACGGCGGAGAACGCGACGCACATGCTCGAGCCGCTGCGCGACCTGTTCGCCGCGGTGTTCTTCGTGGTCTTCGGCCTGAACACGAACCCGGCGTCGATCCCGCCGGTGCTCGGCTGGGCGATCGTGCTGGCGGTGGTGACGACGCTGACGAAGGTCGCCACCGGCTGGTGGGCGGCCCGCCGCCAGGGCATCGGCAAGATGGGCCGAGCCCGAGCCGGCGCGGCCCTGGTCGCCCGGGGTGAATTCTCGATCGTGATCGCGGGTTTGGCGGTGTCGGCGGGAGCGGTGACGGGCGAGCTGGCCGCACTGGCCACGGCGTACGTCCTGCTGATGGCCATCCTCGGCCCGACGGCGGCCAGGGTGGTCGAGCCGATCGTCCGCGTCCTGCAGCGGAAGTCGGCCACCAAGGCGGCCACGGCGGAGGCGAACTGACGCAGGTCCACCCGGCCCTGCAGGAGCGCGGCCGGGATGCCGGGGGAAACGCCGTGAGTGCAGACTTTCGAGCGGATTTCCGTGCTCTTGGGGGAGCGATTCCAGGCATGGGTTCCAGCCGGGCTTTGCCGAGCCTAGTGTCGAGCAGGTAGGCCCGAACGGCTGCGAGAGTCCGTGGCGAGGTGCGCATGAGTCCTGAGCACGACATCGCGATGCCCCGGCACGAACGCTCTGCCTCGGCGGGACCGGGCCGCACTGCGACGGACGATCGGCCACTGGTCCGCGGTCACCTCGATCCGAAAACCCTCGCGACTTTGCAGAGGACAGCCGGAAACCACGCCGCCACCGGGTTGATCGCCAGGTGCACGACCGCGCAGCGGCAGGTGGTCGGTACTCCGGTGGCGCCCGGTGTTCCGCCGCCACCGTTGACGTCCATCCCCTGGACGCCGATCGTCGGCGAGACTCCGCTGACTTTCTCCAGCGTCGGTGCGGCGGCGGCCCAAGGCGCACCACTGGCCGAAGGCGCCGTGTCGGTGGCCGGGACCGCGCTCGGCGAAGGCACGCTCATGGCCGGGGCGAGCAGCACGGCCGTGGTCGTGGAAGGCGCGATCGTCGCCGATGGCGCAGTCACCGTGGGCGGTGCTCTGGTGGCCGAAGGCATCGTGGTGACCGGCGGCACGGTGGCAGCCGGCACCACCGCAGCCGGTGGCACCGCCGCTGCCGCGGCCGGGGGCGGGCTGGCCGCTTTGGCATTGCCCGCGCTGGTGGTGATCGGCGCCGTCCTGGTCGTCGCCGGGATCACCTACCTCGTGGTGAGGGCGGTGAGCGAAGAACCGGCGCATGCCCCTGGGCGGGATGACGGAGCGCCGATGACCGATCCGCGGCCCGTCGTTCCCGCCGGGGCGCCGGGCTCAGGCGGCCGAGAGCCGGTTTCCGACCCGGGCCCGCGTTCCCCGCTCGGCGCACCGTCCGCGCCCGTCTCGCATGCGGTCCGGTTGGCCGGGCAGTCGACTCGGGAGAACGAGGCACTGGTGCAACGCCTGCGCGAGCTGCGCGGGCGCAACCCCGGGCTGACCCGGGATTGGGACGAACTGGAGCAGCGGCTACGTGACGCCGACGTCGCGGTGCACCGCGCGGCGGCGGACGAGCTGGGCCGGCTGGAGGTCGAGGACTTCCAGCTCGGGCCGCGGACCGAGCCCGAACCGGCCGACGTCGGCGACATCGACGCCCAGCAGAACGTCTACCACGACCTCGCGCAGCACGCCTGGGACGATCTCGAGCACCGGCAAGACCTCACCGAGGCCGGGGTCCGCACCGTGCGCGAGGCGACGCAGCTCATCGGGGAGATCATCGCCCGCGCCGGGCGGCGGGACTGGTGGGACCGGTCCGGGCCCAGACGCGACGCCGAAGCGGTCCTCGATCGGGAAACCGGCCTGGTCGTGATCATCAACGGCCCGGACTCGTCCGAACCGGGTACGGTGTTCCGGCCCGACGGCGGCGGCAAGCGATATCTGGAGCGCGGCGGGTTCGTTCGACGCAAGTGAGACTTCAGGGTGCGGCCTGCCCGCATCAGCGCAGGTCCGCCCGGTCCGCCGACGGCACGTGCTCGCCGCCGGCGGGGGCCGGATGGGTCGTCGCCGCCGGGACCGCGCCCGCCAGCGGGACCGACACCGATGTCCTGGCCAGGTCCAGCGTCACCCGGCCCGGCTGGACCGGTCCGCGGATGAAGCTGCCGTCCGTGCCGCCGATGATCAGGGCCAGTGCGTGGCCCCGGGGCACGATGTGGTCCGTCGAGGCCAGCCGGAACGTCATCGTGTACGCCGTCCCCGGGGTCAACGGCCGCTCCTGGGACAGGGACGCGTAGTTCGCCAGGTCGGCCCAGCCCCGGCTGAGGATCGTGTAGTTCACCTTTTTCACGTCCGCAGAGGCGATCCGGTAGCAAGCGTCGTCACCGGACGTCGACGAGCCCCAGCAGTTCTCGGCGGTCCCCGTCTTGATCCCCTCGCCACTGCCGGCGAAGTTGCGGATCGTCGCCGGGCCGAGGTCCACGAGCAGGGCCGACACCCGCGCCGAGGACGTGCCCGGCGTCGCCGTCACCGTGACCGACGAAGTCCCGGAGACCTGCACGTCCGAGGCCAGTGCCCCGGTCGAGTAGGTCAGCGCCGCGCTGCCCGGGTTGGTCACCCAGGTGTCCTCGCCCAGGCTCGGGTTGTCCGTGAACGACGCCGTACCCGAGGCCGCCGACGTGCCGAGAGTGCCGGAAGAGTGCGGCCGCAGCGTCGTGGCCAAGGCGTTCGCCGCCGGGTACGCGCTCTGGTCCACCCACTGGTCCGGCTGCCGCTCGACGCTGGCCTGCGGGCCGTTCTGGACGCCGTTGTCGATGCCGAGCAGGTAGTGGTCGAACCACCGGTGCAGCAGGTCCACCCAGGCGGTCCGCCGGTAGTCGAACGGGTCGACGTGCCCGGTCTGCGACAGCCAGATCTTCTTCTCGACGTTCAGCCCGGCCCACCACTGTCCGAAGTGGATGGTCTTGACGTTGAGGTCGTTGACGCCGTGGGACAGCAGCACGCTCGCCCGCACGTTGCCCGCCCGGGTGACGTAGTCTCGGTCCGCCCACAGCGGCCCGTAGTCGCCGTTCGCGGTGGCGCCGGTGGCGAGGGCCTGGTTCTGCGCCGAGCAGTCCTGCCCGCTGTTGCGCGCCTCGACCGTGCGGGCGAGCCCGTCCGGGTTGAAGCCGAAGGTCGCGCCGTCGGAGCGGTAGTAGTCGTACCAGGAGCTGATCGCCGAGATCGGGACGATGGTCTTGAGGCCCGCGACGCCGGTCGCGGCGACGCCGTTGGCGATCGTGCCGTCGTAGGACTTGCCGATCATCCCGACGTCGCCGGTGCTCCAGCCCGCGGTCACCGCGGTGCCGCCGGTCTTCGCGCTGTAGCCGGTCGCGCGGCCGTTCAGCCAGTCGACGACCTTGCGCGCCGAGCCGACGTCCGAGGCGCCGCCGACGTCCGCGCAGCCCGCCGACCGGTTCGTCCCGGCCAGGTCGACCAGCACCACGGCGTAGCCGCGCGGGACGAAGTAGTTGTCGTAGAACAGCGGGAACTTCACCGGCTTCCCGGCGCTGTCGTAGGACTTCAGCTCGCTCTCGTTGCCGCGCCCACAGCACGAGTAGTACGGGCTGGCGTCCATGATCACCGGAACGCGTGACGTCGCTTCACCCGGCCGGATGATGTCGGCGGCGACGCGGTCGGACTTGCCGTCACCGTCGCCGTCACGGCCGATGTCGACCCAGACGGTCTCGCGGACCGCTTTCGCGTAGTCGTAGACCGGTTCGCTCGCCGCGGGAGCCGCGGCCGCCGGCGCCACCGCGCCGGCCAGGAGCACCGCCAGGACCCCGCACACCACCCCGAGTCGCATGCCCGTCACGCTAGCGAGCCGCCGCACGCCCCCACCACGGCGGAAAGTCGGGCGTACGTTGGGAAGCGTGCCGGACTCCCTGCCCGCCGTGAGCGTCACCGCCGTCGGTGTCGCCGCCCTGCGCGCGTACGAAAGCCGCCGCCCGGATCGCCTGTTCGACGACCCGTACGCGGCCGCGTTCCACGCCGCAGGGAGCTCGCTCCTGCCGGTCGCGCCGGGCGAGACCCCGCAGGACGGCCTCGGCGCGCTCTTCGCCCGGCAGGTGGCGATCCGCACCCGCTTCTACGACGACTACCTGCTGGCCGCCGGGTGCGCGCAGGTCGTGGTGCTCGCCGCGGGCCTCGACGCCCGCGCCTTCCGGCTCGCCTGGCCGCCGGGCGTGCGGCTGTTCGAGCTCGACCTGCCCGAGGTCCTCGCGTTCAAGGACGAAGTGCTGGCCCGGCAGGACGCCGTGCCGTCGTGCGAGCGCGTGGTGGTCCCGGCCGACCTGCGCGACGACTGGGCGGCGGCCCTGCGGGCAGCCGGGTTCGATTCCGGCACGCCGACCGCATGGCTGGCCGAAGGCTTGCTGGTCTACCTGTCCCGCGAAGAAGCCGAAGCGCTGCTCTCGACGGTGACCGAGCTGTCCGCGCCGGGCAGCCGGGTGTCGTTCGAACACCGGTCGGCCCGAACGCGGGACGGCCTGCTTGCCCGGGCCAAGGCCACCCCGGGCGCCGAGCGCGTCACCCGGCTGTGGCTGGGCGGCCTCGGCGGTGAGGCGCCGGAGTGGCTGCGCGGCCACGGCTGGACACCCACCGTCGTGTCGCACGCCGAACTGGCGGTGAAGTACGACCGTCCGGGCGACGAGACGCTCGACGGTTTCCTCACCGCCGTGTTTCAGAGCTCGACGTTGCGGTAGAGCGCCCCGACCTCGGTCTTCGTCAGCCGCCGGATCGAGCCGACGCGCTGGTTGCCGAGCTGGACGTCGCCGACCGCGGTGCGGACCAGCTTGAGCACCGGGTGCCCGGTGTCCTTGAGCAGGCGGCGCACGATGTGCTTCTTGCCCTCGTGGATCACCAGCTCGACCAGCGACTTGCCGGAGTGCATGTCCTTGACCCGGAACTGGTCGACCTTGACGATGCCGTCCGGCAGCTCCCAGCCGTTGCGCAGCTCCTTGCCGAGCCCGCGCGGCACCAGGCCGTCGACCTCGGCGAGGTAGGTCTTGAGCACCCGGTACGACGGGTGCATCAGCCGGTGCCCGAGGTCGCCGTCGTTGGTCAGCAGCAGCAGGCCCTCGGTGTTCTCGTCGAGCCGCCCGACGTGCACGACGCCGGGGGTCTCCTCGTAGCGGCCGCGCAGGTAGTCGCCGACGCAGGGGCGGCCGCGGTCGTCCGACATCGTCGAGTGCACGCCCTTGGGCTTGTTCAGGGCGAGGTAGATGAGGTCGTCGCGCAGGTTCACCCGGGTGCCGTCGACGTGGATGATCGCCTCGTCGGGGTGCACGCGGCGGCCCAGCTCGGTGACGACCTCGCCGTCCACCTCGACCCGGCCGGCGACGATCAGGTCCTCCGCCGCGCGCCGGGAGGCGACCCCGGCCTGCGACAGCACCTTCTGCAGCCGGACGCCGTCGGGGTGTTCACTGGATGTCATCGATGGTGTCCACTTCGGGTAGCAGCGGAGCGATCGGGGGCAGGTCGTTCAGTGACGACAGCCCCAGTCGCTCCAGGAACAGCTCGGTCGTCACGTACAGCGTGCCGGTCGTCTCGGGATCGGTCCCCATCTCTTCGATGAGGCCGCGCGCGAGCAGCGTCCGGATCACGCCGTCCACGTTCACGCCCCGCACCGCGGCCACCCGCGCGCGGGTCACCGGCTGCCGGTACGCGATCACGGCGAGGCTCTCCAGCGCGGCCCTGGTCAGCTTCGACCGCTGGCCGTCCAGCAGGAGCTTCTCCACGAACGGGGCGTAGACGTCCCTAGTGTAGAACCGCCACCCTTCGCCGACGCGCCGCAGGTCGATCCCGGAGTTCCGGTCGGTGAACTTCTGCGCCATGGTGCGCAGCGCGACGACGATCCGCGACTTGGGCTGGCCGAGGGTGTCGGCCAGGAGTTCTTCGCCCGCCGGGGAGTCGACGATGAGCAGGAGCGCCTCGAGGGCGGACTCCAGGTCCTCGTCGGAGGTGACATCCGGCATGGCGTCGGCATCACCGGCGGCGACCAGGTCGGACTCCGGATCGGCGGGGTCAGGATCGGCAGGCGCCGCCTCTTCCGCGACCAGCGGCTCCACCGGCTCGCCGTCTTCGGTCACCGGCTCGCCGGACAGGGCCTCGTCGAGCACGAGCTCCGCCGCGGCCTCCGTCGGCTCGCCCGCGGGCGGCTCCACCGGCTCCGGTGCTTCGACCCCGGCTGCCGGCTCGTCGGCCGGGACCTCCGGTGCCTCGGCCTGCTCGTTGTTCTCCGGGCTCACCCGTACTCCTCTTCGTCTCCGAACGCGCGGTCGAGCTCGGCCGCCGCGGAGGCTTCTTCCTTCGAGCCGCCCGTCCAGCGGACGTGCAGCTCGGCCAGTGCCTCGCTCTGCTCGAACTGGACCGTCGCCTCGCGGTAGAGCTCCAGCAGCGCCAGGAAGCGCGCCACGATCTCCACCGTGTGCTCGCAGTCGTCGACCAGCTCGCCGAACGTCGCCTGCCCGCGCTCGGCCAGCATCACCCGCAGGATCGCCGCGTGCTCGCGCACCGAGATCCGGCCCATGTGGATGTGGGCGATCGAGACCGTCGGCGGCGGCTTCGGCCGGAACACCGCCACCGCGATGTCGGCGAACTTCTGCGGCGTGACGCCCAGCATCACCTCGGGCAGCAGCCCGACGAACCGCTCCTCCAGCGCCACCGACCGCGGGTACCGCCGCAGCGCGTTCTGCTCCAGCTCGCCGAACAGCGCCGCCACCTGCTTGTACGCGCGGTACTGCAGGATCCGCGCGAACAGCAGGTCACGGGCTTCGAGCAGCGCGAGGTCGTCTTCGCTCTCCACCTCGGCCGACGGCAGCAGCCGCGCCGCCTTCAGGTCCAGCAGCGTGGCCGCGATGACCAGGAACTCCGTCGTCTCGTCGAGGTTCCAGTCGCTGCCGAGCGCGCGCGTGTACGCGATGAAGTCGTCGGTGACCCGGTGCAACGCCACTTCGGTGACGTCGAGCTGGTGCTGCGAAATCAGCTGCAGCAGCAGGTCGAACGGGCCCTCGAAGTTCGCCAGCCGCACCTTGAACTTCGACGTGCTCAGCTCTTCGGTGTCGACGCCTTCGGGGATCATCCCGCCGTGCACGGTCTGGTGCTCTTCGGGGACCTCCGGAGCCGGTTCCGGCTCGTCCATCAGCCCTCGGTTTCGCCGCCGTCTGAGCCGACCACCCGCAGCCGCTGCACCAGCACCGATTCGTCGCCGTGCTGGTCGAAGTCGGCCAGCAGCACCGCCACGGCCTCGCGGACCAGCCGGCCCCGGTCGACGACCAGGTCGTGCTTCGCGCGCAGCGTCAGCCGGGCCTGCTCCATCGCGACCAGCTCGTCACCGGAGACGTACACGGTGATCTTCGCGTCGTGCTTGGTCCGGCCGGACCCGTGCGGGGCCGCGCTGCGGGCGAGCTGGTCGGTGCGGCCGTCGCCCGCGGGCTTGGGCTGCTCGGCGGGCTCGGCCGGTGCGGGCGGGGCCTGGGGAGGGAGATCGAGGGCGGGACTGGAGGTGATCCTGAAGAGTTCCGACGCTCCGGGCAGGGAAGCGCGCCTGCTCACCGAGCGATCACCTCGCGGGCCAGCTGGCGGTACGCCGCCGCGCCGGCCGACTTGGGCGCCCAGGTCGTGATCGGCTCACCCGCGACCGTCGTCTCGGGGAACCGCACGGTGCGGTTGATGACCGTGTCGAACACGGTCTCGCCGAATGCCTCCACCACGCGAGCCATGACCTCCTTCGAATGCAGGGTTCTCGGGTCGTACATGGTGGCGAGAATCCCGACTATGTCCAGTTTGGGGTTGAGGCGTTCCTGCACCTTCTCGATGGTGTCGATCAGGAGGGCGACGCCTCGCAGACTGAAGAACTCGCACTCCAGCGGGATGATCACGCCGTCCGCGGCGGTCAGCGCGTTCACCGTGAGCAGGCCGAGCGAGGGCTGGCAGTCGACAAGAACATAGTCGTAGTCGTTCATGACCGGACGAAGGACCCGTAACAACGTGTGCTCGCGCCCTACCTCGGCGACGAGCTGGACCTCCGCCGCGGACAGGTCGATGTTGCTCGGCAGCAGGTCAACGCCGTCGACGCGGGTTTTCATGAGCACGTCGGTGGCGCTGACCGAGCGCTCCATGATGGCGTTGTAGACCGTCTGGTCCAGCTCGTGCGGCTGGATGCCGAGGCCGACGGCGAGCGCGCCCTGCGGGTCGAAGTCGACCAGCAGCACCTTGCGCCCGTACTCGGCGAGGGCGGCACCCAGGTTGATGGTCGACGTCGTCTTGCCGACGCCGCCCTTCTGGTTGCACATCGCCATGATCTTGGCCGGGCCGTGCTTCTCCAGCGGCGCCGGATCGGGGTGCTCGCGGATCGGGCGGCCGGTCGGCCCGATGCCCTCGAGCTTCACCTTCTTGCCGTTGCGCTCGGCCGCTTCGTCGCCGTCGTGATCGGTGGGTGTCGCGATGGTGACCTGGCTGAGGTTCGCCGCCGCCGACCCGGCGGACTCGGCCGGGACGGCCGGCTGGTTCGGTGTCGACATGGCGAGAAGGCTCCTTGTTCGTCGCGTCCGCCGCAGCCTATGTCCGGAGTCGGAGCCCCGGCAAAGCAACGCGCCGGACTCGACGGGGCAATGTCACTCGACCGTCGGTGCAGGCTACGAAGGCTGTTCGCCGTTTATAGGGCCGTCTAGCCCAAAGCCCGCGGGTGCGCCGTGGCGTACACCTCGCGCAGGGTGTTGACCGTGACCAGCGTGTACACCTGGGTCGTCGTCACCGACGCGTGGCCGAGGAGTTCCTGGACGACGCGGACGTCGGCGCCGCCTTCGAGCAGGTGCGTGGCGAAGGAGTGGCGGAGCGTGTGCGGCGACACCGCGGCCTTGATGCCCGCGCGCTCGGCGGTGTCCTTGAGGACCTGCCACGCGCTCTGCCGCGACAGCCGGCTGCCGCGGGCGTTGAGGAACAGCGCCGCCGTGCCGCGGCCGTGCGCGGCGAGCGCCGGGCGGGCGCGGACGGTGTAGGCGTGCAGCGCGGCGAGCGCGGGACGGCCGATCGGCACCAGCCGCTGCTTGCCGCCCTTGCCGTCGAGCAGCACCGTGCGCTCGCCGTCGTCGACGTCGTCGACGTCGAGGCCGACCGCCTCGGAGATCCGGGCCCCGGTCGAGTAGAGCAGCTCCAGCAGCGCCCGGTCGCGCAGCGGGCGCTCGCCGTCCGGCGGCGGCGTCTCCAGCAGGCGCAGCACGTCGCCGACCGGCAGTGCCTTGGGCAGCCGCTTCGCCGGTGTCGGCGGCCGGACCTCGCGGGCCGGGTTGTGCTCGGTGAGGCCCTCGGCGTGCGCGAACTTGTGCAGGCCCCGCACGGCGACCAGGGCGCGGGCGGCCGAAGACGCGGCGAGCGGCTTGTGCTCGTCGTCGCCCTCGCGCAGGGCGGCGCCGAAGGCGGTGACGTGCGCGGACGTGACGTCGGCGATCTTCGCCACGCCGAGGCCGTCCAGGTGTGCGGCGTACCGGCGCAGGTCGCGGGCGTAGCTGTCCAGGGTGTTGCGCGCGGTCCCGCGTTCGACGACCAGGTGGTCGAGGTACGCGGCGATCACGCCGTCCGTGCTGCCCGGGGCTGCCACGCCGTCACCTTAGGCCGCCGGGCGCTCGTGACCCGGCAGAAACCCCGTTCGGCTACCGTGGATCCCATGGGGTCGGAGGAGCTCCGCATCGGCACGGCCGAGCGGGAAGAGGCGGCGAGGCTGCTCGCCGACCACTTCGGCATGGGCCGCATCACCCCGGACGAGTACGAGTCACGGGTGACCGACGCCTACGCGGCGACCACGCTGGGCGAGCTGCGGCCGCTGTTCCGCGACCTCCCCCACCCGCACCCCGGCTTCTTCGGGCCGCCGCCGGGCCCGATGCCGATGCCGGCGCAGCACGTGTACGCGCCGCCCTCGATGCCCTTTCCGATGCCCTACGGGCCGCCGCCCGTGGTGTACTCGCACCGGTCGAAGACGGTGGCCGGGGTGCTGCAGATCGTGCTGCCCTTCGGCGTCGGCCGGTTCTACACCGGCCAGACCGGCCTGGGCATCGCCCAGCTCTTCGCCACCTTCTGCACCGGCGTCGGCATCTTCTGGCCGATCATCGACGGCATCGTGCTGCTGGTCAACGGCGGGACGGACGCCGAAGGCCGCCCGCTGCGCCCCTGAGCGGGGCGCAGCGGGACAGCTCAGGCTTCCTTGCGCTTGGCGAACGCGGTCGGGCGGTCCTCCCACGGCGCGTCCGCCGGCCGGGCCGGCGCCGCGCCGGTGAGGACCGCGTGCGCGGCCAGCACACCGGACACCGTGGCGCCGTTGACCAGCTCGCCGGCCAGGGCCATCCGGACCGCCTCGGCGAGCGGGAACTTGCGGATGACCAGGTCCGCCTCCTCCTCGCCGAGCACGTTCCGGTCCACATCGGACAGCCCGCGGGCCAGGAAGACCCGGACGACCTCGTCGGTGAACCCGGGCGACGCCGCGACGTCGACCAGGGTCACCCAGTCCGCCGCGGCCAGGCCGGCCTCCTCGACCAGCTCGCGCTTGGCCGTCCCGACCGGGTCCTCGCCGAGGTGGTCGATCAGGCCGGCGGGCAGCTCCCAGAGCCGGTGCCCGATCGGGTGCCGGTACTGGTGGATGAGCGTGACCTGCTGCTCGTCGTCCAGCGCGACGATCGCCACCGCGCCGAGGTGCTCGATCACCTCGCGGACCGCGGTGTTGCCGTCCGGCATCACGACGTCGTCGATGCGCAGGCCGACGACGCGTCCGATGTGGACGTCGCGGCTGGACGCGACGCTGAACTCGTGCTCGCCCGGCGCGGTCACCGGGCCGCCACCGGGGCCTCGGGCAGCTCGACCGGCAGCCGCTCGGCGACCTTGCGGTCCACGACGGCCTTGACGAACGCGCTGAACAGCGGGTGCGGCCGGGTCGGGCGGCTCTTGAGTTCGGGGTGCGCCTGCGTGCCGACGAAGAACGGGTGCTTGTCGGCGGGCAGCTCGACGAACTCGACCAGGCGGTCGTCGGGCGAGGTGCCCGAGAACACGAGGCCCGCGTCCGAGAGCTGCTTGCGGTAGGCGTTGTTGACCTCGTAGCGGTGCCGGTGCCGCTCGGACACCTCGGTGCTGCCGTAGGCCTTCGCGACCTGCGAGCCCGGCTTGAGCTTCGCCGGGTATGCGCCCAGGCGCATGGTGCCGCCCATATCCCGCTCGCCCGCGACGACGTCGCGCTGGTCGGCCATGGTCGAGATCACCGGGTGCTTGGTGTTCTCGTCGAACTCCGACGAGCCGGCGTCGGTGATGCCGGCCAGGTGCCGGGCCGCCTCGATGACCATGCACTGCAGGCCGAGGCACAGGCCGAGCAGCGGGACGCCGCGGGTGCGGGCGTACTCGATCGCGCCGACCTTGCCCTCGATGCCGCGGATGCCGAACCCGCCCGGGATCAGCACACCGTCCACATCGGACAGCACGGACGCAGCGCCGGACGCGGTCTGCGCGTCGTCGGAGGCCACCCAGACGATCTCGACCTTGGCGCGGTGGGCGAACCCGCCCGCACGCAGGGCCTCGGTGACCGAGAGGTAGGCGTCCGGCAGGTCGATGTACTTGCCGACGACGGCGATCCGCACGACCTCGCTCGGGTTGTGCACGCGGTCGAGCAGGTCGCCCCACACCGTCCAGTCGACGTCGCGGAACGGCAGCCCGAGGCGGCGGACGACGTAGGCGTCGAGCGCCTCGCCGTGCAGCACCTTCGGGATGTCGTAGATGGACCGCGCGTCCGGGCAGGCGATGACGGCCTCGGTGTCCACGTCGCACATCAGGCCGATCTTGCGCTTGAGGTCCTCCGGGATCTCCCGGTCGGCCCGGCAGACCAGCGCGTCCGGCTGGATACCGATGTTGCGCAGCGCGGCGACCGAGTGCTGGGTCGGCTTCGTCTTCAGCTCGCCCGACGGCGCCAGGTACGGCACCAGCGAGACGTGCAGGAAGAAGCAGTGGTCGCGGCCGACGTCGTGGCGGACCTGGCGGCAGGCCTCCAGGAACGGCAGGGACTCGATGTCGCCGACCGTGCCGCCGACCTCGGTGATGACGACGTCCGGCGACTGGCCGGTCTCGTCCGGCCCGGCGGCCGCGGTGATCCGGGCCTTGATCTCGTCGGTGATGTGCGGGATGACCTGCACGGTGTCGCCGAGGTACTCGCCGCGGCGCTCCTTGGCGATCACCTCGGAGTAGACCTGGCCGGTGGTGACGTTGGCCTTGCCGTCGAGATCGCGGTCGAGGAACCGCTCGTAGTGGCCGATGTCGAGGTCGGTCTCGGCGCCGTCGTCGGTGACGAACACCTCACCGTGCTGGAACGGGTTCATCGTCCCGGGGTCGACGTTGAGATAGGGGTCGAGCTTCTGCATCGTGACGCGAAGCCCGCGCGCGGTAAGGAGCTGACCGAGGCTGGAAGCCGTGAGTCCCTTACCCAGAGAGGAGGCGACGCCTCCGGTGACAAAGACGTACTTGGTTGCCCGTGACTGAAGTCCCACGGGCCGCCAGCATATCCCACTCCTGCGGATCCGCGCGCTGTGACTCGCCCCAAGCTCCGGATATGACTCCCGCCACCCGCCCGGGTGAGTCAAGCCGCGGCCTTCGCCGGCGTCAGCCGGGGCCGTCCGGTGAGCGCCCGGCTGCCGGGCAGCCGCCGCAGCACCTCCACGATCAGGACGGTGAGCACGATCGTCGCCACGTAGATGATGATGCTCAGCCACGGCGCGCCGAACCGCTCCGCGACGTGCGGGATCGCCGGCCCGAGCAGCGCCAGCGCGAGCGGGTGCACCAGGAAGATGCTGAAAGACCGGTTCGCCGCCCACGAGACCACCCGGGCCCCGCGGCTGCCTTCCCGGCGGCGGGCCGCCCACCGGGTGGCGAACGCGTAGATCGCCACGATCACGGTGAGGAACCACGGGATCAGGTACGGCTGGAACGGGTCGCTGGCCACCTGCGGGAACGTTCCACTGTGGACCGTCCGGAAGTAGAACCACTCGGTGCCGGCGAGCACGACGACGAACAGGCAGGCGAGGAGCAGCCGGTGCCGTCCCGCCCAGGCGTGCACGGTCTCGAAGTGCATGGCCACCACGGCGCCGAACAGCGTGTAGAACTGGTACGGCAGGATCGTGCCGTACAGGTGGGTGATCGTCTCGTAGCTCACGCCGAGCGGCTGGTAGGTCATGAACAGCGTCACGCCGACCTGCACCAGCCCGCTGCCGAGCAGCAGCCACCCGTGCTTGCCCTCGGTCGCCCGCAGCAGCTTCATCAGCACCGGGAACAGCAGGTAGACCTGCATCGTCACGAGCAGGAAGTACAGGTGGTACCAGGCGCCGCCGGTGACGAGGTCCTTGAGCAGCAGGCGCATCGACGCCTCGAGCGAGCCCGGCTGCTGCTGCCCGGTGACCAGCGAGTACGCCCAGAAGAACATCGACCACGCGAGGTAGGGCGTCGCGACCAGCGGGAGCCGCCGCCGCCAGAAGTCGCCCGCGGTGAACTCGCGGCGGCGGTTCTGGAACACGAGCACGAACCCGGTGAGCGCGAAGAAGGCCTCGCGGGTGAAGTGCAGCGGCGTCTCGACGGCGTTGGCGCCGACGTCCTGCGCGAAGTTCGTCGCGCCCACCACGTGGATGAGGATGACGCAGGCGAAGGTGACCAACCGGAAGAGGTCGATCTGGTGGAGGTAGGGCGCTTTGCCGCCCGGTCTCGTACCGCGGGCGGGGGCCTCGAGCGTGGCCTGGGCAGTCGTCATCGTGCCGCCGTTCCGGCACCGTCGTCGGCGTGGTTCACGTTGTCAGACTTGCCACCCATTCTGTGAATTTCCCATGAAGCCGCTGGGAGGCGCCTGTTGGCGGGGCTTCTCTGGCGTGTCGGATATGCCACTCCCGCTGGGAATGCACGACTACGGTGATCATGTTAATGCTCAGCGTGAGGGGCCACCACCCGGGCGGCGCCGCGCCCGGGTGGTGGCCCCTGGTAACGAAAATCAGAAGGCGGCGGCCCCGTTCGGAGTACCGAGGCCGGTCGGGCCGTCGTACCCGGTCACGGCGGTGCAGAGGTAGCCACCGCCGCACGAGCCGTTGCTGCCGCCGCTCACATCGTTGAGCGACGATGTGTGCGAGTACACAGTGTTCGCCCCCGTGACACCACTGACACCACCCAGTGCGTAGACGCCGCCGACGACCGGCGCCGCCACGCTGGTGCCGCCGAACACCAGCCAGCCGGAGCGGCCTTGGTAGGCCGTGCTGTCGTAGACGGCGACGCCGGTGGCCGGGTCGGCGACGGCGCTCACGTCGGCCACCGTCCGCTTGCCGCAGCCGCTGTCGGTCTGCCACGCCGGCTTGGTGATGTAGGCGGAGCAGCCGCTGCCCGCGCCGCTCCACGCCGTCTCGCTCCAGCCACGAGCGTTCGACGCCTTCTTCAGGCTGGTGCCGCCGACCGCGGTGACGTACCGGGACGCTGCCGGGAACTCGACGCCGTAGCCGGAGTCGCCGGAGCTGACCGTGATCGCGACGCCCGGGTGGTTGAAGTACTGCCCTTCGGAGCTCGCCTCGCCGGAGAACTCGCCGCCGCCGTAGCTGTTGCTGACGACTTCGGCACCGAGCCGGACCGCGGTGTTCACCGCGGTGCCGAGGTTGGCGAAGCTCGACGAGGTGCCCTCGACCAGCAGGATGTTGCACTTCGGGCAGATCGCCGACGCCATGTCGAGGTCGAGGGAGATCTCCTGGGCCCAGCCGCCGTCCTTGCGCGGGTAGCCGGTCCCGCCGCTCTGGTCCGCCTTGGCGAAGCAGGCGGTGGTGCTCGCGTTGATCGACGACGGCGTGCAGGACGCGAGCGCGGGGATGCCGTACTGGGCGCGGTAGACGTTGACGTCGGCGAAGGCGGTCGGGGCGTCGTAGGCGTCCACGATGGCGATCGTGCGTCCGGCGCCCGCGCTGCCCGCGAGTGAACCGAGGTTGTACGCCGAGAGCAGGTCGGCCGGGCCGAGCCCGGACGGCGTGGCGGCCGCGGCGAAGGCGGTGACGTCATCGGTGTTGAGCCAGGCGTTGCAGGCCGCGAACCCGGCCGGCGCGACCGAGCAGACGCGCTGGGCGTGGCCGTGGGCGGCGGGTGCCGCCTCGGCGACGCCGGTGACGGTCAGGGCGAGGGTGAAGGCGGCGGCCAGTACTGGTGCACTACGCACGGTGAACCTCCCGGACGGCGGGGATCCCGGTCGGCGAGACCGGTGAACGAAGACCGTAAGCAGCCGTTCGGCGGCGTGACACCGACCGAAGTCGGGTCGCCGCTGGTGCGAATGGCTGAAAAACCGGGCGCGGGTGCGCATTCCCCGGCAAAGGGGACGGCACTCAGCCCGCGGGTCGCTCACCGGGTTCTGCATCGAAAAGGGAACGCAGTGTCACCTCACGGTTCACCCGCACGTGTTCCACCGCGGACGCCTTGGCCCGCTCCGCATCCCCCGACGCGATCGCTTCGTAGAGCCGCCGGTGCTCGTCCAGCAGCTCGGCCCAGTGTTCGTTCTGGCTCGTGAGCCAGCGCAGCCGGCCCTCGAGGGGCTGCAGCATCGTGGTCAGCAGGGCGTTGCCCGCGATGGCGACGATCTCGTCGTGGAAGCGCGAGTTGAGCACGGTGATCCGGGCGGCGTCGCCGCGGGCCGTCGCGCGGGCGGCGTCGGCGAGGGCACGCTCCAGCCGTTTGAGCTCCGCCGCGCTCGCGCGGGACGCCGCCAGCCCGGCGGCCAGGCCTTCCAGCGCCTCGCGGACGTCGAACAGCTCCTCGACGTCGACCCGGGCGAGCTGCCGGACGACCACCCGCCGTGGCGACTGGACGACGAGGAACCCCTCGGCCTCCAGGCTGCGGATGGCCTCGCGGACCGGCACCCGGGAGACGCCGAGGTCCTCGGCCAGCTCGCGCTCGACCAGCCGGTCGCCCGGGCGGAGCCGTCCGGTCAGGATCCGCTCGCGCAGCTCCTCGCGAACCCGCTGCCGGGTGGCCGCGAGGGGTTGCCGCTCGTTCACCGCGCCCCTCCTTCAACACCGCCGTAACCGGCCGTAACACGAGTTTATCGGCCGGAGGGTTGACTCCGCCCGACCACGGGGCGATATTTGGGATTCCAAAGTTTGGTATCCCAAATCGCCGTGCTGCCACGTCGATCGGAGGGCCCGCATGACCGCCGCCCCGCTCACCGCATCCTCTCAAGAGACGACTCCGCCGCCCGATCCCCGCCTCTGGAACGAGGACCTCGCCCCGGCCGAGGAACGCCGGTGGAAGGTCTACGACATCTTCGCGCTGTGGATGTCCGACGTGCACAACCTCGGCAACTACACCTTCGCCGCCGGCCTGTTCGTGCTCGGGCTCTCGGCCTGGCAGGTGTTCACCGCGCTGCTGTTCGGCTTCATCATCATCTACATCGGCATGAACCTGATGGGCCGGATCGGCCAGCGCACCGGCGTCCCGTTCCCGGTCGTCGCGCGGATCAGCTTCGGCACGTTCGGCGCCAACCTGCCCGCCTTGATCCGGGCGATCATCGCGATCTTCTGGTACGGCATCCAGACCTACCTCGCGAGCGTCGCCATCACGCTGCTCGTGCTCGCCATCGACCCCGGCCTGAAACCGCTGACCGAACACGGGTTCCTCGGCCTGCACGCGCTCGGCTGGATCTGCTTCGTCGCGCTGTGGGCGGTCCAGGCGCTGATCCTGACCCGCGGCATGGAGTCGGTGCGCAAGTTCCAGGACTGGTGCGGCCCGGCGATCTGGGTCGTGATGATCGCCCTCGCCGTCTGGATCCTCGCCGCCGGCCACTGGAACATCTCCTTCACCAGCAGCCCGAAGCAGCTGTCCACCGGGGAGCAGATCCGGCAGTGGTTCGGCGCGGCCGGGCTCATCCTGGCCACCTACGGCACGCTCATGCTCAACTTCTGCGACTTCTCCCGGTTCGCCCCGGACCAGAAGACGGTGAAACGCGGCAACTTCTGGGGCCTGCCGATCAACTCGACGGCGTTCGCGCTGCTGTCGGTGATCGTCACCGCGGGCAGCATGCAGGTCTTCGGCGAGGCCATCACCGACCCGGCCGAGCTGCTGGCCAAGGTGCACAACACGCCGGTGCTGATCGTCGGCGCGCTGACGTTCGCCGTCGCCACCATGGGCGTCAACATCGTCGCGAACTTCGTCTCCCCCGCCTACGACCTGGCCAACATCTGGCCGAAGCGGATCACCTTCACCATCGGCGGGATGATCAGCGCGGTCGCCGCGCTGTGCGTGCTGCCGTGGAAGCTGTACTCCTCGCCGGCGGTGGTCAACTACTTCCTCGGCGGGCTCGGCGCGTTCCTCGGCCCGCTGTTCGGGATCATGATCGTCGACTACTACCTGATCCGGCGGGGCAAGGTCGACGTCGCCCAGCTGTTCGTCGACGGCGGGAGCTACCCGCGGGTGAACCCGCGCGCGCTGGTGACGTTCTTCCCGACCGCGGCGCTGTCCGCCGTCATCGCGCTGGTGCCGTTCTTCGCCCCGGCCGCGCCGTACTCGTGGTTCATCGGCACGGCGTCCTCGGCGGCCCTGTACTTCGCGGTGTCGAGGAAACACCGATGAGGATCGTCGTCACCAACTGCAACACCACCGAAGCGATGACGAAGGAGATCGAAGCCGGGGCCCGCGCGGCCGCGAGCCCCGGCACCGAGATCCTCGCCAGGACCCCGCGCTGGGGGCCGGAGTCGGCCGAGGGCTGGCTGGACAGCTTCCTCTCCGCGGCGGCCGTCCTGGACCTGTTGCGGGGCCTGGACGAACCGTTCGACGCCGTCGTGCTCGCCGGGTTCGGCGAGCACGGCCGCGAGGGCGCCCGCGAACTGCTGGACGTCCCGGTCGTCGACATCACCGAGGCGGCCGCGCACCTGGCCTGCCTGCTCGGCCGGCGCTACGGCGTGGTGACCACTTTGGACCGGACGTGCGGGCTGATCGAGGACAGCCTGCACGCCGCCGGGGTGGCGCAGAACTGCGTCACGGTGACCGGCGCCGGCCTCGGCGTGCTGGAGCTGACCGACGAACGCCGCACGGAATCGGCGTTGCTCACCGCCGGCCGCCGCGCGCGGGACGCCGGGGCCGAGGTGCTGGTGCTCGGCTGCGCCGGGATGACCGGCCTGGACCGGAAGATCGCGACGATGCTGGACATTCCCGTCATCGACGGCGTCGCGGCCGGGATCCGGCTCGCGGAATCCCTGGTGGCGCTGGGGTTGAAGACGAGCCGCGCGGGTTCCTACGCGCGGCCACGGGCCAAGAGGCGCGTCTGGCCCGATTGACACCCGCCGCTCCGCCCGGTCAGAATCCCTGCAGCCGTACCGCCGCCCGGTGACGACGTGGGGATTTTGCCGTCCCCGGAAGGCGGTCGACGTGCGAAGGGTTCTTTGCGCACTGGCGTTGTCGGTGAGCGTGGTGGTCCCGGTGAGCGGGACGGCGGTGGCCGCGTCACCACCGCACACCGTGGTCACCGACGGCGCCAAGCTCGCGAACATCCGGCAGGCGATCCGCGGCGGGCACGCCACCGCCGCCCAGCGTGACGCGCTGAAGGTCGTGCTGGCCAAGGCGGACACCGCGCTCACGGCCGGGCCGTGGTCGGTCATGGACAAGCCGTCCGCGCCGCCGAGCGGCGACAAGCACGACTACACGAGCCAAGCTCCATACTGGTGGGCCAGTCAGCCGAAGACGCCGGAGAACCCGCAGGGCTGCCCGTACGTCAGCAAGGACGGCCAGCGCAACCCGGAGGCCGACGCGATCACCGACCACACCTACCGGATGTGGGCCTGGGACGCGATGTACTACCTCTCGCTCGCCTGGTACTACACCGGCGACGCGAAGTACGCGAAGCGGGCGGCGCTGGACATCCGGACGTGGTTCCTCGACCCGGCCACGAAGATGAACCCGAACATGACGTACTCGCAGATCGTGCCGTGCCGGAACACGGTCAGCGGCACCGGGATCATCGACTCGACGCAGTCGTTCAGCCAGCTGATGGACGCGTTCGCGCTCCTCGACGGCGGCGCGCCGGGCTGGACGGGCAAGGACCGCTCCGGGATCAAGGCGTGGCTCACGCAGTACCTGGGCTGGATGCAGACCAGCCCGCAGGCGAAGCTGGAACTGGCCGCCACCAACAACCACGGCACGTTCCTCGACATGCAGAACGCGGTGATCTCGGCGTACCTGGGTCACCACGACGCCGCTCGCAAGATCGTGCTCGACGCCGAGCAGAAGCGCTTCGGAGTCCAGTTCGCCGCCGACGGCAGCCAGCCGCTGGAGCTGTCGCGCACGATGTCGTGGCACTACGTCAACTTCAACCTGACGGCGTGGGGCCGGCTGGCGGAAGTGGGGAAGAACCTGGGCGTCGACGTCTGGAAGTACCGGGCGCCGAACGGAGTGACGCTGCGGAAGGTGGTCGACCAGCTGATCCCGGCGGCGCTGCACGGCGCACCGGCATGGCCGCACCAGCAGATCGGCGTGTTCGACCAGTCGATCGCGGCGGACATCTTCCACGCGGCGGCCAACGAGGCCCACGACACCGACGCGGCGGCGGCGCTCAAGCAGATGCCGCTGCCCACCGGCGGCGACACGTGGCCGGCGCGGGTGTCCTGCTTCCCACTCGACCCGCCGCTGCGGTAGCCCTCCTCCGATCGGGTGACCAGCATCGGCGGCCCTCAACCGGGATGCCGGCCGGAGCGTGTGGTCACGGCAGGGCACAACCGATTCGGGAGGTCACCGTGAAGAAGCACCTTGTCCGGGCTTTGCTCGCCGTCGGCGCAGCCGTCGCCTCGCTCGCCACGGCCGCACCGGCGGCGAACGCGGCGACGGCCCGCAACGGCGTCTGCGAAACGGGCGAGTTCTGCCTGTACTACGGCCCCGGCGAAACCGGATCCGTCTCGGACTTCAGCGGGTCGATCCCGAACTACGGCAGGACTCAGCCGGACTGCTACGAGTTCAAGACCCCGGGTCTCGCCGGCTACGGGCAGTGCATCAAGAACAACGCCCGATCGGCGAAGAACAACACCACGCGCTACGTCGTGAAGGTCTACTTCAACAGCAACTACGGCGGGTCCAACGTCACCTACAACCCCGGTGGCGCCGGAGACCTGGGCTCCCTCACCCGGGAGAACGCCTCCCACCTGTTCGAGCCGGTCAGCTGAACCGCGCCGGCCGGGATCAGTTGCCGGCCGGTGCGGTGACGCCCGGGGCCGGGGCCTGGGCATTGCCCGCCACGCCGTAGCGGCCCGCGCCGCCGTCGAGCTGTTCCTTCAGGGCCAGCACCGCGCTCACCCGGCCCGCCGAGGTGTCCGCGTTGTCCACTGTGGACAGGATCGACGTCGCCGACGTGTCGGCCCGGACCACGCCCAGCGCGCCGGTGCCGTCCGCGGAACCGGCGTCGCCCGCCAGGACCGTGCCCGCGCCGCTGCGGTCGAGCTGGGTCGCGAACCGGGCGATCGTGGCCGCGCGGTCGCCCGCGCCGTCGCCGGTCGCCTGCGCGCCCGTCAGCACGACGGCCAGCTGGGCGGGCTTGACGTCCTGGCCCGCCTTGACGAACCCGCCGTCGCCGAGCCCGCTCAGCGCCGCCGCCAGTTCCTCGGGCGAGGACTGCGGCTTGGCCGTGGTCTTGTCCAGCAGCAGCACCGAGCCGAGGAGCGCGCCCGCCAGCGTGCCCGAATCGCCCGCGGTCGGGAACTTCGACCCGGCCGGCTGCAGCCGCGTGACGACGTCGCGGAGCTGGTCGGCCTTCTCCGGGTCGGCGAACGCCGAGGTCAGCTGGACCTCGCCGGTCACCGACGCGCCGGACTGGCCGATCAGCTGCTTGAGCGCGTCCCGGTCGGCCGGGCGGGCGTCCTCGGTGGTCACCAGCACCACCGACCGCTTGTCCAGCGCACCGGCGACGACCTTCGGGCCCATCGAGCCGGCGAAGGCGTCGGCGTCGGCCAGCCGGGCGTTGAGCGCGTTGCGCTGCGCCTCGAGGTCGGCGACCTGGCTGCCGAGGTCCTTCTTCTCCCCCGCCAGCCCGGACAGCAGCGTGCCGTTGAGCGCGGTCGAGCCGAGCACGACACCGACGGCCAGCGCGAGGAAGCAGGCGGCGATGGAAACGACGTGGTAGCGCAGCGAAATCACGTGAACAATCCCTTGACCCAGGCGAAGAACGAATTCCAGGTGTGCTTGAGCCAGTCCAGGTAGACCGAGCCGACGTCCGACACCAGCAGGGCCGCGGCGACCACCACGACCGCGGCGAGCACGAGCAGGACCACCGCCCCGATCGACACCCGGTTGCGGTGCAGCGTCGCCACCGCCTTGCCGTCCACGAGCTTGGTGCCGAGCTTCAGCCGGGTCAGGAACGTCGACGGGTTCGAGCCGGACCGGCCGTGGTCGAGGAACTCGCGCAGGGTGGCCTGGAAGCCGACGGTGACGACCAGGCTGGCGCCGTGCGCGTCGGCCAGCAGCAGCGCGAGGTCCTCGGCGTTGCCCGACGCCGGGAACGTCACCGCGCCGATGCCGAGGTCCTGGATCCGCTCGACGCCGGGGGCGTGCCCGTCGGGCTGGGCGGGCACGACGACCTCGGCGCCGCCGCGCAGGGTCGCGGTGCCGATGCCGGTGGGGTCGCCGACGACGACGTCCGGCTGGTAGCCCTGCACCCGCAGGGTGTCGGCGCCCGCGTCGACCCCGATGAGCACCGGCCGGTGCTCGGCGATGTACTTCTTGAGCTTCTTGAGGTCCTCGGCGTGCCCGTTGCCGCCCGCGACGACCAGCACGTGCCGGTCCCGCAGCGCCACCTTGAGCTCGGGGACGCCGACACCGTCGAGGATCAGGGTGCGCTCACGGCGCAGGAACTCGATGGTGTTGGCCGAAAACGCTTCCAGCTGGGTCGACATCCCGGCCTTGGCCTCGATCATCTGGTCGGCGACGCTCTCGGCGGTCTGCGCGATGCCCGAAGCGACCTGCCGCTCGCCGATGTAGACGACGCCGTCGAGCAGCCGCAGCTTCGTGCCGTCCTTGATCGAGCGCAGCAGGTCGCCGCCGACCGAGTCGACGAGCGGGATGCCGGCCGCGACGAGGATCTCCGGGCCCATGTTGGGGAACCGGCCGGAGATCGACGGCGACGCGTTGACCACGCCCGCGACCTCCGCCTCGACCAGGGCGTCGGCCGTCGCACGGTCGAGGTCCAGCTGGTCGAGCACGACGATGTCGCCGGGACTGATCCGGCGCAGCAGCTCCCGGGTGCGGCGGTCGACCCGGGCGACCCCGGTGATCCCCGGCAGGGGTTCCTGATTCCGCGTGAGCAGGCCCGTGAGCTTCATGTGGCCGATGGTGACAAATTTGCTCATGGGACGATGCTCGCCACGCCGTAGCCGAGGTGACTCGTTGTGGTGACCTCCCCCGCACGGGTCAGGCCTCGGACTCCTCCGACAGGGAGCCGAAATCGAGGTTCAGCCAGGGGCTCGCCGGGTCTTGAAGGAGCTGGTGGTGGACCCGCACGGCCGCCGGGTACCACTCGCCGAACTCGTCCTCGCCGGCGTGCAGCACCCGGCCCATGACGTACCCCGCCGACAGGTCGGCCCATGACTGGTGGTAGCGACGGGCCAGGGATCCGGCTTCGAGCACCATCAGCTCGGCGCTCAGCGCGTCGCAGTACCCGGCCGCCAGCCCGCCGCGGGCGATGGCGATCGCGCGGCCGACGTCCCACGAAAGCGCCGTCGTCACGCAGCCGTCCGCGTCGACCAGTCCGTCGGCGCGCAGCCGCCGCTCGTACCGGGACACCCGGCGGACGGTCTCCCGCAGCTCGCCCGCCTGGTCTTCGGCGTCGTTCTCCGTGCACCACCGGTCGACCAGCTGCGCCCAGGTCAGCGGGTCGAACTCGGCGCCCGGCAGCCCGTACTCGGCGGCGAAGCGCAGCCGCAGCATGAGGACGAGGTTGCCGGGCGTCAGCGCGTAGCCGTCGCCGATCAGGCCGGTCATGGTCGTGCGCCAGCCGGGCGGGTCGGGCACGCCCCACCAGTCCCGCAGGGTGCGCACCTCGGCGACGTAGTCGTGGTAGCGGCCGTCGAGGATGTTCCACGGCGCCGCGTTGAGCACGGCCAGGTGCGCCCCGCAGGCCAGCGCGTGCGCGATCGGGCCTTCGAGGTGCCCGTACGGGGCGGTGATCAGCCGCTCGACCTGCTCGTCCAGCGGGGTGACCTCGTCGGCGTGCGCGTCGAGCCACGGCTGCAGCGTCGCCCCCGCCAGCCGCCACTCGCCGCGGGTGCCGCGGTTGAACACCACCCGCTCGTGCCGCCCGACGCCGTCGACCGCCCAGTCGAGCGCGCCGCTCATGGCCACCACGTCCGGGCCGAGGTCGGGCAGCGCGCCACGGGTGAAGACCTGCAGGAACTCGTCGCCGCCGGTCTCGTGGTAGACGTTCGGGAAGGTCTCCGCCCGCTCGTCGAGGATGCTCCGGGCGTCCACCCGCCGGATCGGCACGAACAGCTCCTCGCCGGCGAGCAGGCCGAGGTAGCGGTCGAGGTCGTCGTCCCGCCGCGCGGCGGCGAGCTGGGCTTCGACATCGGCGGGCGGCGGCAGGATCACGGGGCGGCTCCCTCCGCTCGGCCGGTCAGCACGACGAGCTTGCCCGCCGTCCGGTTGTGCTCCAGGTCGTCGTGCGCCTGCCGGATCTCCGCCATCGAGTACACCTTCGCCGGGCCGAGGCCGGCTTCGCCGGCCGCGATCCGGTCGAGGTACCGCTGGAGTACGGAAGCAGGCAGGTCGTCCGCCTCACCACCATAAGCGGTCAACCGGACCCCAGCGGGAAGGTAGCCGATCGGATAGAAGTTCGAGATCGTCCATTCGTTGGACAACATGCCGGCGAAGCACACGGTCCCGTGCACGCGGGTGGCGTTCAGGGTGTCCGGCAGGGTCGGCGTCCCGACCAGTTCGAGGGCGGCGTCGACGCCGTCGGGGGCGATCTTCCGGACCTGCGTCGCGACGTCGCCGTCGTCGAGGAGCGGGTGGTCGACCCCGTGTTCGCGCAGGGTTTCGAGCCTGCCGGGCTGCCGGGTGGTCGCGAAGACGGTGGCGCCGAGGTCCTTCGCCAGGGTCGCGGTGGCGAAGCCGAGCGCGGACGTGCCGCCGCGGATGAGCAGGGTCTGGCCTCCGCGGAGGTCGAGGCCGGTGGTGAGCGAGCCGTACGCGGTCTGCAGCGTCTCCGGCACCTGGCCGATGACCTCCCACGGCAGCTCGGAGCGGAAGGGGATGACCTGGTTCTCGGGCACGAGCGTGTATTCGGCGTAGCCGCCGTCGAACGTGCGGCCCATGCCGCCCATCATGGTGGCGACCTGCTGCCCTTCGGCGAGCCGTCCGCTCGGATCGGCGTCGACGACCCCGACGGCCTCGATCCCGGGCACGCGCGGGAAGGTGACGCCTTCGGCCAGCCCGAGCCGGGTGTGCAGTTCGGACCGGTTGAGGCCGAACGCCTTGACCGCGATCCGGACCCAGCCGGGTTTCACCTCGGGCAGCGGGAGCTCGGTGAGCTCGAGGTTCTCGACCGGACCGGGTTCTCGCAGTACCACCGCGCGCATCGGGGATCCTTCCTTCGCGGGCGAACACGCTGGACAGGGCAGCTGCGAGCCTCGCACGGTCTGCCGCACGGGACGGACGACGCGCTGGCGCACCGCACGAACGGCCCTCCGCACGGCCGGTCGGGATTCGATCATTTCACCGGCCGGTATTCGATTTCCCGAATGTCATTTACCATTCGTTTAACAAATGCGCCCGGCCGTTGCCCGGCACCTTCGGGAATTCCGGTTGGAAAGTGACAGACCACGCCCCCATCAGGGGAAAGGCGGGGCTGGGCCATTCGCCGCAGCGTGGTGACTGTGGGTTTCCGGTCCGTATCCGAACGCTGTCACAATTCTCAGGAAGATTAATCGTGAGTAGCCCGGATACTGGGTCGCACAGCCGACGGCTGTGCAATGCATCTTCCGTGGGGGCGATCGCATTGTGCCACGTTTCCACGCACCCAGGAGTTTGCCCATGCTGTCCAGCGATGCCGGCGTTGCCGGAACCGGCGCGGTGCCGGCCGTTCCCACCCTGCCCGACATCCCGGCCCCGCGCCTCGCCGCGCTCGAGGGCCTGCCGCGGCCCGCGCTGCGGACCGGCTTCAACCACGCCGCCCTGTCCGTGACCGACCTCGACCGCGCGGTCGCCTGGTACCAGCACGTCTTCGGGCTCAAGCTGCTGCTCGGCCCGTTCGCGATCAGCAGCGACGCGCCCGGCGGCGGCCCCGCGTCGGACATCTACGGCGAGGGGTGGCAGAGCGCCCGGATCGCGCACCTGGTCATGCCGGGCGGCACCGGGATCGAGCTGTTCGAGTTCACCGGCCCGGTCGCCGAACGCCGCGTCGAGAACTTCGACTACTGGCGCACCGGCATCTTCCACATCTGCTTCACGGTCGAAAAGGTCGAAGAGACCGCCAAGCGCATCACGCTGTTCGGTGGCCGCCAGCGCAGCAAGATCCACCAGGTCGGGCCGGAATCGTGGTTCTGCTTCTGCGAGGACCCGTTCGGCAACGTGCTGGAGCTGGTCGACCAGACCTTCGAGCAGCTGTTCACCCCGCCGCCGGGCGTCGAAGACCCCGACGCCTGCTGACGCGGCGCCCGCTGGGGCGCCTCCGGTGCCCCAGCGCTACTTCTTCTTCGCCGCGCGCTTCTTCTTCGGCTCGAACTCCGTCTTGTCCTTCTCGGCCGTCGCCAGCAGCTCCTCGGCGTGCGCCCGGCCGGTCTCGTTGTCCATGCCGGCCAGCATCCGGGCCAGCTCGCTCACCCGCTCGGTCTGGCTCAGGTTCTTCACGCCGCTGCGGGTGACCCCGCCGGTGTGGCCCTTGTCCACCACCAGGTGCTGGTCCGCGAACGCCGCCACCTGCGGCAGGTGCGTCACCACCAGGACCTGGTGCGTCCGCGCCAGCCGGGCCAGCCGGCGGCCGATCTCGACCGCCGCGCGGCCACCCACACCGGCGTCGACCTCGTCGAACACCAGCGTCTGGACCGTGTCCGCGTGGGCCAGGACCACCTCGATGGCCAGCATCACCCGCGACAGCTCGCCGCCCGAGGCCGCCTTGTGCACCGGCAGCGGCGGTGCGCCGTCGTGGGCGCGCAGCAGCAGCTCGACGTCGTCGACGCCGTCCGGGCCCGCGTGCACCGCGCGGCCGTCGATCGTCAGCGCGTGCGTGTCGCCGTGTTCGGCCGGGCGCTGCTCGACCGTCACCTCGATGGCCGCCTGGCCCATCGCCAGGCCGGACAGCTCCCGGGTGATCTCCGCGGCCAGGTCGGCCGCCGCCGTCTCGCGGGCGGCCGACACCTCGGCCGCGTGCGCCGCCAGCTGGATCGCGAGCTGGTCGCGCCGCAGCGCCAGCTCGGCGAGCGCCTCCTCCGAGGTGTCCATGGACTCCAGCCGGCGCCGGGCGTCGTCGGCCCAGGCGAGCACGCCGTCCACGTCCGCCGCATACTTGCGGGTCAGCCGCTTGAGGTCGGCCTGGCGGGCCAGCACCTTCTCCAGCAGCGCCGGGTCGGCGTCCAGCGTCTCGACGTAGGTGCCCAGCTCGGCCCCGACGTCGGAGAGCAGCACCGACGCTTCCTCCAGCCGCGGGGCCAGCTCGCGCAGCACGGCGTCCTCGGCCGTCGAGAGCCGCCGCAGTGCCTCCCCGACCAGGCCCAGCGCGCCCGGCCCGTCCGGGTCGCCGTCCGGGGAGCCGGACACCGCGACGTGCGCCTCGGTGGCCGCGGCGCGCAGCTCGTCGACCGCCGCGAGCCGCTTGATCTGCGCGGTGAGCTCGTCGTCCTCGCCCGGTTCCGGCGCGACGGCGTCGATCTCGGTCAGGCCGTGCTTGAGCAGGTCGGCCTGCTGGGCCATCTCCCGCGAGCGCGTCGACCGCTCGGTCAGCTCGGCGATCACCGCCAGCCACTCGGACCGGATCTCCCGGTAGGCCTGCAGCGGCTTCGCCACCGCGTCACCGGCGAACCGGTCGATCACCGCGCGCTGCTCGGCGGGGCGCAGCAGCCGCAGCTGGTCGTTCTGCCCGTGCACCGCGATCAGCTGTTCCGACAGCTCCGCGAGCACGCCGACCGGCACGGACCGGCCGCCGAGGTGGGCGCGGGACCGCCCGTCGACGGCGACCGCGCGCAGCGCGATCACGCTGCCGTCCTCGTCCACGTCCGCACCCGAGTCGGCGACGATCCGCTCGGCACCTTCGACACCGGAGTAGGTGAACCGCCCTTCGACGAACGCCTTGAGCATCCCCGTCCGGACCTTGGACACCTCGGCGCGGCCACCGGACAGCAGGTGCAGCCCGGTGACGACCATGGTCTTGCCCGCACCCGTCTCACCGGTCACGACGGTGAAGCCCGCGTGCAGTTCCAGCAGGGCGTCCTCGATGACTCCGAGGCCCTGGATGCGCATCTCGGCCAGCACGCCGCCTACGGTAGCGGCCCCCACCGACACTCTGCGCGCGCGGGCACCCGGCGCGTCGCCAATATGTTCGAATAAAGCGCTAAGCGGTGGTTACTCGCAGGGACGCGCGTGGCGCTCGCGCCAGCTCTTCACCGGCAACGAGAACTTCTGGACCAGGCGGTCGGTGAACGGGCCGTCCCACAGCCGGACCAGCCGCACCGGCGTCTTGCCGCAGGTCACCCGGACCCGCGCACCCGGCGGCAGGTCGATCGGCCGGGTCCCGTCGCAGGTCAGCACGGCCGACGAGCCGTCCGGGTCGATCCCGACGGTGATCACCGAGTCGCGGGAGACGACCAGCGGCCGCGCGAACATCGCGTGCGCGTTGCTCGGCACCACCAGCAGTGCCTGGACGTCCGGCCAGATGATCGGCCCGCCCGCCGAGAACGCGTACGCGGTCGAGCCGGTCGGTGTGGCGCACAGCACACCGTCGCAGCCGAAGGCGGACACCGGACGGCCGTCAACCTCGATCAGCGCGTCCAGCACCCGCTCCCGGGTGCTCTTCTCCACGCTGGCCTCGTTGAGCGCCCAGGTGCGGGCGACCTCTTCGCCGTCGTGGGTGACCGTGACGTCGATGGTCATCCGTTCTTCGACCTGGTAGTCGCCGTCGACGACCCGCTGGACGGTGTCGGCGAGCGCGTCGGAGTCCGCTTCGGCGAGGAAGCCGACGCGCCCGAGGTTCACGCCGAGCACCGGCACCCCGGCGGGGCGGGCCAGCTCGGCCGCGCGCAGCAGCGTGCCGTCGCCGCCGAGGACGAAGACCAGCTCGACGCCGTCGGCGGGGTTGTCGTCCTGGTCGACGACGGTGCAGGTCGCGCCGACGCCGTGCTGCTCGGGGTTGATCAGCGCGCAGACGTCGTGCTCGGTCACCCGGATGCGGATGCCGGCCTTGGCGAAGCGCGCCGAAACCTCGCGCGCGGCTTCGCCGGTCGCTTCGCGATCGGGGTGCACCAGGAGGAGCACTTCACGTTCGGTGGTCATGCGGGCCCTTCTTCGACGGCGGTCCGGACGAGCCGCTCGGCCTCAGACCTGTTTACCGCGTCCACAGTGGACTCGGCCAGGTGTGCTTTGCTGAGCCACACGAAGTACTCGACGTTCCCGGACGGCCCGGGCAGCGGGCTGGCGGTCACCCCGCGCAGCGCGAGCCCGAGCTTCGCGGCTTCGTCGATGACGGTGAGCACCGACTCGGCCCGCAGTGCCGGGTCGCGGACGACGCCACCGCTGCCGAGGCGGTCCTTGCCCACCTCGAACTGCGGCTTCACCATCGGCACCAGGTCGGCGCCGTCGCGCGCGCAGGCCGCGAGCGCGGGAAGCACGAGCTTGAGGGAGATGAAGCTCAGGTCCCCGACGATCAGGTCGACTTGGCCGCCGAGGTCCTCGGGGGTGAGGTTGCGGACGTTGGTGCGATCCATGACCACCACACGTTCGTCCGTGCGGATCCGCCAGTCGAGCAGGCCACGCCCCACGTCGGCGGCGATCACGGTGGCCGCGCCGTTGCGCAGGAGCACGTCGGTGAAGCCGCCGGTGGACGCGCCGGCGTCGAGGCAGCGCTTGCCCTCGACGTTCAGCTCCGTGAACGCCTCCAGGGCGCCGAGGAGCTTGTGCGCGCCGCGGGAGGCCCAGCCGGGGTCGTCTTCGTCCTTGACGACGATGGGGGCGTCGGATTCCACGCCGGTGGCGGGCTTCGACGCGACCATCCCGCGGACGGTGACCTTGCCGCCGGTGATCAGGGCCGAGGCCTGCTCGCGCGACCGGGCGAGGCCGCGCCGGACCAGTTCCGCGTCGAGGCGGGCCCGCTTGGGCACGCCGATCAGACCTTGTCGATGCTGGACAGGGCGACCGTCAGCTCGGTGTGCACGGCGTCGAAGCGCTCGACGTGCTCCGCGAGCGGCAGCGCGTCCAGGTCGTCCAGCCCGGCGACGGCTTCGTCGATGCCGGCCCGCGGGTCGGTCTGCGCCGAGAACGAACCGGGCGGCGGGCCCGGGACGGGGTAAGGGTGGTCCTGCACAGTGCAAACGGTATCAGTCAGGACAGTGCTGCTTCGGCGCGCTCGCCGAGTTCGGTGACGCCGGTCTCCCAGGCGGTGTGGCAGAGCGCCCGGAGCAGATCGAGCCGGTCGCCGTCACCCTCCACCGTCAGGGTCTGGTGTTCGACGGTCACGGTCCAGCCCGGCCGCGGCCCGATCTTGAGGTCTTCGGCGCGCTCGGTGAGCGCCGTGAGGTCCTTCGCGAGGTAGGTGCCGCGCTCGGCCGGGACGGCCTCGATCAGCTGCTTCGGTGTCGCGACCCCCGAAAGGACGACGAGGGAGTCCATGCCCGCGGCGACCGCGCCGGCGATGTCGGTGTCGAGCCGGTCGCCGACGACCAGGGGTTTCCGCGCGCCCGCCGACCGCGCGGCGGTGTCGAACAGCAGTGGCTGCGGCTTCCCGGCGACCAGCGGTTCGACGTCGGTGGCGGTCCGCAGCGCGGCGACCATCGAGCCGTTGCCGGGCAGCAGGCCGCGTTCGCTGGGCAGCGTCGCGTCGACGTTGCAGGCCACCCAGAGCGCACCGGCCCGGATGGCCAGGCAGGCCTCGGCGAGCGCGGCCCAGGTGTTGTCCGGTGAGTGCCCCTGCACGACGGCCTGGACGCTCTCGGCGTTCTCCCGCACCGGCTTCAGCCCGGCCTGCCGCACTTCGGCGGCGAGTGATTCGGTCCCCACGACGAGGACCTCGGCATCGGCGTCCAGGCGTTCCTTCAGCAGCTGCACGCCGGCCTGGGCGCTGGTGTGCACCTCGGCGGTCTCGGCGGGCAGGCCGAGCCCGGTGAGGTGCGCGACGACCTCGTCGGGGGCCTTGGAGGCGTTGTTCGTGACGAACCGGACGGGGGTGCCGTGCTCCCGCGCGGCCCGCACCGTCTCCGGGGCACCCGGGATCACCCGGGTGCCGTGGTAGACGGTGCCGTCGAGGTCGAAGAGGACCGCGTCGTAGGCCGCGAGGAGAGCGTCACTCATCGGTCGCTTCGGTGTCCTTCTCTGCTTCGGTGGCTTCGTTGGACAGGTCGGCGGCCCGCTCGGCGGCGTCGGTCTCGTCCTCGGCGTCGGCCTCGGCGGCGTTGAGGAACCACCGGATGGCCTCGTCCTTGCGGCCGGCGGCCTCGAGGTTGTCGGCGTAGGCGTAGAAGAGGCGGGCGCTCCACGGGTCGCGCTTCTCGGCCTTCAGGTCGTCACCCTGCAGCGAGACGACGGCGGCATCGAGCTGCCCGAGGTCCCGCCGCGCCCCGGCCGCGACGATCGCGAGCTCGACCTGGGTGGCCTTGTTCAGCTTCGCGGTGTCGGTTTCCTTCGCCAGGTCGAGGGCGCG
Organism: Amycolatopsis sp. NPDC004169; assembly: GCF_040610315.1. Taxonomy (NCBI): domain Bacteria; kingdom Bacillati; phylum Actinomycetota; class Actinomycetes; order Pseudonocardiales; family Pseudonocardiaceae; genus Amycolatopsis; species Amycolatopsis sp. NPDC004169. The sequence goes on from NZ_JBEXMD010000049.1 coordinate 66,495, forward strand.
TTCGGGCCGCCCGAGGGCCCGCTCGGCGTCGGCGATGATCGCGATGTGCTCGTCGCTGCGCGTCATCCGGCGGACGGCCCGCAGCTCGGAGAGAGCCTCGGACCAGTTGCCGGCGTGGTAGGCGACCAGGCCGAGAGCTTCGCGCACGATCGGCACGCGCGAGGCCTTGGCCTTGGCGTACTTGGCGTGCTCGAGGGCGGCCTCCGGATCGCTGTCGATCAGCCCACCGGCGGCGACGAGGTGCTTCCCGACGGTCTCGGCCAGGCCCTTCGGAAGCGTCCGCAGCTCGCGGCGGACCTCTTCGTCGAGGTCGGAGAACTCGATGTCCTCGGGGAGTTCGGGCGCCTCGAGCAGTTCCCTGGCGAGGGCCTCGTCATCGAGGGCGGCGCCGACCTTGGTCCGCGGGTCCCGGCGGGGACGGTCCTTGCGGTCACCCTGGGGGCGGCTGTCGCGGTCGTAGCGCTTGCCCGAGTCGCGGAAGCCGCCGGAGCGCTCGCCGCGGTTGTCACGGCTGTCACGGCTGTCGGAGCGCGAGTCGTCATCGCGACGCTGGTAGCTGCTGCGCTCGCCGCGCGAATCATCCCGACGGTCATCGTCACGGCGCTGGTAGCTGCCGCGCTCACCACGCGAGTCGTCCCGGCGGTCGTCATCGCGGCGCTGGTAGCTGCTGCGCTCACCACGCGAGTCGTCCCGGCGGTCGTCATCGCGGCGCTGGTAGCTGCCGCGCTCACCACGCGAGTCGTCCCTGCCGCCGCGGCCGCGGTCGTCCGAGCGGAAACCACCCGGCCGAGTGCCGCGGTCGTCGTCGCGCCGCTGGTAGCTGCCGCGCGAGTCGTCGCGGCGGTCGCTGCCGGCCCGGCCCCGGTCGTCCGAGCGGAAACCGCCGGCCCGGTCGTCGCGGCGCTGGTAACCACCCCGGTCGTCGCGGCGGTCGCCGCTGCCGCGGCCGCGGTCGTCGGAGCGGAAGCCACCGGTGCGGGCGCCACGGTCGTCCCGCTGGTAGCCGCCGCGCGAATCGTCGCGCCGGTCGTTCGAGCGGAACCCGCCCGAGCGGGCGCCGCCGCGGTCGTCGTCGCGCCGGTCGTTCGAACGGAAGCCACCCGTCCGGGCGCCACCACGCGAATCGTCGCGGCGGTCGCGGTCGAACCCGCCGCGGCCGCGGTCGTCCGAGCGGAAGCCGCCGGTGCGGTTGCCGCGTTCCTCGTCGCGGCGGTTGCTGTCCCAGCGGGGCTTGCGGTCGCCGTAGGACGATTTGCCCTGCGGCCGGCCGCCCCGGTCGTCGTAGCTGCGGCCCGGGCTGTCGTTGCGGGTGCCGGATCGGCTGTTGCCCCGGTCCTCGTACCGCCCGCCCGGACGGCCTGCCCCACGGTCCTCGAAGCGGCCGCCGCCGGAACGGTTCGGCCCGTCGGAGAAGCGGCCACCACCCGGACGGCCACCGGAGTCGCGGCTGCCGTAACCGCCGCGGCGGTCGTCACCACGGCCCTGACCGGCATGTCCTCCGCGCTGGTCGCGGTCGCGGGGACCGTCGCCGCCGCGGAACGGCTTGCCGCCGCCGCGGACACCGCGGTCGTCACGGCGCGGGCGCCCCTGGTAACCGCCGTCGCGGCCGCCGCGGTCCTGCCGCGCGCCGCCCTGGCTCTTCCGGGGTCCGTCCGACCGGCCCCGGGAGCCTTCGTCCCGGCGTGCCGACCGGCCGGACCCATCATCGCTTGAGTCTCGTCGACCGAACTCGGACACCTGGCCTCCTGCCGTGGAAAAAATCTTGTTCTGGACATACGCGTACGGCCCGCTAGGGCAGCCAACTGGCTATCCTAACGGGCCGTACGGAAGGTAAGTTCGGCGGTGTCCTACTCTCCCACAACCCTTCGGTTGCAGTACCATCGGCGCTGTCAGGCTTAGCTTCCGGGTTCGGAATGGGACCGGGCGTTTCCCTGACGCTAAAACCACCGAAACACTGTGAAACACGCGTGGTGTTTCAGAACCGTAGAGTGGATGCGTAACATCTTTGTAGGCAAGTCCTCGGCCTATTAGTACCAGTCAACTCGACAACACATTACTGTGC
>NZ_JBEXMD010000050.1:0-68113 GCF_040610315.1 Amycolatopsis sp. NPDC004169
GGCGGGTTTGTCAAGGCACGCTTTCCCGCCTTGACAAACCCGCCCGGCGGCTGAAAATCCGAACGGAGGGGCGGGGGAGGTCGGACCCGCTGCCGTGCCGCGGCAGAGCGAAACCACGGCAGAAGCCGCGAAACAGGTCTGCCGCGGCAGAGCGAGAAGCTGCGGCTCTAAAGAAAAAAGCGTCCTCGCCGGACAGGCAGGCTCCGGGATGACCCCGACTGCCGCTCTCGGCCGCCGGTTCTCGAGTTGGGTCGCTGGGTGGTCATCCCGTCGCCTGATTGAGGCCTATCACTTTGAGCCGGGCCCGCAAGCTTTCGTAGTCCTCCTACGTTGCGCTGCTGGTTGCGGGCCCGGCTCAAAGTGATTTTTGGGCCTCAGGCGACGGGATGACCACCCAGCTCGTGTGCCTGGGGCCTGCTGAGGAACCTTTGCAGCAGTTCGTTCACTTTCTCCGGGCGTTCCATTGATGGGAGGTGGCCTGTGTCGTCCAGCTCGACCAGTTCTGCCTGGGGCAACGAATCCGCCAAATGCGCCGACAGCTCCACCAAGCCCGGGGCGTCCGCCTTTCCGATCACCACCAGTGCCGGTGTCGTGATCTCCGCCAGGCGGTGGCGGGTGTCCGGGATGCGCTCCGTCCACTGTGGAGTCGTCCAGTCGTGGTGGTACACCTGCTCGCACATTTCCCTGACCTGCTTCACCATTTCGGGCGGCAGGACCGAGACGTCCCGGCTTGGCCCTGCCACCAGGTAGCGGATGTTGGCCTCCGCCATCGCCTGGACGTCCGCCGGGTCGATCTCGGCCTCGCGGGTTTCGTAGCGGGCCAGCCTGCCGTCGGGGAACAGCTCGGCCGTCATGCGGGCGATGTCCGCCTGCATCCGGTCCGGCCACGGCTGGCCGGTCAGGCCCGAACCCAGCAACGCCAGCCGGGTGATCCGCTCCGGTGCGGCGAGGGCTGCGTCCAGTGCGCACGCCCCTCCCATCGACGCCCCGACCAGCGCCGCCTGCTCGATCCCCCGGGCATCGAGCAGGGCCAGCAGGTCCTCGTAGTGGGCGTGTTCACCGGCTTCGCCGCGGGTCTCCCCGAAGCCGCGGCGGTCGTAGCGGATCACCCGGTGGGTGGCGGCGAGCTCGGTGAACTGGGCGTCCCACATCCGGCGGTCGCCCAGTGCGGCGTGCAGCAGCACGACCGCGGGCCCCTCTCCCGCTTCGTCGTAGCCGAACGCCGTCCCACCCACCTCGATCGTCGCCATGGCCCCAAACTAGCCACCCGACCGCGTCACACACCGCCGGTTTCGCTGAGGGCGAGCGGTTATCGTGCGAGGCATGACCGAAGGATTCGACCTGACGCGCGACGGTGACGTTGCCCGCCTGACATTGACCCGGCCGGAAAAGATGAACGCCATCACCTACGGCATGTGGTCGGCCATCCCGGACGTGGTGGCGGAGGTGGAGGCGGATCCGGCGCTCAAGGTGCTGGTCGTCACCGGGGCCGGCAAGCACTTCTCGGCCGGTGCCGACATCAGCGAGTTCCGCGAGTTGCGCACCACCGCGGACGGCGCGGCGAGCTACGACAAAGCCGTCGAAAGCGCGGTCGCCGCCCTCACCGCGATGCGGAAACCCTCGGTGGCGATGATCCGGGGCAACTGCATCGGCGGCGGCTGCCAGGTCTCGGTCGCCTGCGACTTCCGGTTCGCCGCCGAGGACGCGCGGTTCGGCATCACGCCGGCGAAGCTCGGCATCGTCTACCACTTCGACTCGACGCGGCAGCTCGTCTCGCTCGTCGGCCCCGCGCACGCCAAGTACTTCCTGCTCTCCGGCGAGCTGATCACCGCCACCCGCGCGCGGGAAATCGGCCTGCTCAACGACGTCTTCCCGGCCGATGACCTGGAAGCCTCGACGCTGGCGTTCGCCGAGACGCTCTGCGCACGCTCCCAGGCGTCGATCCGCGGGATGAACCGGATCATCGAAAAGATCACCGCCGGGCTGGAGACCTCCGACGCCGAAGTCGAGGAAATCCGGTCGGAAGCCTTGCACGGCGAGGACTACGCGGAGGGCGTCGCCGCGTTCCTCGAGCGGCGCCCGCCGCGGTTCACCTTCCGCTGACCTCAGCCGTCCAGGTAGGCGTGGAAGTGGTCGGCGACGACGTCGGTGACGCCGGCCGGGTCGAGCTTCCCGTCGATTTCGATGACGCGGATCCCGAGGTCGCGCGCCGCCCGCACCGCGTTGGCGGCCAGCATCCGGTCGCGGGTCAGCCGGGTGCGCTGCTGCGGGATGGTCACCCCGTCCGCCCGGTGCCGCAGCTGGTGCTGGCGGAACAGCTCGGTCGGCACCAGCACCACCATGCGGCCGGGGGAGTCCACGAGCGGGGCGACGAGCTCGGGCCGCAACCCGCGCCCCTCGGCGACGATCGGGCGGGGCGAAGTCAGCGCGCGCAGCTCGTCGAGGGCGCAGCGGAACCGGGTGCCGAACTCGGCCATCAGCGCGGTCAGCTGGTCGGCGGCGGGGAGGTCGTCCGGCAGCGGGGTGCGGGGCCGGGCCCGGTCGTCGTGGTGGTAGGTCGTCAGGCCGTGCCGGTCGGCCAGCAGCCGCGCGACGGTGGACTTCCCGGTCCACGGAGCGCCGCCGATCCACAGCGCCTTCTGGAGCGTGCCGAACGGATCCGAGGTCATCAGACGACTATCGCGGGCCCGCCCGCCGGATGGCCAGTGTTCGGGTGCCGGTTGCGCCGTTCAGCGCAGAGTGACCCCACACGTACGCCCCGGCGTTACGGCGTCTCCCGGTCGCCGTCGACCACGAGCACGGTGGAGGAGTCCGCGAAGTCCGGCTGGGGGCCGATCCGGAAGTGGAACCGCGAGCCCGGCCGGACCGCGGCGACCACCTGGGTTTCGGCCGTGTCGAGCACGATGATCGCCAGCTCGGTGGTGACCGGCTCGGGCCGCAGGACGACGTCGGGCCGGGGCGCGGGCACGACGATCGGCAGCGGCAGGGTGCCGCTGACCGAGCCGGAGCCGAAGTCCTCGTCCGCGGGCGGTGCGAACGGGGTGGGCGGGAGCAGCTGCGGGCGCCGCCGCCACCAGAGCCCGGCGAGCAGGCCGGTCAGCAGGCCACCGACGCCGCTGACGGCCGAGGCCAGCCCGGCGCTCATCCCGGACGCTTCCGGTTCGGGCGCCGGCTGGACGGCGGCGGGAGCGACCGGCGGTGCCGACGGCAACGGACCGAACTCCACGCCGGGCTGCGGGGCGGCGTCTTCGGGCAGCTGGAGCACCTGGCCGGGCTCGATCGCGGCCGGGTCGGTGAACGGCGTGCCGTCCGGCCGCGGCCGGCCCTGGTTCAGCCGGAAGATCTCGGGGAAGCGCCGCCCGTCGCCGAGCGCGCGTTCGGCGATCTTGAACAGCGTGATGTCCTCGGGGTTGTCGGCGTGCGGCACGATGAAATACTTGACCGGGGGTGGCGGGTCGGCCTGCGCGAGCGCGGGACCCCCGGCGAGCACGGCGAAGAGGACACCGGCGCAGCCGGCCTGACCGGCCCGCCCGAGGGCGCGGCGGACCGCGGGAACCCGGTTTTCGACCATCGTCGGCACCTCTCCCCGTCGACCCGGGCGGGTCCGGCGGTGTTGCCCTTCTACACGGGGCCGGTGCGGACGCGGTTCAGATCTCGGGGGCCGGAACGGACGGAACCGCCCGTCCCGGACCGTGCCGGGACGGGCGGTTCCGACGCCGGGTCAGGAGACGGTGACGCCGGTGAACTTCACCTGCTTGGTCGGCGCACCCGTGCCGTCCTGCGGGTTCGGGTTCGCGATGCCGGCCTTGGCCACCGCGTCGAGCACCTTCAGGCCCTCGTCGCTGATGCTGCCGAAGACCGAGTAGTCCGCCGGGAGGCCGTCGGCGTTGCCGTAGACCATGAAGAACTGGCTGCCGCCGGAGTTCGGGGCCTGCGTCTTGGCCATGGCGAGGATGCCGCGGCCGTACTTGATCTCCGGGAACGCCTCGTCCGGCATCGTGTAGCCGGGGCCGCCCTGGCCGTCCTGGGTCGGGTCGCCGGTGGCCGACGGGTCACCGCACTGCAGCATCTGCAGGCCCTCGGTGCCGAGCCGGTGGCACATGGTGCCGTCGTAGAAGTTCTGCTTGGCCAGGCTGACGAAGCTCTGCACCGCGCAGGGGGCGAGCGCGCGGTCGAGCGTCAGCGGGATGTCGCCCGCGGTGCTCTTCAGCGTCACGTTCACCGTGCCGGTCGACGGGACGTTCTTGCCGTCCGGCGGGTTCACCTTCTTCGGCGCCTTGCCCGTCGCGTCCGCCTTGAAGTCGCACGTCGTCGGGTTCGGCAGCGCGGTCGCCCGCTTCGGCAGCGCGGTGCGCTGCGTCGGGATCTGGATTTCGGTCGGCGGCGGGGCGGCCGAGGACGACGCCGCGGTGTCCGTGCTGTCACCGCTGTTCGCGCTCACGATCCACACCACGACACCGGCGACGACGAGGACGGCAACGCCGACCACTCCAGCCCCGATCATCCGGCGTCGCTTCTGCTGCTCCAATCGGCGCTCGAGCTGCCGCTCGAGTTTGCGCTTCGCAGCTTCGCGGCGCTGCTGGTTGGTCGCCACCCCGTACCCTCCAGGTTTCCGCTCGTGTCACACGTCTGAGGTAGCGGCAGTGTATGGGCACAGCCTGTGAGGACCATGTACAGGGCCCGCTAGTCTCAACCCGATCGTGATCGGCGCCATCCGGCGCGGAAGTCCGGGGAGGCGTTCGGTGCTCGTCGTCGGGTTCGCCAGCGGCCCGCTGCAGGCCAACTGCTACCTGCTGGCGGCGGCCGCAGGCGGGCCGTGCGTGGTCGTGGATCCGGGTCAGGAGGTGGCCGCGCCGCTGGCCGCCGCGCTCGACGAGCACGGGCTGGTCCCGGCGGCCCTGCTGGCCACCCACGGCCACCCGGACCACGTCGCTTCGGCGGCCTCGCTGTCGGCCGAGCACGGCGTCCCGCTGCACCTGCACCCCGGTGACGCTGCGCTGTACGACGGCGAGAGCGTGCCGCTGTCGCCGGGCACCTTCGCCGGGCTGGACGTCGACGTCCGGCACGTGCCGGGCCACACGCCGGGGTCGGTGGTGCTGGCACTGGCGACACCCGAAGGCGGCCGGCTCGCGCTGACCGGGGACACGCTGTTCGCCGGCTCGATCGGCCGCGGGGACGTCGAGGCGGCGCTGCAGGACCTGCTGGCGGCGTTCCCGGACGACACGGTGGTGCTGCCGGGCCACGGCCCGGCGACGACGATCGGCCGGGAACGCGCGGGCAACCCGTTCCTCGCCGGGACGGGGGTCCGACGGTGACCGAACGCATCGCGCTGTTCGAGGAGGACCCGCGCGGCCGCCGCCGCCGCGGGATCTCGGGCCTGATCGGGGTGGTGATCGTCGCCGCGGCGTTCGGCGGGGTCGCCGGCCTGATCGGCGGCACGGTGACCGGCCTGGTCGTCGCGGTGGTGATCGCGCTGCCGCTGCTGTACGTGATGGCGGTCAGCATCCGGCGCCGCGTCTGGCTGGAGGGCTCGACGCTGCTCGTGCGCACCTGGGGGCTGCGGCGGGTCGACCTGACGACCGCGACCCGGCTCGACCTCGTCGTCGGCGACGTCCGCGGCAGCCGCACGGTGAGCCTGCTGGTCAACGCCGGCCAGCGCGGCAAGGTGGCGAAGGTCGACCTCGCCGTGTTCTCCGGGACGGGCGGGCGCGAGCTGGGTGTCATGCCGCTGCGGAAGCTCGCGAACGCGCTGATGAACAACACCGAGGCGAACGGGCTGGTGTTCGGCGAGCTGCTGGTCGCCGAGCTGAAGGCCGAGGCGCGCGGGGGCGGCGTGGCGGAGCGCCCGCTCTACCGGCTGGCGTCGGTGGCGCCGTCGGGCAAGTACGTGCAGCGCTTCACGATGGAAGCCGTCAGCCGGTTCGTGGCGACTCTCGACTGAGCTCCTCGTCCGCCTCGCGCAACTGCTCGAGCTGGTAGACCAGCTCCGGGACCTCCTGCGCGATGTACTCGGCGAGGCGCTCGACGTGGTGCAGGGTGGCGCGGACGTCCTCGAGGGCGGCCGCGATGCGCGGCAGCGACTCCACGGCCTGGACCGTGGCGGCGACCACCCTCAGCGCGCCCCGCACCACGGACCGCGGTCCGGCAAGCAGGAACATCGGGCCTCCCCGGGTCGGCTGAGGCTTTCCTACCGCGTTGTCGCTGGTCCGGCGCGTCCGGGGGGCCGCCGGTGTTACGGGTGGGACGGAACGGCTTTCGTGGTGCTGCTGAGGTACCCGGCGGGCTCGCGGGAGGCGATCAGCGCGGCCAGGACGGTGGTCACCGGCACGGCGGCGACGATGCCGACGCTGCCGGCGAGGGTCCGGATGATCTCCTGGGCGATGTCCTCGCTGCCGAGCAGCGCGCCGAGCCCGACGCCGGAGATCGACGAGTACAGCAGCACCGGCAGCGCGGCCCCGGCGTAGGCCATCACGAGCGTGTTGACCGCCGAGCCGACGTGGTCGCGGCCGATCCGCAGGCCGGAGCGGTAGAGCTCGCGCCAGGTCAGGTCCGGGTTGGCGCGCCGCAGTTCCCAGACGGCGCTGGTCTGGGTGACGGTGACGTCGTCGAGCACGCCGAGCGCGCCGATCACGACGCCGGCGAGCAGCAGCCCGCGCGCGTCGATGCCGTGGCCCAGCGACCCGATGAGCGTCGAGGTGCTGTCGTCGAGCCCGGTCAGCGAGGCGGCGGCGGAGAAGATGGCGGACAGGACGCCGATGAGGGCGAGGCTGACGAGCGTGCCGAGCACGGCGGCGGAGGTCCGCGCCGAGAGGCCGTGGGTCAGGTAGAGGGCGATGAACATGATCGCCCCGGCCCCGGCGATCGCCACGACCAGCGGGTTTTCCCCGGCGAGGATGGCGGGCAGGATGAACAGCGCGATGACGACGAAGGAGAGCCCGAGCGCCACGAGCGCGGCGACGCCCTGCCACCGCCCGAGCACGAGCACGGCGACGGCGAAGAGGGCGGCGAGCACGAGCAGCGGGGTGCCGCGCTGGAAGTCGACCAGCTGGAAACTGGCGGGATCGTTCGGGTTCCCGTTGTTGTAGGCGAGCACGACGGCGTCCCCGGCGGCGAAGCGCGGGGTGCTGGGCTCGATCGGGACGGTCAGCCGCAGCGGTTTCCCGGCGGCCGGGCCGTCGGTCATGGCGAGGTCGACGGTCAGGCAGGGCTTCGCGTTCGGGTCGCTCTGGTCGCCGACCTGGACCTGGCCCTGGGCGAGGCAGGGGCCGGTGGCGGTGGTGCGGATGTCGGCGTGCACCGGCGTGCCCTGCGGGACGACGCTGGTGGGGGAGGCCTTGCCCCAGGGGTAGAGGACGACCATGCCGACGACGGTGGCCAAAGCGAGCGGGGCGAGCAGCCAGATCAGGAGGAGCTTGACCCGCCGGGACGCCGGGGCGGCGGGTCCGTGGCCGTGGCCATGCCCGTGGCCGTGGCCGGTGGGGGGTTCCGGGGTGTCGGCGGCCTTGCGACGGGGTCGTGCACCGGCTTCGGCGGCCCGCTGCGGCCCGGTGTCGCCGCGGCGGGTGGCGGGGCGCTCGCCGTCGGTTCGGATGGGCTCCGGCCCGGTGTCGCCGCGACGGCGGGAGGTGGCGGGCTGGTCGCTGCCGGGGAGGGGCTGCGGCCCGGTGTCCCCGCGGCGGCGCCGGGGCTCGGCCTGGCCGTTCCCGGCCGGAAGGCGCAACGACCCCGAGTGGGCGACGCGCTGCGGGCCCGTGTCGGTGCGGCGGCGGGCGGGTTTCCGGGGCGTTCCCGGCGTTCCGGACGCGGCGCGGGCCGGGGAAGAGGACACCTCGTCCGTGATCCGGCGAATCGGGCCGGTTGCGTCGTCGTCCAGGTCGGGGCGGTCCACCCGCACATCCTGACAGCGGGTTTCCGCACCCCGCGCGAGGGGCCGCCGACGGCCCGGTTCGTCCCGATGCGCCGTACCTGGGGGACCACGACCCGGAACTCGCGTGATCAGAACCCGAACTCGCGTGATCGGGCGCGTAACTCGCGTGATTGGCGGGGCATCACGTGTGATCGGCGGGGTATCAGCCGTAGGACTGGCGGACGTGGACGCGGCGGTAGGCCGACGGCGGGGTGTCGAAGTGGTCCAGGAAGGCTTGGCGCAGCGTTTCCGTCGAACCGAAGCCGCAGCGGCGGGCGATCGTCGCCAGCGGGAGGTCCGTTCCCGACAGCAGGCGGGCCGCCTGTTCCGTGCGGATCGTGCGGACGTAACGGCCCGGGGTGGTGCCCAGGTGGGCGTCGAACAAGCGGGTCAGCTGGCGGGTGCTGATCCCCGCCCGCGCCGCCAGGGCCGGCGTGCCCAGGTCCGCGTCGAGGTGCTCGGCGATGTAGGCGGTGAGGTCGCGGACCTCGCGGTGCTCCGGCGGCGGCCCGGCCAGGAACAGGCTGACCTGGGCCTGGTTGCCCGGCCGCTGCAGGTACGTCACCAGCGCGCGGGCCGCCTCGCGGGCCAGTGACGGGCCGTGGTCCTCCTCCACCAGCGACAGCGTCAGGTCCAGCCCGCTCGTCACGCCCGCCGCCGTGTAGACGTTGCCGTGGCGGACGTACAGCGGGACCGGGTCCACCGTCACCGACGGGTAGTCGCGGGCCAGGCGGGCCGCGTAGCGCCAGTGCGTCGTCGCGCGGCGGCCATTGAGCAGGCCCGCCGCCGCCAGGACCTCCGCGCCCGTGCACACCGACGCGATGCGGCGGCTGCTCCGGGCGAGCCGGCGGACGTGAGCGAGGACGCGCTCGTCGGCCGCCGCGGCCGTGCTGCCCCAGCCGCCCGCCACGACCAGCGTGTCCAGGTCGCCGGCGACCTGGTCGAGGCGCAGGTGCGGCTGGAGCGTCAGGCCGGAGCCGGTGCGGATGCCGTGGCCGTCGACCGACGCCAGCTGCAGCTCGTACGGCGGTCGCGCGCCGAGCCGGTTCGCGGCGTCGAACACATCGGCGGGACAGGCGATGTCCAGCAGCTCGGCGTCGGCGTAACCGACGATCGCGACCCGTCTGGGTGAGCCTGGCATGATCGAACGCTAGCAGCCCGACCGGCGCTCGGACGTGGTTCGCAGGAATCCGGACATCGGCGCCACCCGCGTCGCGCGCGAACGCCACCGTGAACCGCATGACCGAGACCCCGAAGACCATCGCCTTCGTCGTGTACCCCGGCCTCACGCCGCTCGACCTCGTCGGCCCGCTGCAGGTGCTGAGCGCGCTCGGGCAGCTGGACCGGCGCTACCGGACCGTCGTCGTCGGCGCCACCAAGGACACCGTCGGCACGGACACGCCGCTGCGGATCGCCCCCGGCCACACCTTCGACGAGGTCCCGGCCCCCTTCGCGGTGCTGGTGCCCGGCGGGACCGTCCCGACCCTGCGCGCGATGGCCGACGAGCGACTCCTCGCCTGGCTGCGCACCGCCGCCGCGAGCGCCGAGCTGGTGACGTCGGTGTGCACCGGCTCCCTCGTCCTCGGCGCGGCCGGGCTCCTGGACGGCAGGCAGGCGACGACGCACTGGATGTTCCGGGACCTGCTGCCCGCCGTCGGCGCCACCCCGGTCGCCCGTCGGTGGGTCGAGGACGGCCCGGTGATCACCGCGGCCGGCGTCTCCGCGGGCATCGACCTGGCCCTGCACCTGGCGGAACGGCTGGCCGGGCGGCAGGTCGCGACGAACATCCAGTTCGCGATCGAGTACGACCCCGAGCCGCCGCAGGGCGCCCTGGACTGGGCGAACCAGCCCTACGGCGACCTGAAGCCGCTGCGCGAGCACACCTTGCGCGAAGGGCTCGCCGAAAACCCGGACCTGCTGGCGAAACTGCTCGCGCACGCGTGAGGACGAACGTCGTCGGCCATCCGGGTGAGCGGGGTTTCCCCACTGCGTCGAAAGGTTAGATTCAGGTCGCTCGATCAGGTGATCTCGCGGGTGGGGTGTTGTAGCCGTGCGGTTCCAGGTCCTCGGGCCGTTGACGGCCTCCGTCCCGCTGCCGTCGGCGGCCCAGCCGCGGCGGCTGCTCGCGGTGCTGCTCGCCCGCGCCGGTCAGTTCGTCGGCCGCGACACGCTGGTCGACGAGCTGTGGCCGGACGGCGCGCCGTCGAGCGCCGCGGCGGTCGTGCAGGTCACCGTGTCGAAGCTGCGCAAGACGCTCTCGCCCGGCCTGGGCGCCGCCGAGGCCGGGCAGCGGCTGCGCTCCGGGCGGCGGGGCTACGCGCTGACCCTCGAGCCGGGGGAGCTGGACGCCGACGAGTTCCTGGCGCTGCTGTCCTCGGGGGCCGACGACCGCGCCCAGCGCCGCCGCGCGCTCGAACGGGCGCTGGCGTGCTGGCGCGGGGACGCGTTCGCCGACGTCGCCGGCGGGCCGCTGCTGGAGGCGCACAAGCTGTGGCTGGAGGACCGGCGCTCGGCCGCGCTGCTGCAGCTGGTCGAGCTGGAACTGGCCGACGGCGACGGCCGGTCGGTCGTCGAGCGGCTCGACCCGGTGGTCGCGGCCCGGCCCGCCGACGAGCGGTTCGCCGCCCGGCTGGCCGCCGCCCTCGGTGCCGTCGGCCGCCGCGAATCGGCGCTGGAGGTGCTCCGCCGGACCCGGCGGGCGTTGTGGGACGAGGCGGGCGTGTGGCCGGGCGCCGACCTCACCGCGGTCTACCGCCGGATCGCGGGCACCGAGTGGACGACGCCGGGGCCGCCCGCCCAGCTCCCGCCCGCGGTGCCCGACTTCACCGGGCGCGCGGCCGAGCTCGCCGACGTCGCCCGCGCGCTGCGGGGCCCGGCCCCGGTCGTGCTGCACGGCGCCGCCGGGGCCGGCAAGTCCGCGCTGGCGGTGCAGGCCGCCTGGCGGGCCCGCCGCCGGTTCCCCGACGGCCAGCTGACCGCCTCGCTGCGCGCCGAGGACGGGACGCCTGCCGAACCGGCCGCGGTGCTGACCGGGTTCCTGCGCCGCCTGGGCGCGACCCCGGCGGAACTGGCCGACCGCGCCGGGCTGGCCGGGCTCTGGCGCGGCTACACCGCCGACCGGCGGCTGCTGGTGCTGCTCGAAGACGCCGCGTCCGAAGCCCAGGTGCGGGCCCTGCTGCCGAGCGGGCCCGGCTGCGCCACGCTCGTCACCGCGCGCCGGGAGCTGCCCGGGCTGTGCGGGGCGCGGGCGGTCCGGGTGCCCGAACTGTCCACAGAGGACGCACGGGCGCTGCTCGCGGCGATCGCGGGGGAGCCGCGCCTGCAGGCCGAACCCGAAGCGGCGCACCGGATCGTCCGGCACTGTGCCGGGCTCGCGCTGGCCGTGCGGATCGCCGGGGTGAAGCTCGCGGCCCGCCCGGGCCGCAGCGTCGCCGACCTCGCCGCCCGGCTCGCCGACGACCGGCGCCGGCTCGACGAGCTGACCGCCGGCGACCTCGGTGTCCGTGCCGTGGTGACGACGGCGCTGCGCGGAGCCGACGTCGCGCTGCTGGGGCTGCTCGCCGCGTTCGGCACCGCCGTCCCGGACTGGTGCGCGGCGGCCCTGCTCGACCTGCCCCTCGACGCCGCCCGCGACCGGCTGGACGACCTGGCCGCCGCCCACCTGCTGACCCCCGCCGGCCCGCGGTGGGCGGTGCCCCCGTTCGTGCGGCTGGTGCTGGCCGAGCACCCGGGGGAGGTGGATCGCGCAGCGCTGCGCCGGGCCTGTGAGACCGCGCTCGCCTGCGCCGAACACGCCCGCGGCCGTCCGGCACCCGGGCTGCCCAGGCCGGATCCGGCGGTCGTGCGCGGGATCGCGGCCGACCCGGCCGCGGAGACCGCCCACCTGGCCGCCGCCGTCCGGCTGGCCGGCGCGCACGGCTGGCACGAGCTGACCGAACGGCTCGCCGACGCCTGCACCGCGCTGGCCGGTACGCCGTGGCTCGGCCACGCCGCCCGCGCCGTCTCGGTGCTCGGGCTGGCCGCGGCCCGCCGCCGCCAGGACCCGCGGGCGGAGGCCGAGAAGCTCTACAACCTCGGCGCGGTGCACGGCCAGCACGGCCACTGGCAGCGGGCACAGGCCTACTTCGTGATGGCCGAGCACCGCTACCGCGCCCTGGCCGACCCGCAGGGCACCGGCGCGGTGCTGGCCGCGCTCGCCGACGTCCACCTCGACGGCGGTGACCCGCTGACGGCCGAGGCCGAGCTGCGGGAAGCCCTCGTCCTGCTGCGTGAGTGCGGGGACCGCCGCGGGCAGGCGGCCGCGGCGGCCCAGCTCGGCTCGCTGGCCGAGGACGTCGGTGACGTGCGGCGGGCGATCGAGAGCTTCGAGGTGAGCATGCTGCTCGCGCGGGAGTGCGACGACGGCCGCGAGCACGACCAGGCCGCCAAGCGCTACGCCGACGTGCTGCGCCGGCACGGCGGCCAGGACCAGGCGGCCGACCTGCTCGCCGGTGCGCTCGGCGGCGCCGTCCGCGCCCGCGAGCGGCACTGGGAGGCGCACGTCCTGCGCAGCCTCGGCGACCTGCACACCGAAGCCGGGGAAACCGCCGACGGAGAACGCTTCCTGACCCGTTCCCTGGCGCTGTTCGAGCAGATCGGGCACCGGCACGCGGCCGCCTACACCCACCGCAGCCTCGCCGAGGCCCGCCGCCGCGCGGGCGACCCGGCGGGCGCGCGGCGGCACCTGCTGCTCGCGCTGGAGGTCTTCCGGGAGCTGCGCGACCGCCGCGGCGCCGGGTACGCCCTCCTCGGCCTCGGGCGCACTCAGGCCGGGGAAGGTGCCGTCACCGAGGCGGAACGGCTGCTGCGGACTTCGGCGGAGCTGTTCCGCCGGCTCGGCTTCCCGCTGTGGGAATTGCGGGCGCTGCGCGAACTCGACGCCGTCACCAGCGGATCGCCGGACCGCGACCGGACTCGTGAAGTCTTGACGAAGATCAGGACCTGACGGCGTCCCGGCCCGGCGGGCGCGCCGGCGAGTTTGGCGAAGTTATGGCCGCCCCGATTTGGCTCACCGGCGTCCGGATCGTCGCAGGAGAGGAAGGCAGCTCATGCCGGGACAACGGATGCTGGCGCGGGTGGCACTGGGGCTGGCCGCGGCCGCCGCGACGGCGGTCTTCGCCACCATCGGCACCGCGTCGGCGACCGAGCAGGTCACCAAGCTCACCCAGGCGCAGGCCGCGTCGCAGCTGTCGGCGGCCGGGGTGACCCACTCGTCGAGCGGGAACTGCACCACGCGCTCCAACTCGACGTGCACGTCCTACGAGCAGATCAACCAGAGCACCGTCAGCGGGGTCATCACGCTGAAGCGGGCCAGCGGCTGCGCGATCAACATCACCGGCGGCACCGAGGTCGGCCACGCGTCGGGCACCTACAGCCATTACAACGGCTACAAGGTCGACATCTCGCACAACAGCTGCATCGACGCCTACATCAAGAACAACTTCGACTACATCGGACTGCGCGGCGACGGCTACCCGCAGTGGAAGGCCGCGTCCGGCAACCTCTACTGCGACGAGGGCAACCACTGGGACATCACCTACTACACCTGCGGTTGCTGACCGGCCGGGGCCTGCCGGCCCCGAGGGCGGCGGGCAGGTCCCGGTTACCGGGTGCGACGGGCGGGTACCTCTCCGGGTGGAGGTGACGAGATGACATCCCACCGCATTCCGGCTTCCCGCCACCGCACGGTGGTGCTCGGCGCGGCCGCCGGGCTGGTGCTGCTGGCCGGGCTCTACCTGGTGCTGGCTCCGTGGGTGACCGGCTTCGGCGGCGCGGGCGTGCTGGCGCTGAGCGACACGCTGGTCGGACTGGTCCTGATCGCGCTGGCGATCGCCCGTACGGCCACCCGCAGGCTGGCGCTGATCGGCTGGGTGATCCCCGTCCTCGGCGCGTGGGCCGCGGTTTCGCCGTGGCTGCTGCGGAACGGCGGGGAGACCCAGCCTTCGGCGGGCGCGCTGGTCGGCAACGTCGTGGCCGGGCTGGTGGTCGTGGTTGCGGGCGTGGCGCTGGCGCGCCGCGTCCGCGCTTGAGCGGCGGCTTCCGGGCGTGTCCGGGCCCGCGTGACACGGGGGAGCGCTTGAGCCGCACCACGCGGGCGCCGGAAGTGACCCCGGCTCAGTTCTCGATCAGCACCCAGTCGCCCGCGCCGCCGCCCGGGCGGTAGGGGCTGTCCGCCCGCTTGGCCACCACGCCGGGGAGGCCGTGCTGGCGGCTGGCGCCGGCGACGGCCTCGCCGCCGCCCAGGAAGTACCTCGGTACCTGCCAGTGGCGGTCCTCGATGCCCAGGCCGTCCAGCAGCTCCCGGCGTTTCGTGTAGGGCAGCTCGAGCGTGGGACGGCCGTCGAGGTGCAGGACGTCGGAGGCGAAGTAGAAGACCGGGCAGCCGACCTTGAGGCGCTTGGCCGCCGCCGCGTCGGCGCGGCGGCGCTCGTCGAGACCGGCCGGGTACGGCCTGCCGTCCTTCATCACCACGACTTCGCCGTCCAGCAGCACCTCCGTCGACCCGAGCTGCTCGCCCAGCTTGTGCAGCTCCGGGTAGCGGTCGGTGACGTCGGCGCCGGTGCCGTCGTGGGCGGTGACGCGGCCGCCGCAGACCAGCAGCATCGTGCGCAAACCGCCCCAGGCGAACTCGTAGGCCCACTCGTCGTCGTCCGACGGCAGCTCGCCCGGCCCGGCCGTCATCGGCTCGAGGAACTCGGGGGCGTCTTCGTGGCCGGGGTCGGCCGGGTCGAGGCGGCGCAGGGTCCAGTCGCGGCCGTCTTCGTCGTGCCGGTTCTGGAACAGGTACTTGCCGCGGGTGCGGGCGCCGTGGAAGACCACCTCGACCTTGTGGTCGTTCCAGTGCAGCGTTTCGTACGTCCCGGTGTCCCACACCGTCATCCAGCCGCCGCCGTACTCGCCCGCGGGGATCTCACCGGAGAACGTGAGGTACTCCAGAGGGTGGTCTTCGGTGTGCACGGCGAGCCGGGGCACGCCGGGGGAGAGCGGCAGGCCCTTCGGCACCGCCCACGACACGAGCACGCCGTCGCGTTCCAGCCGGAAGTCCCAGTGCAGCCGGGTGGCGTGGTGCTCCTGGATGACGAAGAGGGTGTCGTTCCCCGGCACGGGCGGGCCGTCCGGCCAGGGTTCGGGGGTGCGGTCGCGGGCCCTCTTGCGGCGGTATTCCTCGAGTCTGTCGGCTTTCTCGGCCATGGCCGCCCCAGTACCCCTTCCGCTCGAAGAGCTTCCAGGGTACCGGGGTGCGGGCCTCAGTCCGTCTCGGCCATTGCTTCGGCGAACTGCGCCGCATACAGCCGCGCGTACGCACCACCGCTGTGCAGCAGCGTTTCGTGATCGCCCTGTTCGACGATGCGCCCGTTCTCCATCACCAGGATCACGTCCGCGTCGCGGATCGTGGAAAGGCGGTGCGCGATGACGAAGCTGGTGCGGCCGCTGCGCAGCGAGTTCATCGCCCGCTGGATGAGCACCTCGGTGCGGGTGTCGACCGAGCTGGTCGCCTCGTCGAGGATGAGGATGACCGGCTTGGCCAGGAACGCCCGCGCCACCGTGATCAGCTGTTTCTCACCCGCGCTGACCGTGCCGCCCTCGTCGTCCAGCACCGTGTCGTAGCCGTCCGGCAACGTCCGCACGAAGCGGTCCACGTACGTCGCCTGCGCCGCCTCGACGATCTCCTCCCGGGTCGGGTCGTCCGCGCCGTAGGCGATGTTCTCCGCGATCGTGCCGCCGAACAGCCACGCGTCCTGCAGCACCATGCCGGTCTGGTCGCGCAGCTCCTCGCGGTTCATCTTCGCGATGTCGACGCCGTCGAGCGTGATCCGCCCGCCGTCCAGCTCGTAGAACCGCATCAGCAGGTTGACCAGGGTCGTCTTCCCGGCCCCGGTGGGCCCGACGATCGCCACCGTCTGACCGGGTTCGACGGTCAGCGAGAGGTCCTCGATCAGCGGCTTCTCCGGCAGGTAGCGGAAGGAGACGTCCTGGAACTCCACGCGCCCGCGGATCACCGCCGGCCGTTCCGGCGCAGCGGGCTCCGGCGCCTGCTCCTCGGCGTCGAGCAGCGCGAACACCCGCTCGGCCGACGCGACCCCGGACTGCAGCAGGTTCGCCATGCTGGCGATCTGCGTCACCGGCTGGCTGAACTGGCGCGAGTACTGGATGAACGCCTGCACCTCGCCGAGAGTCAGGCTGCCCGACGCCACGCGCAGCGCGCCGATCACCGCCACCAGCACGTAGCTCAGGTTGCCGATGAACATCATCGCCGGCTGGATCATCCCGGAGATGAACTGCGCCTTGAAGCTCGCCTGGTACAGCGTTTCGTTCTGCTTGTCGAAGATCGCCGCGGACTCCTCGCGGCGGCCGAACACCTTCACCAGCGAGTGCCCGGTGTACATCTCCTCGACGTGCGCGTTGAGCTTGCCGGTCGTCGACCACTGCTTGATGAAGTTCGGCTGCGCCCGCTTCCCGACCTTCGCCGCCACGACCGCCGACAGCGGCACCGTCAGCAGCGCGATCAGCGCCAGCAGCGGCGAGATCAGGAACATCATGATCAGCACGCCGATCACCGTCAGCAGCGACGAGACGATCTGCGACAGCGTCTGCTGCAGCGACTGCGCCAGGTTGTCGATGTCGTTGGTGACGCGGGAGAGCACCTCACCGCGCGGCTGGCGGTCGAAGTACTTCAGCGGCAGCCGGGCGAACTTGTCCTCGACCTGCTGCCGCAGCCGGTACACCGCGTGCTGCACCAGGGTGGTGGTCAGCCGGGCCTGGATCAGCCCGAAGAACGACGAGATGACGAACAGCGCCAGCACGATCAGCAGGATCCGGCCGACCTTGTCGAAGTCGATCCCGACTCCCGGCACCAGGTCGACCCGGCTGTAGATGTCGGCCAGCGTGCCGTCGCCGCGGGCCCGCAGCCCGGCGACGATCTGCTCCTTGGTCACCCCCGGCGGCACCTGCTTGCCGAGCACGCCGGCCAGGATGGCGTCGGTGGCCTGGCCGAGGATCTTCGGCCCGATCACGGTCAGCGTGACGCTGGCCGCGCCGAACACGAGGACGGCGATCAGCGCGACCCGCTGCGGTCGCAGCAGCTGCAGCAGCCGCTTGAGGGACCCCTTGAAGTCCAGCGCCTTCTCGGGCGGCGCGCCGCCGCCCATGAAGCGGGCCCCCGGCCCGGCGGCCGCGGCCCCGGTGTTGCGGTGCCGTTGCGCGGTGGGCCGTTCGCCGGCATCGGTGACGGCGGCTTTGGGCGTTTCCGTGGTGCTCACGCCGCCTCCTCGCTGGCGCTCGGTGGCGTCGCGAGCGACGCTGCTGTGTTGAATGGTGATCTCGCGAGCTCGATCACGCCGCCTCCTGCTCGGTCAGCTGGGACAGCACGATCTCCCGGTAGGTTTCGTTGCCGTCCATGAGTTCGTGGTGGGTGCCGGTGCCGACGACGCGGCCTTCGTCGAGGACGATGATCCGGTCGGCATTGCGGATGGTGCTGACCCGCTGCGCGACGATGACCACCGTCGCGTCCTTCGTTTCCGACACCAGCGCCCGGCGCAGGGCCGCGTCGGTCGCGTAGTCGAGCGCCGAGAACGAGTCGTCGAACAGGTAGATCTCCGGTTTGTGCACCAGCATCCTGGCGATCGCGAGCCGCTGCCGCTGGCCGCCGGAGACGTTCGTGCCGCCCTGGGCGATCGGCGCGTCGAGCCCCTCGGCCATCGCTTCGACGAAGTCCTTGCCCTGCGCCACTTCCAGCGCGTGCCACAGCTCTTCGTCGGTGGCGTCCGGGTTGCCGTAGCGCAGGTTGCTCGCCACCGTGCCGGCGAACAGGTACGGCTTCTGCGGCACCAGCCCGACCGCGCGGGCGAGCACCGCCGGGTCGAGGTCGCGGACGTCGACGCCGTCGACCTTCACGGTGCCCTTCGTCGCGTCCATCAGCCGCGGGATCAGGTTGAGCAGCGTGGTCTTGCCGGTGCCCGTCGACCCGATGACGGCGGTCGTCTCCCCGGGCCGCCCGATCAGCGAAATGTCGCACAGCACCGGCTTTTCCGCGCCGGGGTAGCGGAACTCCACCCCGGACAGCTCCAGGTGCCCGTGCACCTCGCCCGGCCGGATCGGCGTCACCGGCGGGCGGACGCTCGACTCGGTGTCGAGCACCTCGCTGATCCGCTCGGCGCTGACCTCCGCGCGCGGCACCATCATGAACATGAACGTGGCCATCATGACGGCCATCAGGATCTGCAGCAGGTAGGACAGGAAGGCCGTCATGGCACCGATCTGCATGCTGCCGGAGTCGATCCGCTGGCCGCCGAACCACAGCACGGCCACGCTGGACACGTTCATCACCAGCATCACGATCGGGAACATCAGCGCCATCAGCCGCCCGACCCGCAGCGAGACGGTCAGCAGCTCGTCGTTGGCGACGTCGAAGCGCGCCCGTTCGTGCTTGTCGCGGACGAACGCCCGGATGACCCGGATGCCCATGATCTGCTCGCGCAGGATCTGGTTGATCCGGTCGATCCGGACCTGCATCAGCCGGAACGCCGGCCGCATCTTGGCGATGATCACGCCGACGGAAACGGCCAGCACGGGCACGATCACCAGCAGCAGCGACGAGAGCGGCACGTCGAGGTTCAGCGCCAGGATGATGCCGCCGACGCACATGATCGGCGCGGACACCATCAGCGTCAGCGTCATCAGCACCAGCATCTGGACCTGCTGGACGTCGTTGGTGGTGCGGGTGATCAGCGACGGCGTGCCGAACTGGCCGACCTCGCGGGCGGAGAAGTCCTGCACCCGGTGAAACACCCCGGCGCGGATGTCCCGGCCGATCGCCATCGCCGTGCGGGCGCCGAAGTACACCGCGCCGATCGAGCCGGCGATCTGGGCCAGCGTGACGGCGAGCATCAGCGCGCCGATCCGCAGGATGTAGGCCATGTCGCCCTTGATCAGGCCGTTGTCGACGATGTCGGCGTTCAGCGTCGGCAGGTAGAGCATGGCGATCGTCTGGACCAGCTGGAGCAGCACGATCACCCACAGGGTGCCCCGGTACGGGCGCAGGTGGCTGCGGAGGAGCTTGACTAGCACAACGATTCCCCCAGTGGAGTGGTGGTGGTGTTCGGTTCGGGTTTCCGTTCGGTGCCGCCGGTCAGGGTCGGCATCCCGGCGGCCAGCTCGTCCAGCAGCCGCTCCAGGGTCGGCAGGAGCGGTTCGCCCTCGGTGAACCAGTTCACGAAGGCGACGCGGACGGCGCTTTCCACCGAGGAGGCCATCAGCCGGCACAGCAGGTGGTCCACACCGCCCACCCGGTTCGCGATCGTTTCGGCCAGGACCCGCTCGACCGCCGCGTGGGCGTTCAGGAATTCGCCACGTAGCACGAGCTGGCCCATCAGCTCCCGGATACGCGCAACATACGCGCGATCGGGCTCGCCTTCACGCGAATATTGCTCGAGCACCGCGTGCTTGACCGACTCCCAGAGCGGCTCGTCGGCCGGCCGCGCGAGCAGCGCCTCGCGCATCCCCTCGTGCCGGTCGACGATGATCGCGCAGACCGCCTGCTCCTTGCTGGAGAAGTAGTTGTTGAATGTGCGGGGAGAGACACCGACCTCGGTCGCGATGTCCTCCACCCGGACGTTCTCCAGCCCCCGCTCCAGCGTCAGCCGCAGGGCGGCCTGCGCGAGTGCCCGGCGGGCTTCGCGCTTCTTCCGCTCGCGCAGGGTCAGCTGGGGTGGTGGTTCCGGCGGCATGTGCAGAGTGTAGCGAAAAACTTGCGTGCCCCGCAAAAAATTGCGTGGCGCGCAAAGTTGGGACGAAACGGACATCGACCTGGGCGTTTGCGCTCAGGGCCTGCCTCAGCTGCGGGTTCGAGGGCCGTGTGCGCTCTGTTGCGACCCGCAATTTGCAAATTTGCACCGAATGGCCTAACCCACTGCGCTCACCAGCGGCGACGCTCCGAATTCACGGTCACGGGCAGCGATCGCACGCGGACCGGCTGTGGACATCCCACGAACCTTTCTGCTTGCATGTGCCGCATCGCCGCCGGGGGTCGGCGACGCACCGTCGTTCTCGTACCTGATCAAGGAAGAAGTGGGACCACATGGCGAGCCGGGCCCGGGAACTCCTGGATCGATCACGCGTCCTGCTGGACCGCTCGCGCGTCGCCGCCGCGCAGTTCCTCACCGCGCCGCCGAAGCACCCCGGGTACGAACTCCCGGTGGGTCCGGCGTCCGTGGTGCCGATCCGGCCGGAACCGGAACCGGAACCGGTGAAGGCGCCCGCCGGCGAAGGCGTGCTGGCCGAGATCTGCGCCAGCGTCGCCCTGCGTGATCTCAACCTGCTCGACCAGCTGCTCGCGCGGCTGGAGGAGCTGGAGGCGGGGGAGGAGGACCACCACCGCCTCGCCGAGCTCTACCAGCTCGACCACCTCGCCACGCGGCTGCGGCGCAACGCGGAGAACCTGCGCGTGCTGGCCGGGCAGGACACCGCCGACGACGCCGCCCGCGCGACCTCGGTGCTCGACCTGATGCGCGCGGCGATGTCGTCGATCAACCACTACGCCCGGATCACCATCGGCCGGGTGGTCAACCTCGGCGTCGTCGGCTTCGCCGCGGAGGACCTGGGCCGGGTGCTGGCGGAGCTGTTCGACAACGCCGCCAACCAGTCCTCGCCCAGCTCGCCGGTGCACGTGAGCGCACACCTGACCGAGCAGGGCAGCGTGCTCGTCCGGATCGAGGACGAGGGCATCGGCATCCCCGCCGACCGCATCGGCGACCTGAACGCACGGCTGGCCGCGGGCGGCGACCTCGACGACGCCGCGGCGCGGCACATGGGCCTCGCCGTGGTCGCCCGCCTGGCCGGCCGCCACGGCGTCACCGTCCGGCTCGACCGGCGCAG
The DNA here is from genome assembly GCF_040610315.1 of Amycolatopsis sp. NPDC004169. Classification (NCBI taxonomy): domain Bacteria; kingdom Bacillati; phylum Actinomycetota; class Actinomycetes; order Pseudonocardiales; family Pseudonocardiaceae; genus Amycolatopsis; species Amycolatopsis sp. NPDC004169. The sequence goes on from NZ_JBEXMD010000050.1 coordinate 20,819, forward strand.
CCCGCACGGCACCGTGGCCACCGTCCTGCTGCCCACCGGTGTCGTCACCGAACTCGCCGAGCACGCCTGGTCGGGCACCCGGACCGTCACCGTCGAACCGGTCAAGACCGCGGCCGGTCCCGAGCCGGCCACCGTCGGCGGGCTGCCGCGCCGCCGCGCCGGCACCTTCCCCCGGGAGACGCCGGAGCCGCTCGCGCCGCGCAAGCCCACCCCGCGGCCGCGCCCGGTCGAGGGCATCGTCGGCGGCACGACGGCCAACGGCCTGCCGCGCCGCGTGCCCGGCAGCATCCGCGGTGCCGCACCGGAACCGCCGCCACCACCCCCGCCTGCCGGGAACGCCGAGAACGCCGGCCACGAGCAGCTGCTGGCCGACCTCGGCGCGTTCGCCGACGGCGAGCAGGCGGCCCTCGCGGAGAACCGCGCCCGCCACGACGAAACGCCCGGAGGAACCGCCCGGTGAGCGCTCCCCAGTCGGCCACGGCGAACTTCGCCTGGCTGCTCGACGACTTCGTGCGCAAGGTCCACGGCGTCAGCCACGCGCTGATCATGAGCGTGGACGGCTTCCCGCTCACCGCGTCGGACTCCGTCGGCGAGGCCGAGGCCGAACAGCTCGCCGCGATCGCCAGCGGCCTGCTCTCGCTGGCCGGCAACAGCGCGGCGCTGTTCGGCAAGGGCGCCTGCGAGCAGATCATCATCCGGCTCACCCACGGCTACTTCCTGTTCATGGGCATCGGGTCCGGCGCCGGGCTCGCGGTGCTGACCTCGGGCGAGGCCGACATGAAGGTGGTCGCCTACGAGATGACCCAGTTCATCACCAACGCCGGCCACGCGCTCACCCCCGAGGTGCGCGCCGAACTGCGCCAGGTGCTGACCGCGCGCCGGCCCCGGGGTTGATGGACGTGCCTCACGATTCTTCCGGGGGTCCGGGTGGCGCCGCCCCCGGCCCGGAGCGGAGCTCCGGTACGCAGCACGAGGATGTGATCCCCATGTCCGAAAAGGACACCGCGTTACCGCGCCGGAGCCGCCGCATCCGCGCGTACGCGCTCACCGGCGGCCGCACCGGCACGCGCCACCAGCTGCTGGTGGAGACGCTGATCTCGGTGCCGCAGTACGACCCGGCGCTGAGCGACACGCTCATGCCCGAGTCGCGTTCGCTCTACGAACGCGCCCGCGTGCGGTGCTCGGTCGCCGAGCTGTCGGTCGGGCTGGACCTGCCGCTGGGTGTGGTGCGGGTGCTGCTCGGCGACCTCGCCTCCCAGGGTGCGGTGTTCGTCCACCCCACCGCGCACGCCTACCACCACGACACCAACGTGCTCGAGAGGATCCTTGATGGGCTCAAGCGGCTCCCCGCCTGAGGGCGATCTGCTGACGATCTCCGCGAAGATCGTCGTCGCCGGGGGCTTCGGTGTCGGCAAGACCACCTTCGTCGGTGCGGTGTCGGAGGTGCCGCCGATGAGCAACGAAGCGTGGATGACCGAGGCGGGCGAAGGCATCGACGAGATCCCGCCCGGCGGCAAGTCGACCACGACCGTGGCGATGGACTTCGGGCGGCTCACGCTGCGCCCGGACCTGCTGCTGTACCTGTTCGGCACGCCGGGGCAGGCGCGGTTCTGGTTCCTGTGGGACGACCTCAGCCGCGGCGCGCTGGGCGCGGTCGTGCTGGTCGACACCAGCCGGATCGACGAGTCGTTCGCCGCGATCAACTACTTCGAAAACGACTCCGAGCTGCCGTTCGTCGTGGCGGTCAACCAGTTCGAGGGCAAGCCGGTGCACGACCTCGACGAGGTGCGCGACGCCCTCGCCCTCGACCCGGCCGTCCCGCTGGTCACCTGCGACGCGCGCGACCGCGCGTCCACCATCGCCACCCTGACCGAGCTGGTCGGCCACACGCTGTCGCTGGCGGTGCTCTCCGGCCCGGCGGGCCGCGAGCTGGCCGGCAGCACCCCGCACGCCTGAGAAGGAGAACGAGCTCCATGCGCAGGGTTCTGATCGTCGGTGCCGGGCAGTCCGGCCTGCAGCTGGCCCTCGGGCTGCAGGCGAAGGGCTACGACGTCACGGTGATGTCCGCGCGGACGCCGGAGGAGATCCGGTCCGGGCGGGTGATGTCGACGCAGTGCATGTTCCACGACGCGCTGCAGCACGAGCGCGAACTCGGGATCAACCTGTGGGAGGCCGAGACGGTCAACGTCGAGGGCCTCGGCGTTTCGGTGGCCACGCCGGACGGCGGCCGCGCGCTCGACTGGTTCGCCGAGCTCGACCGCCCGGCCCAGTCGGTGGACCAGCGGGTGAAGATGGCCGGCTGGCTGGAGCTGTTCGAGGAGCGCGGCGGCAAGCTCGTCATCCACGGCGTGATGACGTCCGAACTGGACGCGCTGACCCGGCTCTACGACCTGGTGATCATCTCGGCGGGCAAGGGCGAGCTGGTCCAGCTGTTCGACCGGGTGCCCGAGCGCTCGCCGTACACGCGGCCGATGCGCGCGCTGTCACTGGCCTACGCCCACGGCGTGGGCCGCCGTCCGGAGCACCCGGACAAGCTGGGGGTGCGGTTCAACATCGTCCCCGGCGTCGGCGAGCTGTTCATGATCCCGGCGTACACGCTGAGCGGGAACTGCGACATCCTCTTCTTCGAGGGCGTCCCCGGCGGGCCGCTGGACTGCTTCGGCGACCACCCGGGCCCGGACGAGCACTTCCGGCGGCTGCTGGACCTGATGCGGCAGTTCGTGCCGTGGGAGTACGAGCGCTGCCGCGACGCCGAGCTGACCGACGCGAAGGCGACCCTGGCGGGCGGGTACACGCCGGTGGTCCGCCACCCGGTCGGCACGTTGCCGGGCGGGGCGATCGTGCTGGGCATGGCCGACGTCGTCGTGGCGAACGACCCGATCACCGGGCAGGGTTCGAACAACGCGAGCCACTGCGCGGCGACCTACCTCGACGCGATCGTCGAGCGCGCCGACCGGCCGTTCGACGCCGCCTGGATGGAAGCGACGTTCGAGCGTTACTGGGAGTACGCCCGGCACGTGACCGAATGGACGAACGCGCTGCTGCTGCCGCCCCCTCCGCACGTGCTCCAGATCCTCGGGGTGGCGGGGGAGAATCCCGCGGTCGCCCGCCGGTTCGCGAACGGATTCACCGATCCGGCGGACTTCCAACACTGGTTCATGGATCCGGCACTCTGGGAGAAATACCTGGCAGAGGTCTAGATCGCCGCCGCGGCGGACTGTCGCCGGGGGACGTTTCGGGCTACGGTTGTCACGTAGCGTGAAGACGACACCCCCGGAGGTGCTTGGCATGCGGGCGATGTGGAAGGGCTCGGTGTCCTTCGGGCTGGTCAGCATCCCGATCCAGATGTACGCGGCCACCGAGAACAAGAACGTCTCCCTGCGCCAGGTGCACGAGGCCGACGGCGGCCGCATCCAGTACAAGCGGTTCTGCACGATCGACGGCCAGGAGGTGCCGTACGCCGAGATCGCCAAGGGCTACGAGCTGCCCGACGGCGAGATGGTGGTGATCACCGACGCCGAGATGGCCGAGCTGCCGCTGGCCACCCAGCGCACGATCGACGTGCTGGAGTTCGTGCCGCTGGAGTCGATCGACCCGATCCAGTACGACCGCACGTACTACCTGGAGCCGCAGAAGAACGCGGTGAAGCCCTACATCGTGCTGCGGGACGCGCTGCACAAGTCGAGCCAGGTGGCCATCGCGAAGGTCGCGGTCCGGCAGCGGGAGAGCATGGCGGTGCTGCGCGTGCACGCCGACGTGCTGGTGATGACGACGATGCTGTGGCCGGACGAGGTCCGCGAGCCCGACTTCCCGTTCCTGCGCGACGACCCGCCGCAGATCCGGCCGCAGGAGCTCACCATGGCCGGGTCCCTGATCGATTCACTGGCCGAGCCGGTGTTCGAGCCGGAGAAGTACCACGACCACTACCGCGAGGCCCTCGAAGAGATGATCGAGGCCAAGGTCGCGGGCGACGAGACGACCAAGCCCGCCGCCGTCACCGCCAAGGCCGACGTCGTCGACCTGATGGCGGCGCTGCAGGCCAGTGTGGACGCCGCGAAGAAGTCGCGGCAGTCCGCTTCGGAGGGTGCGGGGAAGGCGCCCGCCGCGGCCGAGGTGTCCGATGAGGACGCACCGCCGGCCAAGAAGAAGCCGGCGGCGCGCAAGCGGGCGCCGAAGTCCGCCTGAGCGTCCCGGACGGGTGGTTGTGCCGACACGCCGGACCGCTGCCGGGTCCGCGCGCTTCCCGGTCCTACCGTGGGGGCACGTGGTCCACGAGCGCGGAAAGGCGGCCGGTCATGGAGTGTGCCTCTTGTGATGCGGGGATCGATCACTGCCACGGCACGCTGGTGGTCCACCCGGAAGGCGGATTCGCCGAGTGCACCGACCCGGCGTGCGCCGACGGCGACCGCGTGCGGCACGGGCTGATCGTGGACTGCCAGGGCGTCGGCGGCGGGTGCGGGTGCGCCACCGCGCCGCGGAAGTCCTTGCTCCGCCAGGCTTCCTGAGCCTCCCGCCAGCTGAGCCTCCCGCCAGGATCCGTGCGGGCCTTCCCGGCCGGGCTGTCGCCCGCCGGGGAGGCCCGCACGGCGTTCGGATCCCGTCAAGACGGTCACACGATCGTGTATGCAGCTGTGTACAGCGGCCTGGCGATGTGCTAACACTAACGGGGTCCTTCGGCTCTCCCTCCCCCTCGGAGCCGGAGGACCCTTTCATTTCCGGGCATCCCGCGTTGCGGGGTGTCCGTTGTGGATCCGCCGACGCCGCCCACGGGGTGGGCCGCCGGTGTGTTTTTCACCGTCGAAGGGCCGGAAACGGCCGAACGGCCCGACGCGGACGGCTTTCGCCGCCACGCGCCGGGCCGTGGTGCGGTCTCGGGATCAGTACCAGTGCGCCCGGCCACCGATCCGGCGGCCGGTGCCGCCCAGGATGGCCAGTGCCACGCCGGCCACCGCGAGAATGATACCGATGGTGTACAGCACCGGGATGCCCACGATGAACCCGATGACAAGCAGAATCACACCGAGGATGATCACTTGACACACTCCTTCGCATGAGACCCGGCCCGGCTCCGTGCCGTCCGGGCGGATGCGCTCTCGCCGGGAGGATGGCCAGTTTCCCGATAAACCAAACTACGGCGAATGGAGCAACCTTGCGTCAGTACCGGTAGTGATCGAGCTTGTACGGACCTTCGACGTCGACGCCGATGTACTCGGCCTGCTGCTTCGTGAGCTTGGTGAGCTTCACCCCGAGCGCGTCCAGGTGCAGCCGGGCCACCTTCTCGTCGAGGTGCTTCGGCAGCCGGTGGACGTCGGTGGCGTACTCGCCGGGCTTGGTGAACAGCTCGATCTGCGCGATCGCCTGGTTGGTGAAGGAGTTCGACATCACGAACGAAGGGTGGCCGGTGGCGTTGCCGAGGTTCATCAGGCGGCCCTCGGACAGCACGATGATCGCGTGGCCGTCGGGGAAGGTCCACTCGTGGACCTGCGGCTTGATCTCGTTCTTCTCGATGCCCGGCAGCTTCGCCAGCCCGGCCATGTCGATCTCGTTGTCGAAGTGCCCGACGTTCGCGACGATCGCGTTGTGCTTCATCCGGCTCATCTGGTCCGCGGAGATGATGCCGAAGTTGCCGGTGGTGGTGATGAAGATGTCGCCGGTGGCCACCACGTCGTCGAGCTCGACGACGTCGAGCCCGTCCATCGCCGCCTGCAGCGCGCAGATCGGGTCGATCTCGGTGACCGCGACCCGGGCGCCCTGACCGCGCAGCGCTTCGACCGCGCCCTTGCCGACGTCGCCGTAGCCGCAGACGACCACGCGCTTGCCGCCGATCATCACGTCGGTGGCCCGGTTCAGGCCGTCCACAAGGGAGTGCCGGATGCCGTACTTGTTGTCGAACTTGGACTTCGTCACCGAGTCGTTGACGTTCATCGCCGGGAACAGCAGCTCGCCGTCCTTGGCGAGCTTGTAGAGCCGCTTGACGCCGTTGGTCGTCTCCTCGGTGACGCCGCGGATCTCCTTGGCCATGGCGGTGAAGCGGCCGCCGTCGGCGGCCAGGCTCGCGCGCAGGGTGTCGAGGATGATCCGGTACTCCTCCGGGTCCTCTTCGGACGGTTGCGGGACGACGCCGGCCGCCTCGAACTCGACTCCCTTGTGGACGAGCAGGGTGGCGTCGCCACCGTCGTCGAGGATCATGTTGGGGGCCAGCCCGCCGGGGAAGGCGAAGAGCTGGTCGGTGCACCACCAGTACTCCTCGAGCGTCTCGCCCTTCCACGCGAACACCGAGGTGCCCGCCGGGGCGTCGACGGTGCCCTCCGGGCCGACGACGACCGCCGCGGCCGCCTCGTCCTGCGTGGAGAAGATGTTGCAGGACACCCAGCGCACCTGCGCGCCCAGGGCGACGAGGGTCTCGATGAGCACCGCGGTCTGGACGGTCATGTGCAGGGAGCCGGCGATGCGGGCGCCCTTCAGCGGCTGCGCGGCGGCGTACTCGCGGCGGATCGCCATCAGGCCGGGCATCTCGTGCTCGGCCAGCCGCAGCTGCGTGCGGCCGGCGTCGGCCAGGGACAGGTCGGCCACGGCGAAGTCGAGGCCGTTTCGGGTCTGCAGTTTGTCACTCATGCTTCGGTGCACTCCGGAGTTCGTCGGGATGCGCTCGGGAGGCAGCACGGAAGCCCGTGCGGACACAAAGAAGAAGGCACCTCCCTCGCGGGAGGCGCCCTTGGAGTCGTGGTCTCGGGCCGAGCGTGGCGGAAGTGGATTCCGTCGCAGCGCCTCTCGGCCCGGATCCAGGATGGCAAAGCCGCGACGAGGCTGTCAAGCGAGCGATCGGGCCATGAGAACGTCGTCGACGTCCGTGCCGTCGAGGTGGAATTCGCCGCGCAACACGCCTTCGACGACGAACCCGCAGCGCTCGTACACCCGGCGGGCGCCGGTGTTCGGCCCGAGCACGCGCAGCGTCACCTTGCGCGCGCCGCGGCGGCCCGCCTCGGCGACGGCGGCCTCGACGAGCCGCCCCGCGATGCCGAGCCGCTGCCGGTCCGGGTCGACGGCGAGCCCGTCGATCACCACCACGTGCCGGTGGGCCGGGATGCCGAACCCCTCGCCGAGGCGGACGTACCCGGCGACGACGCCGTCCTGCTCGGCGACCAGGACGTCCTCGGGCCGCGTGCCGTCGCCGAAGAACGGGGTGCCGGGCGGCGGCGCGGGCGCGGGGGAGACGTCCGGGGTCCAGGTGCGCTCGTCGAGCTTCGCGAGCGCGGCTTCGTCCTCGGCGCGGGCGGTCCGGATGGTGATCACCGGGTGAGTATCGCCCACGCCTCTTCGACGATCGCAGCGATTTCCCGCGGGTCGCGGTTGCCCTCGGAGCTCAGGCTCTTCAGGGTCACGGTCAGGTCGGTGCCGGTGCGCTGGCAGGTCCGCACGGAGGACCGTTCCGGGTCCGGCGCCGAGCCGGCGCTCACCGGGTCGTGCTGCACCAGGCACTGCACATCCCCGAAGGTCACGAGTTCGGTACCCGGGGCGGCCAGGCCCAGCGCTTCGGCGTCCTCGTACGGCGCGATGAGCCCCGGCGAAGGCGCCCGGACCGCGAGCAGCTGGATCGTGCGCCGGAGCTCATCGTCCTGGTACTGCTGGACGACCGCGCCGGCGCCGCCGTAGGCCGCCGACACGCGGGCCGCGGTCTCCCGGTCGCTCTTCCCGACCCGGTCGATGAGCGGCTGCCCCCGGTCCTTGCCGACCTTCGCGATCGCGTCCTGGGCGCGGCCGAGCCCGCCGAGGCTCGCCGGCGCGGTCAGCGGCCGCCCGCTCGGGCCGCCGAGCAGGCCGAGCACCAGCCACGGCACGCCGACCAGCAGCGCGCCGGCCACGAAGCCGAGCAGGCCGGTCACGGCGGGGCGGGCGAGCAGGGAGCGGCGGGGTGGGACGGGGTGCCACCCCGGGGGATCGGCGGTCATCCCGCCATCCTGGCGCTGTCCGGAACGTCGCGGAACGGCAATTCCGCCCCCGGCGTTCAGAGCAGGTGCGCGCGCCGCCAGATGCCCTCGGAGCGGCCGCCGATCAGGCCCGCCTCGCGCAGGAACGGCACGATCTTCTCGGCCATCCAGCGGCGGGTCTCGTGGAAGTGGGGGTTGGCCAGCGCCGCGGCGCGGCCTTCGCGCGGGTCGATCCCGACGCTGCGGTAGATCCGCGCGTCGACCATGCTGTCGATCACGCCGAACGCGACCAGCGCGGTCCGCAGCCGGTGCCGGTGCAGTGCCGCCTTCGACAGCTTCGGCGTCTCGCGCAGCACCTCTTCCTTGGCGAACCGGACGTGCCGGGCCTCCTCGACCACGTGGATGCGGTTGACCGAGCGGATCAGCGGCTGGATGCCGTCGTCGTCCATCATCGACCGCTGCAGCCGGTCGGTGGTCTCCTCGGCGACCAGCACGCTGGCGAACATCGACGGCCCGGCGGCGGTCGCGCCGAACACCTTCGCGGCGCGGTGGACGACCTTGGGGACGCCGTAGCGCGGGACGCCGAGCCGGTCGGCGGTGCGGGCGAACATCACCGAGTGCCGGGTCTCGTCGCCGATCTCGGTCATCGCGTACTGCGCGTGCTCGCTGCGCGCGTCGAGGTCGAAGACGTACCGGGCGAGCAGCTGCATGAGGACGATCTCGAACCACAGGCCGACGCTCATGATGCTGGCGATCTCGTGCTTGGACAGCTCGATCCGCTGCTCCGGCGTCAGTTTCGCCCACAGGTCGGTGCCGTAGAGGGAGACGCGTTCGAGCGGCATGTAGGCCTTGCCCTCGGCGAGCGGCGCGGCCCAGTCGATGTCGACGTACGGGTCGTAGGAGTTCTTCGCGGAACTCTTGAGCAGGCGAGCCGCGGTGACGTCCCGGTCCTCGACGCGCATGGGGTGCCTCCGCAAGTAGGGGGTACAAGGTGTACTAGCTACTTCGGGAGCGTACACCGCCCGGCGGGGTGTGAGTAGGCTTTCGCCGTGACCAAGGTCGACGGACGGGCGACGCGCTGGGCGGGCCAGCAGGAACGCCGGCGCGCGGAGTTCGTCGACGCCGCACTGACGGCGATCGCCGAGCACGGCCCGGACGTCTCGACCGAGCAGATCGCCGAGCGCGCCGGCGTCGCCCGCACCCGTCTGTACCGGCACTTTTCCGACGCGGCGGACCTCCGCCGGGCGATCGCCCAGCGGGCGGCGGAGCTGGTGACGGCCGACCTGGCGCCGCTGTGGCACCCCGAGGGCTCGCCGAACGAGATGATCTCCACGGTGATCGCGACGCACCTGCGCTGGCTGACCGAGCACGCCCACCTGCACCGCTACCTGACCCGGGGCGTCCCGGACGGCCCCGACGTCCGCGGCGCGATCGCCCGGCACCTGAGCAGGTTGTTCGCGGGGTACCTGACGGCGTTCGGCCTCGACCCGGCCCCGGCGGACACGATGGCGTTCGGCCTGGTCGGCTACGTCGAATCGGCGACGACCCGCTGGCTGGACCACCCGGGCACGCTCAGCCTGCCCCAGCTGACGGCCCAGCTCACCGGCACGATCTGGGCGATGCTGGACCACACGCTGCGGGCCGGCGGGGTGGAACTGGACCCGGACCGGCCGTTGCCGCTGCCCGAGGGGCTTTAGTCTTCGCAGGGGAACCCGGCCCGCACGCGCGGGCGGGCTTGCGGGTGTCGCTCGCGGGACTGCAGCGGTGGGTGCTGTGGCGCTATGAGCCGCAGACGCGCGGGGTGGCCGCTCCGGCTCCGCCGCCGTGGTCGGCGTGGGCGCGCCTCCCGGTTCAGTCGCCTTCGCGGGGAAACTCGGCCCGCACGCCCAGCAGCCGCACCGGGCGGGTCAGCTCGAACATCCCCAGCACCTCGCGCGCCGCCCGGTCCAGCTCTGCCGCGTCCGAGGTCGGCTCCGGGAGCGTGATGCTGTGCGTGTGGGTCAGGAACGGCGCGAACCGGACCTTCACCGCCACCCGCGCCGCCGGGCGGCCCTCCTCGAGCACGTCCTGGGTCACCCTCTTCGCCAGGGCCGAGACCTCGGCCGCCATCTCCGCCGGGTCCGTCAGGTCCTGCTGGAACGTCGTTTCGCGGCTGCGGGACCGGGCCACCCACGGGGTCGCGCTGACCTCGGCGTCGCTGATGCCGCCGCCGAGCAGGCGCAGCCACGGCCCGGTCTTCGGGCCGAAGCGGGCCGCCAGCTCCGCCGCGTCCGCGCCCGCCAGGTCGAGGACCGTTTCGATCCCCAGCGCGGCGAGCTTCTTCGCGGTCTTGCCGCCGATGCCCCACAGCGCGTCCGTCGGGCGGGCCGCCATCACCTCCCACCAGTTCTCCTGCGTCAGCCGGTAGATCCCGCCCGGCTTGCCGAACCCGGTGGCGAGCTTCGCGCGCAGCTTGTTGTCGCCGATCCCGACCGCGCACGACAGGCCCGTCTCGCGCGCCACCGCCTCCTTGATCGCGACGGCCAGCGCCTCCGGGTCGGCCGTCTCCGCCCCGACGAAGGCCTCGTCCCAGCCCAGCACCTCCACCACCACCGGCAGCTCCCGCACCGCGGCCATCACCCGGGCCGACACCTCCAGGTAGGCGTCCGGGTCACTGGGCAGGAAGACCGCCTCCGGGCAGCGTCGGGCCGCGATCCGCAGCGGCATGCCCGACTGGACGCCGAACTCGCGGGCTTCGTACGACGCCGTCGCGACGACCGCGCGCTCGGTGGGGTCGCCGTTGCCGCCGACCACGACCGGCTTGCCGCGCAGCTCGGGGTGGCGGGCGATCTCGACCGCGGCGATGAACTGGTCGAGGTCGACGTGCAGGACCCACTTCACCCAGCTCAGTCTGCCTCAAATCCGATGCCGCGCCACGTGGGTCCAGACGGTGCCGGTGAGCGCGAGGATCCCGCACAGCGTGACGCCCGGATCGGGCAGCACCAGGCCCAGGACCAGCAGCGTCACGGCGGCGACGTCGAAGAAGATCAGGAACGCACTGCGGAGCGCGCGCGACTGGGGCCGCCGCCCGTCGCGCAGGGCGGCCGCCAGTGCCGGGTCGCTGAGTTCGAGACTGCGCTCGATCTTCTCCAGCTCGGTGCGGTCGTGGTGACTGAGCATCGGGCCTCCTTCGGCGCCGAACCCGCCGTGTCGCCGTAGCGAATACCCAATCGTCCTCCTCGCGAACCGCCGAACGCCTTCTGAATTCGTGCTTTTCTGTGGGCCGTCCGGGTGATCCGCGCTCCGTGACCGGCTTCGGCCACGTTAGGTTTCGCTGGGAAACGTGGCCGGTCACGGCCGGACGGCGGGTGGGGGCGGTCGCGAAAGGCCACGTCCTGGCGTCGTGCCGGTGGCCGGTCAAGCCCTTCAAACAGACGGAGGACTTCATGACCCTGCCCACCGAACCGATCGGCAGCATCCCGCGGCCCGCCGCCCTCGTCGAGGGCCTCGGCGACTTCGCGGCGGGCCGGATCGACGCCGCCGCGCTCGCCGAGCTCGAGAGCCAGGCGCTGGCCGACACGATCCGCCGGTTCGAGGAGACCGGCTCGCCGGTGCTGACCGACGGGGAGCAGGGCAAGCCGAGTTTCGCGACCTACCCGCTGGCCGGGCTGGACGCGCTGGCGCCCGACGGCGTCGTCATCCCGTTCGCGGACGGGCACACCCGGCAGCTGCCGCGGCTCACCGCGGGGCCGTTCCGCTACGCCACGCACGCCGGCTCGTACCTGACCCGGGCGAAGGCCCTGACCGAGCGGCCGGTGAAGCAGGCGGTGATCGCCGCGTCGGCGCTCTCGCTGATCTACCCGGCCGACGGCATCGAGGGCTACCCGCAGGAGCAGTTCGTCGCCGACCTGGTCGACGCGGCCGAGGCCGACATCCGCGGCAGCTTCGACGCGGGCGCGGACAGCGTGCAGGTCGACTTCACCGAGGGACGGCTGTCGCTGAAGCTCGACCCGTCCGGTGGGCTGCTGCGGCAGTTCGTCGAGCTCAACAACGCCGTCCTCGACCGGTTCACCGCCGAGGAACGCGCGAAGATCGGCGTGCACACCTGCCCGGGCGGGGACCAGGACTCCGTGCACAGCCTCGACGTCGACTACGCCGGCCTGCTGCCGGCGTTGTTCGACCTCAAGGCCGGCCGCTTCTTCGTCCAGCTGGCCAGCGAAGCCGACCCGGAGCGCGCGCTGCGCGTGATCGCCGACAACCTGAAGGCCGACCAGCTGGTCTTCGTCGGCGTGATCGACCCGATCGACCCGCGGGTGGAGACCGCGGAGGAGGTCAGGGACCGGGTGCTCACCGCGGCGAAGTACCTGCCGGCCGAGCGCCTCGGCACCTGCGACGACTGCGGGTTCTCGCCGTTCGCCGACGACACCTCGACCTCGCGCGACATCGCGTTCGCGAAGATCGCGGCCCGGGTCGAGGGCACGCGGCTGGCGTCCGAGAAGCTCGGCTGAGCGCGAGCGGCGTGAGCCCGGCCGCCGGGCTCACGCCGTCTCGGCGGCCACCTTCAGGCCGAGCGCGACGAGCACGGTGCCCAGGATCGCGTCGAGGCCCCGGCGGACGCGGCCGGCGCTGAAGAACCGCTTCAGCGCCCCGACCACGACGGCGAGGGTGACGAACCAGAGGACCGTGCCCGCGGTGGCGATCGCGGCCAGTTCGAGCGTCTGCAGGGTGGCGCCGTCGGCGGGCAGGAACTGGGGGAGCAGGGCCAGGAAGTACACGGCCACCTTCGGGTTGAGCAGGTTCGTCACCAGGCCCTGGCGGAAGGCGGCCCCGGCGGTGAGCTGCCGGGGCCCGGTGGCCGGTGCGAGATCGCGGTACTCGCCGCGGCGCACGGCCAGCCACGCCTTGACGCCGAGGAAGACGAGGTAGGCCGCGCCGGCCAGCTTCACGACGGTGAACGCGACCGCCGACGCGGTGAGCACGGCGGCGACCCCCAGCGCGATCGCGACCACCCAGGCGAAGACCCCGAGCGCGATCCCGGTGCCCGCGGCGATCCCGGCCCGCCGCCCGCCGGCCAGCGCCGAGCGCGTGACGACGACGAAGTCGGGCCCGGGCGACATCGCCCCGAGCACGACGACCAGCAGGAACGAGGCAGCGGTGGCACCGGGCAGCATGGGCCGAGCATACGACCCGGCCGCCACCGCATTTCGGGCTCGGCCGGGGCGGGATGTTCGAATTTGAACTGGTGTAGGGTCGATCTTGTGGGTGATTCCAGGGGCGAGGGCATGACGGCGCAGGTGCGGACGCGGGTGCGGATCCCGCTGCGGCTCGACGGCGCCACCGCGGTCGACGCCGAAGCCGTCACCTTCCGCGGCCTGGCCGACGGCGGCGAGCACCTGGCGTTCGTGCTGGGCACGCCGGGTGAGGTGCCGCTGGTGCGCCCGCACTCGGAATGCCTGACCGGTGACGTCTTCGGATCGGCGCGCTGCGACTGCGGCCCGCAGCTGGCCGAGGCCGTCACCCGGATCTCCGAGGCCGGCGGGTACCTGCTGTACCTGCGCCAGGAGGGCCGGGGGATCGGGCTCTACAACAAGCTCGACGCGTACGCCCTGCAGGACGGCGGCCTCGACACCTACGCCGCGAACGCCGCGCTCGGCCTGCCCGAGGACGCCCGCGACTACACGGTGGCGGCCCAGATGCTGGGCGCGCTCGGCGTGGACCGGGTGGACCTGCTGTCGAACAACCCGGACAAGGCGGCCCAGCTGGCCGCGGCGGGCATCGCGGTGCGCGACCGGGTGCCGACCGGGGTGTTCGCGACCGAGAACAACGTGCGGTACCTGCGGGCGAAGGCCGAGCAGACCGGCCACACGCTCACCCTGCCCGGTCTCGCCAGCTGACCCGGACGGTCGTCCGGCGTACCTGGAGGGCCGGTCGGCGTACCTGGAAGGTCGGTCGGCGTACCTGGAGGGTCGGTCCGCGTACCTGGAGGGTCAGGCTGCGTACCTGGGCGGTCGGGCTGTGTACTTGGGCGGTCGGTCCGCGTACCTGAAGGGTCGGGCTGCGTACTTGGAGGGTCGGGCTGCGTACCTGGGTGGTCGGGTTGCGTGCCTGGAGGGTCAGGCGAGGCGCTGGGCGGCCGCGGCCGCCGGGCTGGTGGTCAGCTTCTCCAGGAGTCCGATCAAAACCGTCCGTTCTGCCGGGGTCAGGGCCGCGACCCAGGCCTGCTCGCGTTCGTTGTGCTCCTGGTAGGCGTCGGTCACCGAGGTGTGGCCCGCCTCCGTCAACGCCAGCTCGACCGCCCGGCGGTCGTGGGCGACCGGGGTGCGGGTCACCAGGCCGTCGCGCTCCAGGGTGTTCACCAGTGCCGACACCGCCGCGCGGCTCATCCCCGCGAGGCGGGCCACGTGGCGGGACTCCAGCGGGCCCGCCAGCCACAGCACGAACAGCACCCGGAACCCGCCCCAGCTCCAGCCGCGCGGGCGGTGGACCGTGGACTCCCAGTCGTAGACCAGCGCGCCGGCCAGGCGGTGCAGGGTCAGGCCGAGCCGCATCGCCACCGGGTCGGTCGCGGGCAGCTCGGCCTGCGTCTTCCCGATCGCGTAGTCGACGAACGAGAGGTAGTCGAGGTCGGCCGGTCGGTCGGTCATGCGGCTCAGGTTAGGGGAAGAAGGGTTCCGCGCGGCGGTCCCGAGGGCTAGCCTGACCCGAAGTGGTCAAACCTTTGACGATCAAGGAGCGCTCGCCGTGACGAAGAAAGCCTTCGCCTCTTCGGCCGACCTGGCGGAGAAAGCGCAGACCCTCGAGATCCTCGCGGACGGCGTCTACGCGCTGACCGCCGAAGGCGACCCGAACATCGGCGCGATCGAGGGCGAGGACTTCCTCGTCTGCTTCGAAGCGCTGGCCACACCCGTCGCGGCGGGGGAGTGGCTCGCGAAACTGCGCGAGCACACCGGCAAACCGGTCCGGTACCTGGTGCTGAGCCACTACCACGCCGTGCGCGTGCTCGGCGCGTCCGCGTTCGACGCCGAAGTGATCGTCGCGCACGAGAACACCAGGGCCCTGGTCGCCGAGCGCGGCAAGGAGGACTGGGAAAGCGAGTTCGGCCGGATGCCGCGCCTGGCGAAGGGCGCGGACTCGGTGCCCGGGCTCACCTGGCCGACGCTCACCTTCTCCGACCGGCTCACGATCGACCTCGGCGGCGACCGCGGCGACCTCGTGCTGCAGTACTGCGGGCGCGGGCACACCGAGGGCGACCTCGTCGCCTGGCTGCCCCGGCAGAAGATCCTCTACGCTGGCGACCTCGTGGAAGCCGAAGCCGCGCTGTACACCGGCGACGCGTTCCACCGCGACTGGGCTTCGTCCACTTTGGACAGGGTGGCCGCCTTCGGTGCGGAGACCCTGATCGGTGGCCGCGGCGGAGTCAGCCGCGGCCGGGAAGCGGTCGACGCCGCCATCGCGCAGACCCGGCACTTCCTCACCACCATGCTCCGCGAGGTCGGCGCGGTCCGGGACGCCGGCGGCACGCTCAAGGAAGCCTTCGAGCGCACCCACGCGGCCCTGGCCGACCGGTACGGCCACTGGCCGATCTTCGAGCACTGCCTGCCCTTCGACGTCTCGCGGCTGTGGGACGAGCTGGGCGGCGTCGAACGGCCGGTGGTGTGGACGGCCGAACGCGACCGCGAAGTCTGGGACCAGCTGCAGGGATGACGGTCGCCGTCCTCGGCAGCGGCCCGGTCGGCCAGACGGCCGCGCTGCTGCTGGCGCGCCGGGGCGTACCGGTGGTGCTCGTCGACGAGCACGAGGTGCGCGATCCCGTGGGATCCAAGGCCATCTGCCAGCAACGGGACACTTTGGACGTCTGGGCGTCCCTCGGCGCGGGACGCCTCGCCGAGGAGGGCCTCACCTGGACGACCGCGCGGACGTTCCACCGCGCCACGGAGCTGTTCTCGCTGAAGCTCCCCGACGGCGGGTCGGCGCTGCCGCCGTTCGTCAACCTGTCCCAGGCCCGGGTCGAACAGGTGCTGGACGAGCTCATCGCGCAGCAGCCGCTGATCGACGTCCGCCGCGGCCACCGCGTCACCGGCCTGACCCAGCCCGGCTGCGTGGAAATCCACTGCGAGACGAAGGACGGGCCACGCCGGATCGAAGCCGAGTACGCGATCGCCTGTGCGGGCGCACGCGGCGACACCGTGCGGCGGGCGCTCGGGCAGCACCTCGAAGGGGTGTCGTTCCGGGACCTGTTCCTGATCTGCGACATCCGCGCGGACCTGCCCGGCTGGGCGGCGGAACGGCGGTTCTACTTCGACCCGCCGTGGAACCCCGGCCGCCAGGTGCTCATCCACCCGTGCCCGGGTTCGGAGTTCCGGATCGACTGGCAGGTCCCCGAAGACTACGACCTCGCGGCCGAAGAGACGGGCGGCGCGCTGGACCGCCGGATCCGCGCGATCATCGGCGACCGGCGCTACGAAGTGCGGTGGCGCTCGGTGTACCGCTTCCACACGCGGCTGGTCGACCGGATGCGCGTGGGGCGCGTGCTGCTGGCCGGGGACTGCGCGCACCTGGTTGCGCCGTTCGGGGCGCGCGGCCTCAACTCCGGCGTGGCCGACGCGGAGAACGCCGCCTGGAAGCTGGCCGCCGTCCTGCGCGGCGAGGCGGGGGAGGAGCTGCTGGAGAGCTACCACGCCGAGCGGCACGCGGCGGCGGTGGAGAACGCGGCCGTCACCACCGCCACGATGGACTTCCTGGTGCCCCAGGACGACGAGCAGCGCGCTCGCCGCTTCGACGTCCTCACCCGGGCGGCGCACGATCCGGCCGCCTGCGCCGAGGTGGACTCGGGCCGGCTGGCGGAACCGTTCTGGTACGTGGATTCGCCGTTGACCACACCCGATCCGCTCCGGCCGTTCGCGGGACGGCCGGAGCGTGGCGCGGTGCCGCCGCCGGGCCCGGGCGTGCTGCTGCCGGACGTGACCGTCCCGGGTGGACGGCTGCGCGACCTGGCCCGCGAGGGCTTCCTGGTCCTGACGACGCCGGGCGTGCGGGTGGAGGGTGTGCGGTCGGAGGAGATCCCGGTCGGGGGTGTGCTCGGTGCGCGTCCGGGCGAAGCCTGGCTGCTCCGCCCGGACGCGTACGTCGCCGCGGTGTTACGGGTAGGAGACCAGCGGGCTCACCTGGTGCCCGGTGTTCGCGGCGTCACCCGTGTCGTTGATGACGTGGGCGATCGTGCCCACGCCGCCGAGTGACACCGAAACCAGGTTGTGGAACCGGACCCCGGAGTTGTTCGGCACCTCGAAGGAGTGACTGGCCACAATGGACGGGTTGGTGTTGAAGAAGCAGTAGCTGCCCAGGCCCCAGCCTTCGTGGCTGGTCACCGAGTCCGCCACCTTGTACGCCGCCCAGCCCTGCCGCCCGCCGCCGCTGGACCAGGACGCCTGGTCCGGCGGGTCGTACGGCAGTTCGTTCTGGAAGAAGTACGTCCGCCCGCCGTTGCCGTTCCAGAGCACTTCGTACTGCTGGTAGTGCTCGACGAACAGGCCGTACATCGTCACGTTGGCGCCGTTGACGACCAGGCCGTTGGCCGCGGTGTTGACGTTCCAGCCGACGCCGTAGGAGTGGTCGCCGCGCCACAGCCACATGTGGTCGCCGATGACGTTGTTCGAGTTGACCACCAGTGTCTGCGTGGCCTTCCCGACGGCCGCGCCGCCGATCCGGAAGAACACGTCGTGCAGCGACGTCGGGTCGGCCGCGTGGTTGGCGTTCGAGCCCGGCTGGCCGACCTGGACGAGCACCGGCGAGTTCACCGCGCCCGCGTCGATCAGCAGCCCGGCGATCTTCACGCCGTCCACATCGGACGTCGTGATGGCCGCGGTCCCGTTGGTCGGCTGCAGTGTCGCCAGGCCGAGCCCGAGCACCACGGTGTCCGGGCGCGTGACGTTGAGCGCCTGGTCGAGGTGGTACACACCCGGTGTCACGAGCAGGTTCTTGCCCGCCGCCAGCGCGGCGTTGAGCGTCGCGGCCGAGTCGGACGGGTGCGCCACGTAGAACTCGCTGAGCGAGATCGACTGCCCGGCCGGAGCGCCGTGGCCCCAGCTGGTGCCCTGGGAGTTCTGCCGCAGCGCCGGGACGAACACGTTGTAGCTGCCCGAGCCGTCGACGTAGAGGAACGGCTTCTCGCGTACCACCGGTGTCTGGCCGACGACCGTCTCCGGCGGGTTCGGGAAGGACGCCGGCGGGGTGCCGGTCGAACCGACGAACACCATGTTCCAGACGCCGCCCTGCCAGCCGCCCAGCTCGCTGTTGCGGGTCAGGAACTGCTGCTGGGAACCGGAAACCGCGACGCCGTCGATCTTGCTGTCGGCGATCAGGCCGCCGCTGGCCCAGCCGTCACCGCCGTTCCACAGCTGGATCTGGCTGCCGCGCAGGTGCATCCGCCGGTAGGGCGCGGCCTGCGCGACGGCCCAGCGCTCGACCTGGCCGGCCGGCAGCGTCACCGACAGGTTTTCGGCCGACCGCCAGAAGTTCTGCGTCGCGTTGCCCTTGTTGTTCGGGTTGTCGCCCTGCTGCAGCCAGTCCGCTTCGACGCGGACGTGGCCGTTGAGGTTGACGTCGTCCGGCGACAGGCCCAGGCCCGCGACCTGCTCGTAGAAGCCGAGGTTGACGTCGGCGTTGTAGGTGCCCGGCTTGAACAGCACGGCGTAGCGCTCGTTGCCGAACTGGTTGGTGTGCTGCTGGTTCGCGATCTGCGTCAGCCGGTCCTGGATCGTCGCGGCCGGCGTCGAGGGGTCGAACACCGACACGTTCGGCCCGAGGTCCGGGTTGCGCGGGTCGGTCGGCGGGATCGTGCTGCCGCCGGTGCCGTGCACGGCCACTTCCCAGAGCGAGTAACCGTAGCCGGTCGCCCGCTGGGTGCCGTAGACCCGCAGGTAGCGGGCGGTGCCCGAGAGCGCAACGGTCTGCGTGCCGCCGGCGGCGGTGGTGGTCGAGTACGCCGTGGTCCAGCTGCTCGCGTCGCTGGAGAGCTGCACGCTGAACGCGCGGGCGTACGCGGCCTCCCAGGTGAGCACCACGTCGCACAGCTGCTGGGCCGAACCGAGGTCGACCTGCAGCCACTGCGGGTCGCTGAACGCGCTGGACCAGCGCGTGCCGGTGTTGCCGTCGACCGCGGCGGACGCGGGTGTCCCGCCGTTCTCGGTCGACGACGCGGTCGCCGGACGGCCCTGCGCGAGGTTCGTGCTGCCGCACGCGGCGGCCTGGGCCGGTGCGGAGCCGACCACGGCCGCGGTGGTGACCGCGGTGACGAAGGTGGTGGCGATGACGAGGAGACGGTGGAGGGGGGAGAGCGTCGTCGATCTCATGAGCCTGCCTGTGATCGGGGGAGGACGTGCGAAAGCGGACCGGTGGAGCCCCACAGCTCGCGCCGGTTTCGGGTGGTGCGGCGGGTTCGCGCCCGGGCCCCCGCCCGGTGCCGTGAGCCGGAGGAGCGGTACCGGAGCAGGGGAAAGCGCGGACCGGCCAGCCCGAAAGGTGCTGGTCGCGGCGGAGCAGTCCCGGGTGGCGGTCACGGAACCGGTTCCGTCGGTGAGCTCGCAGTTAACAGCGGGAGGTTCGCCCGCGTCAAGCATCCACGGCGGATTCGTTCGCCCGGACCAGCGTCCGGCGGGCAACCGTTGACATTTTACGACTCTTTATTTATAGCTTGAACTAAGCGTGCCGACGGCCGGGCCCACACCCGCGCCGGAGATCACGTGGGCCGGACAGCGCCGGGGCAAGGCCGCCCCGGCGCCGGTTCGCCGTGGAGGTGCCCCATGCAACGCCGCATGCCGAGGACGCGGGTGCTCGCCGTCCTCGCCCTGACCCTCGCCGCCCTGCTCACCGCTCCGGTGGCCAGGGCCGCTCCCGTCCTGCTCTCCCAAGGCCGTCCGGTGACGGCGTCCTCGACCGAGTCCGCCGCTTTCCCGGCGTCCGCCGCGGTCGACGGCGACCCCGGTACCCGCTGGTCCAGCGGCTTCAGCGACCCGCAGTACCTGCAGGTCGACCTCGGCTCGACCCAGCAGCTGTCCCAGGTGGTGCTGAACTGGGAAGCCGCCTACGCCAAGGCGTTCACGGTCCAGGCGTCCGCCGACGGCGCCACCTGGACGCCGCTCTACTCGACCACCACCGCGACCGGCGGCAACCAGACGCTGACCGTGACCGGCAGCGGCCGGTACGTCCGGCTGACCGGCACCCAGCGGGCCACCCAGTACGGCTATTCCCTGTGGGAGTTCCAGGTCTACGGCGGGGGCGGCACGACCCAGCCCGGTGACGTCCTGCTCTCCTACGGCAAGCCCGGCACGGCGTCCTCGTACCAGGACGACGGCAACTGCCCGGGCTGCGTCCCGGCGAAGGCGTTCGACCACGACCCGGCCACGCGCTGGGCGACCAGCGCGACCACCGGCTGGGTCGACCCGGGCTGGATCACCGTCGACCTCGGTGCGTCCGCGGCGATCCACCAGGTCGTCCTGCAGTGGGACCCGGCCTACGCCGTCGCCTACCAGATCCAGGTGTCGAACGACAACGCGAACTGGACCTCGATCTACTCGACGACCACGGGCAAGGGCTTCAAGGAAACGCTGACCGTCAACGGTTCCGGCCGGTATGTCCGGATGTACGGCACCGCCCGCTCCAACGGCTACGGCTACTCGCTGTGGGGCTTCGACGTCTACGGCACCGGCGGCAACCCGACACCGCCGCCTGCCGCCCCGCCTGCCCCGCACTTCCCGGGCACCCTGGTCTGGAGCGACGAGTTCAACGGCGCCGCCGGCGCCAACCCCGACCCGAGCAAGTGGACCGCCGAGACGGGCCCCGGCGTCAACAACGAACTCGAGTACTACACGAACAACAACAACGCCAAGCAGGACGGCCGCGGCAACCTCGTCATCCAGGTCCGCCGCGAAGCCACCCCGGGCAGCGCGTGCCCGGTCGACCCGGTCAGCGGCAGCGGCACCTGCCAGTACACCTCCGGCCGGATCAACACCGCGGGGAAGTTCAGCTTCACCTACGGGCACGTCGAGGCCAACATCAAGGTGTCCGGCACGCAGGGGCTGTGGCCGGCGTTCTGGCTGCTGGGCGCGAACTTCTTCAGCGGCACGCCGTGGCCGAACTGCGGCGAGATCGACATCATGGAGCACGTCGGCAAGTCGCCGAACCTGGCCTACTCGACGATCCACGCCCCCGCGTACAACGGCGCGGGCGGCATCGGCGCGCCGTTCGACTTCGGCCAGGACGTCTCGGCCGGGTTCCACAAGTTCGGGCTCGACTGGGACGCGACGCACATGACGTTCTCCGTCGACGGCACCCCGTTCCAAACGATCAACCGCGACACGGTCGAGAGCACGCGCGGGCCGTGGGTCTACGACCACCCGTTCTTCCTGATCCTCAACAACGCCATCGGCGGCGACTTCCCCGGCCCGCCGGGCGCGGGGACCGTGCTGCCGCAGGACATGGTGATCGACTACGTGCGGGTGTACCAGTGAGACGGCACGTCGCGCTCGTCGTGGGGGCGGTGGTCGCCGCCGGGCTGCTCACCGCCCCCCTGTTCACCGCCCATGCGGCCCCCGCGCTCCTATCGCAGGGGCACGCCGTGACCGCGTCCTCCACCGAGAACGCCGCCTTCCCGGCTTCGGCCGCGGTCGACGGCGACCCCGGCACCCGCTGGTCCAGCCTGGCCGCCGACCCGCAGACGCTGCAGGTCGACCTCGGCGGATCGCACACGCTCAACCAGGTCGTGCTCCAGTGGGAGGCGGCCTACGCGACGGCGTTCACGATCCAGGCCTCGGCCGACGGCAGCCAGTGGTCCACTGTGTACTCGACGACGACCGGCACCGGCGGCACGCAGACGCTGCCGGTGTCCGGGAGCGGCCGGTACGTCCGCCTGACCACGACCCGGCGGGCCACCCAGTGGGGGGTCTCGCTGTGGGAGTTCCAGGTCTTCGGCGACGGCTCGGCCCAGGCGTGCGGCAGCGCGAACGCCGCACTCCGGCAACCGGCTACGGCGTCCAGTGTCCAGTCCGACGCCTTCCCGGCGTCGGCGGCCTTCGACGGTGACGGTGGCACGCGCTGGTCGAGCCTGGCCGCGGACCCGCAGTGGATCCAGGTCGACCTCGGCAGCTCACGTCCGGTCTGCGGCGTCGACCTGACGTGGGAAGCCGCGTACGCGAGCGCGTACACGATCCAGCTGTCCACCAACGGCTCGACGTGGACGACGGCGGCGACCGTGGCCGGCGCGGGCGGCACCGAGCACCCGGCCGTGTCGGGGACCGCGCGGTACGTCCGGCTCAATGCCACGGCCCGGGCGACGCAGTGGGGTGTCTCGCTGTGGGAGTTCGCGGTCCACACGAGCGACAGCGCCCCGCCGACGACCACGCCCACCAACCCGGGTGGCTGCCCGTGGGTGGGGTCCGCCGCGCCCGTCGCCGACCGCGTCAACCAGCTGCTGGCCGTCATGACACCCCAGCAGAAGGTGAAGGTGCTGCACGGCAACGGCGCGACCGGGCCGTACATCGGCAACACCGATGCCGTGCCGGAGCTGTGCATCCCGGCCCTCGGCCTGCAGGACGGCCCCGCCGGGGTCGGCGACGGCCTCGACGGCGTCACCCAGTTCCCGGCGCCGGTGTCGGCCGCCGCGACCTGGGACACCGGCTGATGAACCGGTACGGCAGCGCGATGGGTGCCGAGTTCGCGGGCAAGGGTGTCGACATCGCCCTCGGCCCGACGATCAACCTGGTCCGCGACCCCCGGTGGGGCCGCAACTTCGAGACCTACGCCGAAGACCCCTACCTCGCCGGCGCGGCCGGGACCGCCACGATCCAGGGCATCCAGAGCCAGGGCGTGATGGCCCAGGCCAAGCACGCGGCCGCGTACAACGTCGAGGCGGGGGCGTCCCGCGGGACGCCGTCGGACAACGTCATCATCGACGACCGGACCCTGCACGAGCTGTACCTGCCGGCGTTCCAGCAGGTGGCGAGCCAGGGCCAGGTCGCCTCGATGATGTGCGCCTACAACCAGATCAACGGCGTCCCGGCGTGCCAGAACAGCGGCGTGCTCACCACGGCGATCAAGCAGGACGCCGGGTGGGGCGGGTTCGTCGGCTCCGACTGGGGTTCGGCGACCGGTGGCCCGCGGCAGCTGGCCAACGGCGGCCTGGACATGGAGATGCCCGGCGGCGCGTTCTTCGGCCAGGGCCTGCTCGACGCCGTCTCCCGCGGCGAAGTCACGCAGGCGCGCGTCGACGACATGGTCCGGCGGGTGCTCACCCAGATGTTCCGGTTCGGCGTCTTCGACCGGGCCCGGCGGGGTTCCCCGGCTTCGGTGGTGACCAACGCGGCCAACGTGACGACCGCGCGGGACGTCGCCGCGGCCGGGTCGGTGCTGCTCAAGAACACCGGCGTGCTGCCGCTGGGCTCCTCGGTGAAGTCGATCGCCCTCTCCGGCGGCGACGGGATCGACCCGCAGAACATCGGCGGCGGCAGCGCCAAGGTGAACCCGTCGCCGGCGTCGGTGAACCCGATCAACGGCATCAAGGCCCGGGCAGGCTCCGGGGTCAGCGTGTCCTACGTGGACGGCGCGGGGGAGCACGTGCAGACGCCGAACATCCCGGGTGCGGCGGCGGCGGCCAAGGCGGCCGACGTCGCGATCGTGTTCGCCAGCTACGGCGAGTCCGAAACCCAGGACCTCGACACGATCGACCTGCAGAACCAGCAGAACGACCTGATCGACGCGGTCGCGTCGGCCAACCCGCGCACGGTGGTCGTGCTCAACACGGGGTCGGCGGTGACCATGCCGTGGCTGGGCAAGGTCGCGGCAGTGATCGAGGGCTGGTACCCGGGCCAGGAGAACGGCAACGCGCTCGCGTCGCTGCTCTACGGCGACGTCAACCCGTCGGGCAAGCTGCCGATCAGCTTCCCGAAGCAGATCGCCGACCTGCCCACGGCGAACGTCCAGCAGTTCCCGGGCGCCAACGACCGGATCGAGTACTCCGAAGGGCTCAACGTCGGCTACCGGTGGTACGACAGCCGCAACATCGAGCCGTTGTTCCCGTTCGGCTTCGGGCTGTCGTACACGACGTTCGGGTTTTCGAACCTGGTCGTGACGCCGCAGGGCACGAACGGCACGGCGACCGTGACGGCCACGGTGACCAACACCGGCAGCCGCGCGGGCGCGGACGTCGTCCAGCTTTACGTCGGCCAGCCGGCCGGCAACGGTGAGCCGCCGAAGCAGCTGAAGGGGTTCAAGAAGGTGCAGCTGAATCCCGGGCAGAGCACCCAGGTGTCGTTCCCGCTCACCCCGCGGGACCTGGCGCACTGGACCGGCTCGTGGACGACGAACGCGGGCCAGTACCGCGTCTACGTCGGTGATTCCTCGCGCAACGTGCCGCTGTCGGGGACGCTGACCGTCTCCTGAGTCGACTCCCGGACGACCAGCTCGGTCGGGACGATCAGCGGGGCGTCCGGGGCCGGTGCGCCGGCCAGGCGGTCGAGCAGCAGCCCGGCCGCCGTCTCGCCCATCTGCCGCAGCGGCTGGCGGATCGTGGTGAGCGGCGGCTGGGTGTGCGCGGCCAGGGGGATGTCGTCGAAGCCGACCACGGCGACGTCCCCCGGCACCGCGCGGCCCGCCTTGCGTAGGCTGGCCAGCACGCCCGCCGCCGTGAGGTCGTTGTGGGCGAAGACCGCGTCGAACTCCGGGCCGGTTTCCAGCAGCTGGCGGATCGCCGCCTCCCCGCTTTCACTCGTGAAGTCGCCCTCGATGATCAGCCGCCGGTCGAGGGTCAGGCCGGCGTCGAGGACGGCGTCGTTGAAGCCGTTGAGGCGATCGGCGGTGCAGCCGAAGTCGTGCGGCCCGGTGACGGTGGCGAACCGGGTGCGGCCGGTGGCCAGCAGGTGGCGGGCCGCGGCCGCGCCGCCCTGCCGGTTGTCCGTGCCCACCGACGGGAACGCCGGGCGGCGGCCGCGGTCGTCGATCACCACCACCGGCAGCCCGGAGTCGTGCAGCACCCGCAGGTGCCGCACCGCGTCCGGCGGTTCCACCAGCAGCAGGCCGTCGAACGCCTTCGCCGAGACCTGGCGCGAGAACTCGCCGAGGGAGTCCGCGCCGCGGTTGGCCGTCGACAGCAGCAGGCCGTAGCCCTTCGACTCCACGACGTCGGCGACGCCCTGCAGCACCTCGCCCATCCACGGCCAGGTCAGCCCGGGCACCAGCATCCCGACCGTGCGCGTCACCCCGCGGGCCAGCCCGACCGCACCGGCGCTCGGGATGTACCCGGTCGCGGCGATCACCTCGCGCACCCGGATCGCGGTCGCCGCGTCCACGTCGGCCTTGTTGTTGAGCACCCGCGACACGGTCGTCTTGCTCACCCGGGCGCGGCGGGCGACTTCGGCGATCGTGACGCGCATCCGTCCTCCCGATCGGGCGGTGGAGAGCTCCGTGTGTCAAGGTACTCGCCCGCGGGCCCGCCGCGCGGGGTCCGAGATCGATCAAGTGCGAACCGACAACCGCGTGAGGCTCGCGTCGCCGGGTTTCCAGCGCGTCCGGACCGCCACGTACCGGGCGGTCCCGGTGTCCGCCGCGGCGTAGGTGACGCCGTCGACGCTGGTTTCGACGGTCGCGGCGGGCACGCGGCCGCGGGTCCACCCGAGCTCGACCGCGGCCACCTCCAGCACCGACCCGAGATCGACGACCATCCGGCCGTCCGGGCCCGGCCGCCAGGCCGTCGCCGGATCGTCGTCGACGGCCGCCGCGGGGCTCGACATCCCCGGCGGCAGGGGATCGGCGGGGAAGGTGGTCCGGCCGAGGGCGCGGTCGGCCAGCGGGTACGGGCGGAGTTCACCGAAGACGACCGGCACGGTCCGCCGCGGCGGCACCAGCACCGTTCGCGCGCGACCGCCGTCGGGGGTCACGGTGACGAGCACCGGCAGCAGTCCGGCCGGCGCGGTGAGGTCGACCCGGCTCGCGTCGCGGACGACCGCCTTCAGCCCGGCCGGGCCGCGCACGGTGAACCGCGGCGGTTCGATGCGGCCCTCCGCCGGGGCGAGGGACCAGACGTACTCGGTGCCGGTCCCGGTCAGGGTCTGCTCGCCGCGGTGAACCCGGTATCCCGGGAGGGACACCGTGCCGGTCGCCGCGGTGGCGGAGAGGTTGAGCAGCACGAGGAAACCGTCGGTGACAGTGGCCTCGACCGCGGTGGCGCCGGTCGGGATCCGGCCGGACGGGAGCGGCGGGCCGGGCCGCAGCTCGGCGACGAAGGCGGCGGCGGGGCCGTCGGAAAGCGTGACGCGGTCACCGGCGACGGTGAGCGGGTTCGGGCCCGCCACGGTGATCCCGGCCCGGCCGTCGATGTCGAGCCGGCCGTGGGTACTGGTGAGCGCGGGCACCGGGTAGGTCGCCGCGGTCGTCCAGGTCGCGCCGTCCGGCGACGTCTCGATGCGGTACTTGCGCCCGGCGGCGGCCTCCCAGCTCAGCCGGACGCGGTCGAACTCCCGCGGTGCGCCGAGGTCGACGGCGAACCAGCTGTCGGCGCGCGGCCGGTCCGATGTGGACACCGCCCAGCGGGTGCCGGCGTTGCCGTCGACGGCGTATCCGGCCTCCTTGCCGGCGCTCGCCGACGACGCCGACGCGGTTCCGGCCCGCGCGAGGTCCGGGCCGTCGCCGTCACGGACCTCGAAGGACCAGAGCGAGTAGCCGTACTGCGGGTCCGGCCGGACGCCGAGCATGCGGACGTGGCGGGCGGTGACCGGGCCGAACACCAGGTCGTCGGTCCGGGCGCCGGTGGCCGCGGCCCGGGCCTCGATCGTCACGGTGCCTTCGGCGGCGGTGTAGGTGCGGTCGCCGTCGAGGCCGGGCACGCCGGGCATGGCCAGGTTGTGGACGTCCAGGATGCCTTCGCTTTCGGCGACGCCGGTGCTGGCGTAGACGGCGGCGCCGGTGGGAAGGGTGGCGAAAGCGGCGTACCCGGTGTCGAAGCGGAGGACGCCGACCGTGCCGTCGAAGCCGTCGCGCACCTTCGCGTACGTCGTGGCGTGCCGCTCCCGCACCGCGAAGTCCGTGGCGGGCAGCAGCATCGGGTTGGCGCCGCCGAGCACGAACAGCCAGTCGTCGTGGTGTGGCTGCCAGGCGAACTTGACGAAGCCCGGCTTGCTGACCGTGCCCGCCCAGGCGCCGGGGGAGCGGTGGGCCAGCAGGCCCGGCCCGGCACCGAAGTCCGCGACCCCGGCGGCGTGGGTGTCGAACTCGCGCCCGCTCACGGGCGCGACCGGGCCGCCGTGCGCGGCGCGCCACTCGTGCAGCAGGTAGCTGATGGCGAGTTCGGCGCGGGCTTCCGGCTCGTACTTCGGTTCGCCGGAGAACTTGGTGATCCGGTCGGCGGGTGCGTAGGCCTGGTACGGCTCGAGCCGCGCGGCCAGCTGCGCTTCGGCGTACGCGGCGTGCCGGTCGCCGAGCACCTGGGCGCGGAAGGCCAGCGGGATGACGTCCCGGCCGTAGAGGTGCTCGCGGTCGGCGACCATCGGCATCAGCGGCTCGCCCGCGTCGCTGGTCATCAGCAGCATCGTGCGCCAGAGCAGTTCGCCGTTCGGCTGCGCGGTGAGCACCTCCGGCAGCGGCGTTCCCGCGGCGAGGAAGTGCATCGCGTTGCGGCCGGAGGTGCGCCACAGTTCTTCCTGGTAGTGCGGGCCGAACGAACCGTGGTTTTCGACGAGGAAGGTGTCGTGGAGGTTCGTTGCGGTGTTCGCGCTGACCGGACGGCCGTCGACGAGCCGCGGGTTGGCCAGGTCGGCGGCGGGCAGCCCGGCCTCGTTGCGGCTCCAGGCACCGAAGGCCGCTCGCCACCCGTCCGCCTGCGGGTCCGCCGGCGCCCAGGCGAGCGCGGGGGCCAGCGACTGGGCGTAGACGCCCATCTCTTCGAGCTTCGTGTCGCCGACGTGGCCGCCGAGCAGGCCGTGCGGGGTCCAGCTGCCCGAGTCCGGGTCGTCGCCGGTGCCGAGTGCGGTGGTGTAGCCGGCCTGCCCGGTGGTGATGCGCTCGACGTGCTGCCGGGTGGTGTCGTCGAGGTCCGTCCACAGGAGACGGGCGGCGAGCACGAAGTACGACTGGAACGTGGTGTCGAAGAACAGCTTCCGGCCCCACTCCGACCCGCCGGCCAGCCGGTTCGACGCGGCGAAGCGGCGGATCGTGGCGAGCGTGTGCCCGCGCAGCGTCTCGCGGTCCACCCCGGCGATCGTGGCGTCGTAGCCGGCTCGGGTGAGCAGGACGGCGTTCCCGAGGACGACGGCGAAGGTGAAGTCCCGGGCCGGGTAGGTGCCGGCGACCGGGTCGAACTGCTGCTCCGCCCAGCGCGTGTGGCGCAGCAGCACGCGCAGGTAGGTCGCGGCGACGGCGTCCGGCGGCCCGCCGCCCGCCGCCCGGGCGAGGCCGGGGAGCAGGCCCGAGGCCAGCGCGGCCGCCGCTCCGCCCGCGCCCAGCAGGCGGAGCGCCTGCCGCCGGTCCAGCTCGCCCATGCCCCGGCCTCCGCTCGCTGACAACCTTGTCAGCGCGGATTCTGGGATGCCGTCGCCGGACCCGGCAACCCCGGCGGCGGATCCCGTCCGGTTTTGGACAAACACCGTCGGACCATCCGTATAACGCCCTACACGCGCCGGTCGTAGTGCGCGATCAGCACGCCCCGGGTCGTCGGGACGCAGCCGGTGAGGACGAACTCCGTCAGCGGGCCGTCGCCGAACAGCCGGGCGCCAGTGCCGAGGGTGAGCGGGTGGATCAGCAGGGTGTACCGGTCGACCAGGCCGGCGGCGTGCAGGGCCCGCACCAGCGATGCACTGCCGATGACCGACAGGTCCCGCCCGGGCCCGGCCTTCAGCGCGGCCACCGCGTCCACCGCGTCGCCTCGCAGCAGCACCGAGTTCTCCCAGGCGCCGGCGTCGTCGAGGGTGGTCGAAGCGACGTACTTGGTGGCGGCGTTCAGGTGCGTGGTGAACGGGTTCCCGTCGGTCCGCCCGCTCCAGGCGGTGGTGAAGTCCTGCCAGGTGCGGCGGCCGAACAGCATGTCGCCCGGGCGGCTCATGCCCCGGCCCATCTCCCGGGCCATGACTTCGTCCTGGTAGCGGGTGCCCCACCCGCCGTGGGCGAAGCCGCCGCGGGTGTCTTCGCCGGGGCGGCCGAGGCCCTGCACGACGCCGTCGAGGGTGACGCTCATCGTGACCGAGATCGAACGCATCGGGGTGTCCTTCCGGTTGCCGGTGGTGTCACGGCCCATACGAACGGCGGCGGCCCGGATCGACAGCCGGGGCGGCGTGATCTGATGACAACGTGATCACCGACCCGTGGGTGCTGCTCCTGCTCGTGCTGGCCGGCGTCGGGGCCGGCCTGACCGGGGCGACCGCCGGGCTCGCGTCGCTGGTGTCCTACCCCGCGCTGCTCGCCGCCGGGCTGCCGCCGGTGACCGCGAACGTCACCAACACCGTCGCCATGCTCGGCACCACCGCCGGTGCCGCGGCGGGGGCCCGCCCCGAGCTGGCCGGGCAGCGGCAGCGGCTGCTCCCGCTCTGCGCCATCACCACCGTCGGCGGCGCCTGCGGCGGCCTGATCCTGCTGCTGACCCCGTCGGACGCGTTCACCGTCATCGTGCCGTGGCTGATCGGCGGGGCGTCGCTGGTGCTGATGGCCGGGCCGCGGCTGCGCCGGCTGGCCGAGGGCGCCGAGCACCACGGCCTCAGCCCGGTGACCGGCGTGCTGGCCTTCCTGATCGGCATCTACGGCGGCTACTTCGGCGCCGCCGCCGGCGTGCTCATGCTCGCGCTGCTGGTCACCGTCTGGAGCCAGCCGCTCGCCCGGACCAACGCGGCGAAGAATCTGGTCACCGGCTCGGCCAACCTGCTCGCCGCGATCGTCTTCGCGGTCACCGGCAAGGTCGTCTGGCCTGCCGCGCTCGCCGTCTGCCTCGGCTCGCTCGGCGGGTCGTGGCTGGGGTCGGCGCTCGTGCGCCGGCTGCCGGCGACGCCGCTGCGGATCGGCATCGGAATCGGCGGTCTGGGCCTGGCGATCGTCCTCGCCGTGCGGGCATGATCGGGCGGGTATCGGCGAGCAGGAGACCAGATGAGCATTGTCGGGACCAGGGTGGTCCGCCGGGAAGACCGGAGCCTGATCACCACGGGCGGCACGTACGTGGACGATCTGCGGGCGGAAGCGCTTTCCGGGGCCGCGCACGCGGCGTTCGTCCGAAGTCCGATCGCGCACGCGCGGATCGGCGGCATCGACGTGAGCGCGGCGAAGGAGGCGCCGGGCGTGCTCGGCGTGTTCACCGCGGCCGACCTGGGCCTCGCCCCGCACCCGGCCGGGCCGGTGCGGGAACCGTGGCTGGCGGGCGAAGTGGTGCGTTACGTCGGCGAGCCGGTCGCGCTGGTCGTGACCGAAGAGCGCTACCAGCTGGCCGACGCGGCCGAGCTGGTCGATGTGGACTACGAGCCGCTGGAGGCCGTCGCCACGATCGACGCGGCCCTGGCGGGCGAGACGCTGCTGTTCCCCGACCGGGACAGCAACGTCGTGCAGGTCAAGGGCGCGGCGGAGTTCGACGACGCGATCTTCGAAGACTGCGACGTCGTCGTCACCCAGACCATCCTGAACCAGCGGGTCGCGCCCGCGCCGCTCGAAGTGCGCGGCGCCTCCTGCGTGTGGGGCGAGGACGGCAGGCTGACCGCCTGGCTGTCCACGCAGAACGCCCAGATGGCCCGCAGCCAGCTGGCCGGGGGCCTCGGCGTCGGCGAGGAGTCGGTGCGGGTGATCGCGCCGGACGTCGGCGGCGGGTTCGGCGCGAAGATCGGCGCCGACCCGGAGGCCACCGTGCTCGGCTGGGCCGCCAAGCAGCTCGGGCGCGGCGTGCGCTGGGTCGAGTCGCGCACCGAGAACCTCACGGCCATGACGCACGGCCGCGCGCAGCGCAACACCGTCACCATCGGCGGGAAACGCGACGGCACGGTGCTGGCCTACCGCCTCGACGTCGTCCAGGACTCGGGCGCGTACCCGCGGATGCTGCTGCTGCCGACGCTGACCGAGCTCATGGCCATCGGCGTCTACCGGTTCCCCCGGGTCGAGACCCGCAGCCGCGCGGTCGTCACCACGACCACGCCGATCGGGGCCTACCGCGGTGCCGGGCGCCCGGAGGCGACGGCCGCCGTCGAACGGGCGATGGACCGCTTCGCCGCCGAGATCGGGCTGGACCCGGCCGAGGTCCGCCGGAAGAACTTCATCCGGCCGGACGAGTTCCCGTACCAGTCGCCGACCGGGGCGTCCTACGACACCGGCGAGTACGCGGCGGCGCTGGAGAAAGCACTGGACGCGGCCGGCTACGCGGACCTGCGCGCCGAGCAGCGGCGCCGCCGCGAGGCGGGCGACCCGGTCGAGCTGGGCCTGGGCATCGCGGCCTACGTCGAGATCACCGGCGGCGACGGCGGCGGCGAGAGCGGCCGCGTCGACATCCACCCCGACGGCTCGGTCGTCGCCTGGACCGGCAGCTCGCCGCACGGGCAGGGGCTCGGCACGTCGCTGGCGATGCTGCTGTCCGACCAGCTCGGCGTCCCCCTCGACAAGATCACCGTCCGGCACGGCGACACCGACGAGGTGCCGAAGGCGGTCGGTACGTTCGGCTCGCGGTCGCTGCAGCTGGGCGGCTCGGCGATCCGGCAAGCGGCCGACGAGGTCATCACGCAGGCCCGCGAGCTGGCGGCCGACCTGCTCGAAGCGGCGCCGGACGACCTCGAGCTGGACGCCGAGCGCGGGGTCTGGCAGGTCCGCGGCGCGCCGTCGAGCACGGTGCTCAGCTGGGCGCAGGTCGCCGAGGCGGCCGACGAGGGCAGGCTGTCGGCCGACGTCTGGTTCGGCGGTGGCAAGCCGACGTTCCCGTTCGGCGCGCACCTGGCCGTCGTCGAGGTCGACACCGAGACCGGCAAGGTCGAGCTGCGCCGGATCGTCGCGGTCGACGACGCCGGCCCGATCGTCAACCCGCTCACCTTCCGCGGCCAGCGCCACGGCGGGCTCGGGCAGGGCGCGGCGCAGGCGCTGATGGAGGTCGTCACCTACGACGAGGACGGCAACCCGACGACCGCGACGCTGGCGGACTACTCGTTCGTCACCGCCGCCGAGCTGCCGGACTTCGAGCTGGTCGACATGGCCACCCCGACCGACCGGAACCTGCTGGGCGTCAAGGGGATCGGCGAGGCGGCGACGATCGGGTCGACGCCGGCGGTGCACAACGCGGTGGTGGACGCGCTCTCGGCCCGCGGTGTCAAGCACCTGGACATGCCCACGACGCCGATCCGGGTCTGGGCCGCACTGGAAGAAGCTCGGAAGGGAAGCGCGGAGTGAAGGTCTCGATCGAGGTCAACGGGCGGTCGCTGACCGAGGAGGTGCCGGACCGGACGCTCCTGGTGCACTTCCTGCGCGACACGGCCGGCCTGACGGGCACGAACGTCGGCTGCGACACGACGTCCTGCGGCGCCTGCACGGTGCTGCTCGACGGCGAGTCGGTGAAGTCGTGCACGGTGTTGGCCGCGCAGGCCGACGGCCACGCCGTCACGACGGTCGAGGGTTTGTCCTCTTCGGACGGTGAACTGCACCCGGTGCAGCAGGCGTTCCAGGAGCAGCACGGCCTGCAGTGCGGGTTCTGCACGCCGGGCATGATCATGGCGTCGGTGTCCCTGCTGGCCGACAACCCGAAGCCGACGCGCGACGAGGTCCGGGCCGGGCTCGAGGGCAACCTGTGCCGCTGCACCGGCTACCACAACATCGTCAGCGCGGTGATCGGCGCTTCGGGGCAGGAGGTGGACCGGTGATCCCCGCTTCGTTCCAGTACCTGCGGGCGTCCACAGTGGACGAGGCGCTGACGCTGCTCGCTGCGCACGGCGACGACGCCAAGGTCCTCGCCGGCGGCCATTCCCTGCTGCCGCTGATGAAGCTGCGTCTGGCCGCGCCGGAGTACCTGGTGGACATCGGCCCGCTCGACGAGCTGCGGTACGTCCGCCTCGACGGCGACGAGGTCGTCATCGGCGCGCTGTCCCGGTACAGCGCGCTGGTGCGCGACCCGGTGCTGCTGGAGCACGCGCCCCTGCTGGCGCACGTGTCCGGCGAGGTGGGCGACCGCCAGGTCCGCCACCGCGGCACGATCGGCGGTTCCCTGGTCCACGCGGACGCCGCGGCCGACCTCCCGGCGGCGGTCCTGGCCTCGGACGCGGTCCTGGTGGCGCGGGGGCCGTCGGGGGAGCGCCGCATTCCCGCGGCGGAGTTCTTCCTCGGCCCGTTCACGACACCGCTGGAGCCTGCCGAACTGCTGACGGAGATCCGCCTCCCGGCCCAGACGGGCCAGGGCTGGGGATTCCGGAAGTTCACCCGCCGCGCGATCGACTGGGCGATGGTCGGGGTGACGGTGGTGGGCGGCCGCGTCGGCCTCGTGAACATGGGCGGGGTCCCCCTGCGGGCCACGGCCACGGAGGAGGCGCTGGCGGCGGGGGCGTCGGTCGAGGAAGCGGCCGCGCTGGCGGCGGAGGGGACGAACCCGCCGGACGAGCCGCACGCGACGGCGGAGTACCGCCGCCACCTGGCCCGGGTCCTGACCCGGCGCGCGCTGACGCAGGCGCTTCACTGAATTTCCGGGCGGCGCCGCCGGGCGGCGCCGCCCGGCGTCTTCGCTGATCGTGACGGCCGATTCCCGCCAGCCCGGCGTCCCGTGTGGACGGCAGGATCGACCGGGTGAACAGTGGTGCGCACACGGCCATCGAGCCGGGAATCCTGTATTTCGGTACGCCGGTGGTGCTGGTTTCCAGTACCAACGAAGACGGTTCGGCCAATCTGGCGCCGATGTCCTCGGCGTTCTGGCTCGGGTGGCGGGCGGTGCTCGGGCTGGGCGTGCGGTCCCGGACCGCGCAGAACCTGCTGCGGACCCGGGAAGGGGTGCTGAACCTGCCGTCGGAGTCGATGGCCCCCGCGGTCGACCGGCTGGCGTTGACGACCGGCTCGGATCCGGTGCCGGCGGGCAAGCTCGCGCGGGGGTACTTCCACGTGGCGGACAAGTTCGGGCGCGCCGGGCTGACCCCGGTCGCTTCTTCGACGGTGGCGCCGCCCCGGGTCGCGGAGTGCCCGGTGGCGATGGAGGTGGTCGTCGAGGCCGTGCACCCGGTGGGCGACGACGGGGGAGTCGTCGCGTTCGAGGTGCGCGTGCAGCGGGTGCTCGTGCACGAGTCGGTCCGGATGGCCGGCACCGAGGACCGCATCGACCCGGACGCCTGGCGGCCCCTCATCATGAGTTTCCAGAAGTTCTACGGGCTGGGTGCCCAGGTGCACCCGTCCACGTTGGCTTCGATTCCCGAGCGGCTTTACCGGGGACCCGATATCGAGCGGGCCCGGCGGCTTCCTGCGGTTTAGCGCAGGTCCGGACGGCGAGGCGGACCCGCGCGGTAACCGCCGCGCGGGCCGAATCCGTCCTTCGTCACTCCTTCGGGCGACAACCGCTCCTTGCCCGCCTGGTCCAGGGGATCGTGGTCTTTCGGGCATCCGGGTGGCGGTGCCGACGCCCACTCGCGCCGCACTGCTAATGTTCAGTTCAGGAACTTGCTTGAAGGTTTGACGAAAAGGATCCGGCGAGGGGAAATGGCGGAGCGGTTCGAGTTCGTCCTCGAGGTCTTCGAAGCGCTCGTCGTCGGACGGGCCACCGGGGGCGATGTCCGGCGGTACCCGCTCCGGGCCGGGAACCTGCCTTCCGACCCCGTGCGGTTCGTGCACATCGCGCGGCAGGTCTACGACGCGCTCGAAGAGCGGCGGTTGTCCGTTTCCGGTGAGTTGCACCCCGGCGTCCGGACCGCGTTCGAGCTGCTCGCCGACCCGCGGATCTCCGTCGCCGTCAGCGGGATCGACGGGCTCGGGGCCGATGTCGCCGTGCTCGTGGTCAGCGACGGCGCGCAGGCGCTCGGGATCACGCAGGCCCCGGACTCCGACGAGCTGCTGTTCTCGCTGTTCGCCGACGAAGAGCTCGTCGAGGTCGTCACCGGCGTGCTGCCGCCCGCTCCGGCCGCCACCACCGGGCGGCACGTCGTGCACCGGGCTGCCGGGCGGGAGGTTTCCGCCATGGCCGCCAAGCGGATCGCGGAAGCCGAGTTCGACGAAGAAGAAACCGACGCCTTCGGGATGATCGAGGTCAAAGCCGTCGTCCGGCCGGGACGACGGCCGCCGGCCGAGAAGCCGTCCGATGTCGCCGTCCTCGAACGGGTGCTGGCCGAACCCCGGCTCGGCGGGGGACACATCGCCGTCAGCGCACAGGGACGGCGGGGGGAACGGCTCTCCGGTGAACCGCTGAGCTGGCTCGACACCGCCGACGGCCGCTACCTGGTGCACACCCG
Source organism: Amycolatopsis sp. NPDC004169 (assembly GCF_040610315.1). NCBI lineage: Bacteria > Bacillati > Actinomycetota > Actinomycetes > Pseudonocardiales > Pseudonocardiaceae > Amycolatopsis > Amycolatopsis sp. NPDC004169. The sequence goes on from NZ_JBEXMD010000050.1 coordinate 56,124, forward strand.
CAGCGGCGAGGGCGGCGAACTGACCGCGGAATACGTGCCCGCCGGGCGGGCCGACCTGGCGCGGGCCATCCGGGACGCGATCGCAGCCGTCTACTGACCGGGGAGGAACAGTCACGATGACGACGGAAGAGACCGCCGCGGCGGCCCAGGCCATCCAGGCCACCATGCAGCTGCAGAGCGCCACCACGCCCGAGACCAAGGCGGTGGCCGCCCTGCGGGTCGGGCTCGCCGGGGCGCAGCTGAAGCGGCTCGCCCAGACCGGCGGCTTCGCCATCGACGACACCACGGGCAACCAGCTCATCGAAGCCCTGGAGGGCGTGCTGGAGTCGCTCGAGCAGCGCTGGGCGAACCTGCAGCGGCTGCACGACGCGCCGGCGATGGGCCGGACCGCCGCCGGGCAGTGGGTCTCCGCGCACATGGTGAGCACCGCCGCCGACGACCACGGCCTGGTCACCCAGCTGCAGGCCGCGCGGCAGGAGTTCCCGACCTACATCGAAGCCATCAAGCTGGCCAAGAAGAACTACAAGTCCCGGGAAGAGACGACGCAGAAGACGTTGACCTCGCTCCCGGCCGCCGACCAGAGCTGAGGGAGACCGTGGCACCCACCGCCGAGTCCGTCTCGGACCCGTCGTCGCCGGACTACGACCCGCGCAGTCCGCTCTACGACGTGACCGCCGATTCGTCGTCGAAGTACTACGTCGGGCCGTTGAAGACGGACAACTCGCCCTCGGGTGACGAGATCCGCGAGATGGCCACCCGGCAGATCGACGACGAGATCCGGGCCGGCTGGCTCGGCCCGGCCGTCGACCCGGTGCTGCGCGACCGGAAGATCCAGGAGCTCTACCAGCAGCACCTCGACGACGCCAAGCACGGCCTCGACGAGGGGCTCACCATGCGCGAGACCGGCGGGGCGCCGCGCACGCTGTGGGACAACGCCAGCCACGAGCAGATGAACGAGGCCATCACGCTGGACGCCAACCCGGCGACCGTCGCGGAAACCTCGGAGGAGTGGGTCCGCGTCGGCAACGACCTCGGCACCCACCAGAAGACCCTCGCCGACGCGATCAACGCGAGCACCAGCAACTGGCAGGGTGGCGCCGGTGACGCCGTCCGCGAACACCTCGCCGGCGTCGGCAAGTGGCTGGGCGCGACCGCGCAGGGCGCCACCCTCTCCGGACGGCAGCAGGAAATCCACTCCCAGGCGCTCAACGAGACCCAGCGGCAGATGGCCGCGAACCCGCCGGTGCAGTTCGACCTGCAGTCGACCAACCAGCGCCTGATGTCGATGACCGACCCGGTGCAGTACGCGGCCGCGGCGGGCGAGGCCATGCAGACCTACCGGGCGCAGCAGGCCGCGCGGGAGCACGCCGCGCAGATCCTGACCCAGTACGACGAGACCATCGGCGCTGCCGTCGCGACCCCGCGGTTCCCGGCCCCGCCGAAGCTGCCCACCGCGACCGCGACCCGGCAGAACGTCGTCGCCAGGGGCGGCGCCGGAGCGGGCGGTGCGGAGCCGCTGGCGGCACGGACCGCGATGGACGGCCTGACGCCGAGGACCCCGCTCGACGTGAACGCGGCGGGCCTGGACGGCTCCGGTGCCGGTGGTGCGGGCGGCGCCGGCATCCCCGGAGGCGGTTCGGGCAACGGTGGCTCGGGCTTCTCCGGTGCCGGCATCCCGGGTGACGGCAGTTCCGGTGGCTCCGGCTTCTCGGGCGCCGGCATTCCCGGCGGCGGCTCGGGCTTTTCGGGCGCCGGCATCCCCGGCGGAGGCGGTGCCGGCGGCGCGGGCTTCACCCCGCCGAACTTCGAGACCCCCGACGGCATCACCGGCGGCAACTTCACCGGCGCCGGCATCCCCGGCTCCTCGCTCCCGCACTCGGGCGACTCGACGACGACGTCCGGCTTCAGCCCTTCCGGCATCCCCGGCGGTGGCTCCGGCGGCGGCAGCGGCTACACCCCGCCGTCGATCCCGAACATCCCGGACGTCTCCGGCGGGGGCGGCGGCACCGTCCGCGGCGGCAGCCCGATCCCCGGGTTCACCCCGTCCGGCATCGACCCGATCACCGGCCTGCCCCTCGGCGGCGGCACCGGCACCGGCCCCGGCGGCATCCCCGGGGGCAAGCTGCCGACCATCGGCCGCGGCGGCGGGATCAACGGCGAAAGCATCGCCAGCAGGCTCGGCGGCATCCCCGGCGGCGGTGGCGCCGGCGGCGGCTCGCTCGGCGGGATCGGCGGCTCCGGAGCCGGTGGCTCGGGCGCCGGTGGTGCGGGCCTGCGCGGTGCGGGCAATCTCAGCGGCGGCGCCGCCTCCGGTGCGGCCGCGGAAGCCGAAGCGGCGGCGGCGCGCAACGCGATGTCGGGCCGCGGCGCGGCCGGTGCCGCGGGTGCCCCCGGCATGGGCGCCATGGGCGCCGGCAAGGGCGGCAAGAAGGAAGACGACAAGGAACACAAGTCGGCCGATTACCTCGAAAGCGACGACCCGAACTTCTTCGCGGGCGAGCAGGCGGTCGCGCCGCCGGTGATCGGTGACTGGAAGAACCAGGATTGGAAGTGACGGTCATGACGGCTCCCGGTTTCGAGGTCGAACCGGACGACCTGGTCGCGCACGCGAGTCACGTCGAGAGCCTGGTCGACCGGCTCAACACGGCGAGCTCGGCGGCGGACACGGCGATGTCGGACCACGCCTACGGGCTGCTCTGCGCGTTCCTCCCGCCGATCATCCGGCCCACCAACGAGCAGGCGAAGGACGCGCTGACGGCGTCCGGCGAAGGGGTGCGCGGCCTGGCGGACAACGTCACGGCGGCCGCGAAGGCCTACCGGGAAGGCGAAGAGGGCAACGCGCAGCCGTTCGAGCGTCAGCTCGCCTCGGCGCCGAGGTCGGCGGAAGTGAAGGTGCGGTCATGACCGGTCCCAACGGCATCGGCGGCCTGATGCAGGACCCGGACGAGGCGATCCGCCGGATGGACGACTGGGCGGCCGGGTTCGCCGCGAAGGCCCAGCGCTACCAGGCGGCGCAGGAGGAGACCGAGCGGCTGCGGCTGACCGCGACCAGCTCCGACGGCGCGGTCAGCGTGACCGTCGGCGCCGACGGCACCGTCACCGACCTCACGTTCTCGAACAAGGTCAAGTCGTTCCCCCTCGACGAGCTCTCGCGGCAGATCCTGACGACGATGCGCCGGGCGCAGTCCGGCATCGCCGAACGCGTCGCCGGCGTGATGGCCGAGAAGCTCGGCGACGAGGACCGCGAAACCCGCAGCCTGCTGCTCGACAACCTGCGCGGGCGGTTCCCCGACCCGGACGAGCCGGACGAGCAGCCGCCCGTCACACCGCCCGCGCCGGTGCCGCCGGCCCCGCAGGGTGGCGCGGCCACCCCGCCCGCTCCCGGGACCCCGCAGCCGCCGCGGCGGCGCACCCACTCCGACGATGAGGACAACAATCCGTGGTGAACCCGTTGGTCGCCGAGACCAAGGATTCCACCAAGGCGTATTCGGGCATTTCGCTGCTGGAGTCGGCGAACGATCTGAAGTCGGCCATCGAAAGCGGCGACTGGGCGTCGGTCGCGATGGGAGCGGTCGGCACGGCGCTGGACGCGCTGTCGATGGCGATGGACCCCTTCGGGGCGATCCTCGCCGCCGGGGTCGGCTGGCTGATCGAGCACGTCGGCCCGTTGAAGGAGGCGTTGAACGGGCTGACCGGCAACGCCGATGAGATCGCGGCGCAGTCGGAGACGTGGAAGAACATCGCGACCGAGCTGGGCAGCGTCGGCGAGGACCTGACCGGGATGGTCAAGGCCGACACCGCCTCCTGGACCGGCGCTGCCGCGGACACCTACCGGCAGCGGGCGCAGGACACCGTGACGTTGCTGGAGACCGCGCAGAAGGGCTGTGAGGGCGCGTCCAGCGGGGTCAAGACGGCCGGTGAGGTCGTCGCGGCGGTGCGGGCGCTGGTGCGGGACATCATCGCGGAGCTGGTCGGGCACCTGATCAGCTGGGCGCTGCAGGTGGTGTTCACCCTGGGCATCGGGATGGCGTGGGTGGTGCCGCAGGTGATCAACGCGGTCGCCAAGACCGCGTCGAAGATCGCCGATCTGGTGAAGCGGCTGGTGACGGCGTTGAAGGCGCTGATCCCGCTGTTGAAACGGGCCGGGGACCTGTTCGGGGACGCGGCGAAGGCGTTGAAGAACATCAAGCCGGGCAAGACCGCGCCGCCGCCGAAGCACGCGGACATCAGGAGCGGCCCGAAGGACATCGGTGGGCCCCACGGCAAGGGCGGCCCGGACGCACCGCCGCCGAAGACCGATCCGCCGCCGAAGGGCGGCGACGGCAACACGACCCCGTCGGGCGCGCACGGCGATGGCGGCACGACGCCCTCCGGGGCCAAGGGCGGCACGGACACGCCGCCGAAGACGGACCCGCCGCCCACCTCGAAGGGACCGGACGAGACCCCGAAGTCCCCGGACCCGACACCGCCCCCGGCGTCGAAGGGCCCCGACGGCGGCACCACGCCGTCCGGTGCCGGCAAGGGGCCGGACACCCCGCCGAAGATCAAGGACAACAACCCGAAGCCGGACGAGCACACGACCCCGGCCGCGGACCGGTCCCTGTGCGGCGACCCGATCGACGTCGCCACCGGCGCCGTGCTGCTGGAGCAGACGGACGTCGAGCTGCCCGGCGCGCTGCCGCTGGAGTTCGGCCGGACGCACCTGTCGAGCTACCGCGCGGGCCGCAGCTTCGGTCCCACGTGGACGTCCACAGTGGACGAACGGATCGAGGTGGAGCCGGACGGCCTGCACCTCGCCCTGTCCGACGGCACGATCCTGCGCTACCCGGTGCCCCGCGGCATCGAGCCGGTGCTGCCCGAGCACGGCCCGTACCTGGCACTGCGCCGGGTGCGCCACGGCTTCGTCGTCGGTGCCCCGCAGCACGACCGGATGCGCTACTTCGCCGCCAAGCCGGGGGAGACCACCCTGCCGCTGCGCGCGCTCGTCGACGGCGCGGGCAACCGGGTCGTCGTCCGGCACCGCGACGGCGTGCCGGTGGCGATCGAGCACTCCGGCGGCTACCACCTCGAGCTCGACTCGGCCGACGGGCTGATCACCGCCGTGCGTGTGGCGGGGGAACCCCTGCCGCTGGCCGAATACCGCTACGACGAGCGACGGCGGCTGGTCGAGGTCACCGACGCGGTCGGGACCCCGCAACGGTTCACCTACGACGCCGACGGCCGGATCGTCCGCTGGGAGGACGTCAACGGCCGCTGGTACGGCTACTCCCACGACTCCGAAGGCCGGTGCGTGCAGGCCCGCGGCGCCGAGGGCTACCTCGACGCCTCGCTGTCCTACGAGCCCGGGCTGACCACGGTCACCGACTCGCTCGGCGCCGTCACCCGCTACCGCCTCGACGAGCGGCTGCGGGTGATCGGCCGGACCGACCCGCTCGGCGGCACCACCAGCACCGAGCTGGACCGCTTCGGCCGGGAGATCGCGCGCACCGACGAGCTCGGGCACGTCACCCGCTGGGAACGCGACGCGGCGGGCAACGTGACCACCGTGGTCCGCGCCGACGGCACCCGGATGGTCACCGAGTACGACGCGGGCGGCCGCCCCGCCTCGGTCACCGGGCCCGACGGCGCCGTCTGGCGCTACGAGCACGACGAGCGCGGCCGCCTGGTCCGCGACATCGACCCGACCGGGGCCGCGACGAGCTACACCTACGACGAGGTCACCGGCACGATGGCCACGGTGACCGACGCCCTCGGCGGCGTCACCCGGTTCGAGGCGAACGCGGCCGGGCTGCCGGTCGCGATCACCGAGCCGGACGGGGCGGTGACCCGCTACTCCTACGACTCCCTCGGCCGGCTCGCGAGCGTCACCGATCCCACCGGCGCGACGACGCGGACCGTCCACAACGCGGCAGGCGACCTGGTCGAGCAGGTGGACGCGGACGGCGCCGTGCACCGCTTCGGTTCGACGGCGGTGGGCCACACCGACGAGCGGACCGACCCGCGCGGCGGCGTCAGCCGGATCTCCTACGCCCAGTTCGACCTGCCGGTCAGCGAGCAGCGCCCGGACGGCGGCGTCCTGCGCTACGGCTACGACACCGAGCTGCGGCTGACGTCGGTCACCAACGAGGCCGGGCTGGTCTGGCGCTACGAGTACGACCCGGCGGGCCGGCTCGTCCGGGAGGTCGACTACAACGGCCGGTCCCTGCACTACGCCTACGACGCCGCGGGCCGGCTGATCCTGCGCGGCAACGGCGCGGGGCAGACGATCGCGCTGGAGCGGGACGCCCTCGGCCGGGTGGTCCGGCGCCGCAGCGGCGACGAGGTCGCCGAATTCGCTTACGACGCGGCCGACCGCGTCGTCCTGGCCCGCAACGCGCACAGCGAGCTCCGGTTCGCCTACGACGCGCTGGGCCGGGTGGTCAGCGAGTCGGTGAACGGCCGGGCCGTGCTGTCGGCCTACGACGCGCTCGGCCGCCGGACCCACCGGCGCACCCCGACCGGCGCGGAAGCGGTGTTCGCCTACGACGCCCGCGGCCGCGCCACGTCGCTGGCCACCGGCGGGCGCACGCTGCAGTTCGGCTACGACGCCGCCGGCCACGAAACCGCACGCCGGCTGGTGACCCGCTACGGCGTGGCCGCCGAGCTCCACCAGGCCTGGACCCCGGCCGGCCAGCTCGCGGTGCAGACCGTGCGGCGCGGCGAGGCCACGGTGCAGCGCCGCGAATACGGCTACCTGCCCGACGGGTACCTGGCCACGGTCACCGACCTGATCTCCGGGCCCCGCAGCCTCGAGGTCGGCCCGGCCGGCCGGGTGGTGGCCGTCCGCGGCGCCCGCTGGCAGGAGAGCTACGGCTACGACCCGGCGGGCGCGATCACCACGGCCGACTGGCCGGGCGCGCCGGAGGCGAGCGGCCCGCGCAGTTACCGCGGGACGCTGCTCACCGCGGCCGGCGCGACCCGCTACACCCACGACGCCGAAGGCCGCGTCGTGTCGCGGGAGCGGGGTGGCCGGCGCTGGGAGTACCACTGGAGCGCGGAAAACCGGCTCACCGCCGTCCGCACGCCCGAGGGCGTGGTCTGGCAGTACCGGTACGACGCGGTGGGCCGCCGGATCGCCAAGCAGCGGCTGGACGCCACCGGCGCCGTCGCCGAGCAGGTCGAGTTCTCCTGGGACGGCACCCTGCTCGCCGAACAGGTCCACGGCGTTCCCGGCGGGCCGCTCGTGGCCACCGTCTGGGACTGGGCGCCGGACGCCGAGCGCCCGCTCGCGCAGACCGAACGCGTGCTCGGCGACGGCACCGACCGGTTCCACGCCGTGCTGACCGACCTCGTCGGCTCGCCGGCGGAACTGCTGGACGAAACGGGCGCACTCGCCGGGCACCAGCACACGGCGCTGTGGGGCGCGCTGGTTTCCGCGGGCGGCCACGCGGGCACGCCGCTGCGGTTCCCCGGCCAGTACCACGACGCGGAGACCGGGCTGCACTACAACCTGCACCGCTACTACGACCCGGAAACCGGGCGGTTCGTCTCGCACGACCCGCTCGGGCTGGCCCCGGACCCGGACTCGCTGGCCTACGTCGGCAACCCGACGGCGTCGATCGACCCGCTCGGCCTGGGCAAGGTGACCCCGTGCGCCGCGTCGGGCTCGGGCGGCGGCGGGGGTGGCGGCAAGAAGCCGAACCACTTCCACCCGTACAGCAAGCCGAACGGGGCACCGAACAAGGGCAAGCGCCGGGCGCACAAGTACCCGGAAGGCAGCTACGGCGACAAGGACTTCGAGCGCAAGCGGCTCGAAGACAAGTTCGGCTCCAAGATCGACGGCAACAAGACCCACCAGTCCGAGCACACCGCGGGCTTCGACGTGCTGAACGACAACGGCGCCCCCGGCAAGGTGCCCCGCAAGGAGGGCCGGGACCTCGAGAACAACGCGTGGGCGTACTACGAGGAACACGGGGCCCACCGCAACCACCCGGGCACCGGCACCAGCCACGCCACGCACGATTCGGGCTGGAACGCGCCGACCTACCGGCGTGACCAGCGGGCCGCGATCGAGAACAACGACCCCAACACCGCGGTCCAGCTCAACCAGCTCGGGTACGCGCACCAGCCGGGCTTCCAGGGCAACCACGCCGATCCGGTGATCCGCAACCGGATGGACATGGCCGACGACTCCTACCACCGGATGGTGGACGACGTCCACACCGGCGGCGAGGGGATGCGGTACAACCCGCGGCCGGGCGCGGCCGTGCCGGACGGGGGCGCGACGGTGGGGAACACCGGGCACGTGACGACCCGCCCGCTGAGCGACGCCGACGCCTTCGAGCTGCACGAAGCCCGCAACGCGGCCCGCACCGGCAACTGGCCCGGCGACGACGCCTGGCAGCGGTACTACCCGGACCCCACACCGGAGGACTGGGCACGGCTGGAACGGGGTGACTTCGACCCGCCGCAGCTGCCGCCGATCAAGCCGGGCAGCCCGATGAACCTCGACTGACCACCCGTGTGCTCGCGTCGAGACCCCTGAGCAGTCCTTTCGGGGTCTCGACAGCGGGCGCCCGTGCGGGCGACACTGGGCCGATGACCGGCCTGATCACCGGAAGCCGTGTCCGGCTGCGGCCAGCCGCCGCCCCGGACGCCGCCCGGTTCGAGGAGATCCTGTCGCACCCCGAGGTCGCCCGCTGGTGGGCCGACGCCGAGGAGCCGGTGGCCGCCCAGGTGTCCTACCTGCTGGACCCCGACGAAGGCACCACGACCTACGCCATCGAGCACGACGACACCGTTATCGGCATCGAACTGGCCTTCGAGGAGGCCGATCCGCAGTACCGCCACGCCGGGATCGACATCGCGGTGCACCCGGACTTCCAGGGCCGCGGCCTCGGCTCGGACGCCATCCGCACGCTGGCCGAGCACCTGTTCACGGTGCGCGGGCACCACCGGCTGGTGATCGACCCCGCGGCGGGCAACGAGGTGGCGATCCGGCTGTACTCCTCGCTCGGTTTCCGGCCGGTCGGCACGATGCGGTCCTACGAGCGCGGTCCGGACGGCAGCTGGCACGACGGGCTGCTGATGGACCTGCTCGTGGACGACCTGGTCCCCGCAGCCGCACTAGCCGGCTCGTGAGCGGCCGCGCGGTCGCGGCCCGGCCCTTGCGGCGGGTCGCCGTGGCGAGCGCGGTGGGGACCACCATCGAGTGGTACGACTACTTCATCTACAGCACGGCGACGGCGCTGGTGTTCGGCAAGCTGTTCTTCACGCCGCTGTCGCCCGCTTCCGGAACGCTCGCGGCGTTCGCGACGCTCGGCGTCGGGTTCCTGGCCCGCCCGGTCGGCGGGATCCTGTGGGGCCACTTCGGCGACCGCGTCGGCCGCAAGGCCATGCTCGTGCTTTCGCTGCTGCTGATGGGTTTCGCCACCGTCGGCGTCGGGCTGCTGCCGACGTACTCCGCGATCGGCGTCTGGGCGCCGATCCTGCTGCTGGTCCTGCGGCTGCTGCAGGGGCTGAGCGCCGGCGGCGAGTGGGGTGGCGCTGCGCTGATGGCGGTCGAGCACGCGCCCGAGGGCCGTCGCGGCCGGTACGGCGCCTTCTCGCAGATCGGCGTCCCGGCCGGGTTGATCCTGGCGCAGCTGATGTTCTTCGTCCTCGGCCGCACGCTCACCGACGCGCAGTTCGCCGCGTGGGGGTGGCGGGTGCCGTTCCTGGCGAGCATCGTGCTCGTCGGCGTCGGCCTGGTGATCCGGCTGCGGATCGAGGAGAGCCCGGTGTTCTCGCGGCTGCGGGAGGCCGAGGAACGCAGCAGCCGTCCGATGGTCGAAGTGCTGCGTGAGCGGCCGCGGGCGCTGCTGGTGGCCTCCGGCAGCTTCATCGCCAACACCGCGATCGGCTACATCTTCCTCGCGTACCTGTTGTCCTACGGCACTTCCGTGCTGAAGATCAACCGCACCACGCTGCTGGTCGTGGTGATCATCGGCAGCGTGACGTGGCTGGTGAGCATCCTCGTCACGGCCGCGTGGTCGGACCGCGTGGGCCGAAAACCCGTGTACCTGGCCGGTTCCGTGCTCCTGGTGGTCTGGCCGATCCCGTTCTTCCTGCTCGTCGACACGAAGGCGACGGCCTGGCTGATCGTGGCGGTGATCGTGCTCAACATCGGCCTCGGCGCCACCTACGGGCCGCAGTCGGCGTTGTTCGCGGAGCTGTTCGAGCCGCGCTACCGCTACAGCGGGGCTTCGTTCTCCTACGCCGTCGGTGCGGTACTGGGCGGCGGGTTCGCGCCGTTGATCGCGACGGCGCTGCAGACCGCCACGGGCACTTCGCTTTCGGTGTCGCTGTACCTGGTGGCCGTGGCGGTGCTGAGCCTGGTCGCGGTCCTGTTCATCCCGCGGGATCAGAGCCGGTCGAGCCGGACGGCGGCGGCCATCCGCTCGTAGCCGGCGTCGCAGGGGTGGAGGTGGTCGCCGGAGTCGTAGGCCGGGAGCATCCGGAGCGGGTCGGCCGGGTCGCGCACGGCCGCGTCGAAGTCGGCGACCCCGTCGAAGACCCCGCCGGTGCGGATGAAGCTGTTCACCGCCTGGCGGGTCGCTTCGAGGGTGTCGTCGTACACGCGCCAGCCCTTGAACGGCGTGAGCGTGCCGCCGAGGACGCGGATGCCGCGCGCGTGCGCCTGCGCGACCAGCTGGCGGTACGCCGAGGTGATCGCGGCCGGGTCGGTCTGGTGGGGGTCCTGCTGGATGTCGTTGATGCCCTCCAGTACGATGATCGTCCGCACGCCGCCGACGCTGAGCACGTCGCGGTCGAAGCGGGAAAGCGCGTTCTGGCCGGCGCCGGAACCGGGCACGTCGAGCAGCAGCCGGTTCGCGCTGATGCCCGCGTTGAGCACGCCGTAGCGGCCGTGCAGGCGGTCGGCGAGGTAGTCCGGCCAGCGGTGGTTGGCGCCGGAGACCGAGCCGACGCCGTCGGTGATCGAGTCGCCGAGCGTCACGATCGAAGCCTCGGCACCGCCCTGGACGTCGACACCGGAAACGTAGTGCCACACGGATGTCTGCTCGGTGTACGGGGTGCCGGACTCGCTGGCGGCGAAGTCGCCGGCGCGGGTGAAGTACGACGTCTGCGCCGCGGCCGGGTGGTAGGTCACCGGCCCGGACTTCACCGGCACGTACGTCGTCACGAGCAGGTTGGTGTCGGCGGGCACCCGCAGGTTCACCGGATCGCTCAGCGCCTCGGCCCCGGCGGGCACGACGACGCTCGGGGCGCCGCCGAAGGTCAGCGAGCGCAGGGTGCCCGGCACGGCGTCCGGCCCGGTGGCCTGGACCGCCACGGTGACGTGCCCGAAGGTCAGGGGAGCGGCACCGAAGGCGTTCGACAGGTGGACGCGGGCGCGCCCGCCGCCGGCACTGGTGTGCACGACGTTGCGGATCGAGTAGCCCGGGTAGCCGTCCGGCGTGTTCGGGACGGCGGACGCGGGCGCCGCGGCCCAGGTGCCGACCCAGCCGCCGACCGCGTGCTGCGCGAGGACCGGGACCGCGCTCTCGGGGTTCGCGCTCCCGGACGCGGTGAGGAGTCCGAGGCCCGCCAGGACGGCCGCGCCCACGGCCGGGAAACGTCGCATCTCTCCACCGTCGCCCCCGGGCCCGCGGGCGGCGACCGCTGATCAGGTGAGGCAACCGGACAAGATCCGCGACAGCTGGGGCGGGCCCGTCCGGGATTCTGGGGATGCCGGACGGGCCCGCGCGAGGTGGCCGTTGCCGCGACGGCCGCTCGCCGGGGTACCCGGTCCCGATCGGGCGGAGGCTGGCCCGGATCGTTGCGTCGTGGTGACCCCGGAGGGCGTGTGCGAGACGCCCTCACCCAGAGCACGGCCGCCGGTGCGGGGTGGTTCAGCCCGCTTCGGAGGTTTCTCGCCCGCCGGACGCCGGGGGCTCGCACACAGCGCCCCACCGCAACCGGGCAGGGGCGCTGGCCGACCGGAGGCAATGAGGAACGGCAGGGATCACCCC